>CAZYIV010000032.1:0-38109 GCA_964647615.1 uncultured Gemmatimonadaceae bacterium | reverse complement strand
CCGGTCGGCTCGGGGCACGCCATGAAGGCGATCAACAACGCGCTCCTCGCGGTGAACATCCTCGCCTTCGGCGAGGGCTTCACCGCCCTGGCCCACGCACAGGTCCCCGCCCGCAAGGCGCTCGAAGTCCTCAACGCCTCCTCTGGCCGCTCGTTCGTGAGCGAGGGGTTGGTGCCGGACCGGGTCCTCACCGGTGCATATCCCAACACCTTCCGGCTGGCCCTGCTGGAGAAGGATGTGCGCATCGCGGTCGGCTTCCTCGAGGCCCAGGGGATCCGGTCCCCGGTGCTGCACCTTACCGCCGAGCTGATGGCGCAGGCGCGGGCGGCCCTGGGCGAGGAGGCCGACTACCTGGAGGCCATCCGCCTGCAGGAGCGGGCCGCCGGGGTGGAGATCCGCGGCTGATGAACGACTGGGCCTCGACTCGCCGCCTTCCGGTCCGGGTCACCCTGGCCGAGGGGCTCCTGATCCAGGGCGAGGTGCACCTGCAGCCGCGGGTGGCCTGGCGCGACGGGCCGGAGACGCCGCTGGAGCTGCTCAACCGCAGCGAGGCGTTCTTCCCGATGTCCCTGCCGCACGGCGAGGTGGTCTTCGTGGCCCGGGCGCAGGTGGCCTCCATGCTGTACCAGGAGGACCACCTCTTCGACGACCCCGCCCGCGAGAGCGCCGCGCGCCATATCCCGCTCGAGGTGATGATGATGGGCGGGGCCGAGCACCGGGGCGTGGCCCACAGCGAACTGCCTCCCACCCGCGCCCGCGCGCTCGACTTCCTGAACGCCCCGGAGCGGTTCTTCACGCTGGTGCTCGAGGACGGCACCCTCTGTATCCACCGCGCGTTCGTACGCGCGGTGCGCCCCCTCTCCTGAACCCCCGACGTCCCGTGGCCCGCATCGACCGCTTCATCCAGGCCGTCTTCGACCGCCGCGCCGACGGCCTGCTGCTCGCACCGGGCAAGCCGGCGTCCCTGCTGACCGGCAATGGGCCCGTCCCCGCGACCCGCGACCCGCTCACCCCGGCGCAGTACATCCCGCTGGTGCGCGAGGTGGCGCCGCCGGCCCAGCAGGGCGCACTCGACGGCCCCACGCCGGTGACCTTCCAGTACCCGTCGCCCGCCGGGCTGGTGTCGGTGGAAGTCCTGCCGGAGCCGGATGGCCCGCGGGTGCTGGTGCGCCCGGTCGCCGCGGAGGCGGCGCCCGCACCGGGCACCGCGGCGCCCGCCGCCCCGGCCCCCCGGGTGACCGCCCAGCTCGACAACGCCCGCGCCCAGCTGGAGCAGCTGCTCCGGCAGACCGTGGAGCAGGGCGCCTCGGACCTGCACCTGCGGGTGGGGGAGCAGCCGATCCTCCGTCGCGACGGCGAGCTGGTGCGGCAGGAGGGCGCCGTCCTCGAGGCGGAGGCGCTGGAGGCGATGCTGGTCAGCATCATGCCGCCGCGGGACCAGACCCAGTACGCCGAGACCGGCGACGCCGACTGGGCCTGGGAGGTTCCCGGCACCCGCTTCCGGTGCAACGCCGCGCGGGAGCGCCGCGGGCCGTTCGGCGTGTTCCGGGTGATTCCCTCCCGCATCCTCACCGCCGAGCAGCTCGGGCTCTCGGCCGAGATCCAGCGGCTGTGCCAGCTGACCAAGGGGCTGGTCCTGGTGACCGGGCCCACCGGCTCGGGCAAGTCCACCACGCTCGCGGCCATGGTGGACCTGGTCAACCGGACCCGGTCCGACCACATCCTCACCATCGAGGACCCGATCGAGTTCGTGCACCCGCCGCAGAAGTGCGTGGTCACCCAGCGGCAAGTGGGGCAGCACAGCCAGTCGTTCAAGGCGGCCCTGCGCGCGGCCTTGCGCGAGGACCCGGACGTGATCCTGGTGGGCGAGATGCGCGACCTCGAGACGGTGTCGATCGCCATCGAGACGGCGGAGACCGGCCACCTGGTGTTCGGGACCCTGCACACCACCACGGCGGCGTCCACCATCGACCGGATCATCGACCAGTTCCCCGTGGACCGGCAAGCGCAGGTCCGGGTGATGCTGGCCGAATCGCTCAAGGGCGTAATTGCCCAGGTGCTCTGCCGCCGGGTGGGCGGCGGGCGCGTCGCGGCCAAGGAAGTGCTGCTCTCGATCCCCGCGATCTCCAACCTCATCCGCGAGGGGAAGACGTTCCAGATCCCGTCGATCATGCAGACCAACCGGAAGGGCGGGATGGTCACCCTCAACGACGCCCTGCTCGAGCTGGTCGAGCAGAAGCTGGTCGAACCGCGGGATGCCTACGCCAAGGCCGTTGAAAAGGCGACCTTCGCGGCCGCACTGAAGGCGCGGCGGCTGGACACCTCCTTCCTGGCCGACTCTTGAACCGCGGGCGCGCCATCCCCTAGATTCCGGGCAGTCGGTCTGCTCCCCCCAGGTGGACCGGCCCCCTGCGGTGGCATCTGCCACCGTCGAGTGGGGAGCATGAATGGCCCTGGCGCCGGCCGGCAACGCCGCAGAACCCCGCAGCCTCCCCGCCGATCCCCCCGGTCCTGACGGACTGGGGATTCTCCTCGACCTCGCGCTGGAAGCCACCGCCGCCACTGGCGCGGCCCTGTGCATCCCCGAGGGGGATGAGCTCCGCGTCACCGCCTCCCGCGGCCCCAATGCGCCCGTCAGCTCCACCGGCCTGCCCCTGGAGGGCAGCCTCGCCGGCGAGGCGTGGATCCGCGGCCGCCTGGTGATCGGCGCCGAGTCGCCGCCTCGCGGGCGGCAGGCCGCGCTGTGGCAGGACGACCGGAATGTCGAGGTGATGGCCGTGCCGGTGGTGGTGGCCGATCGCCCGGTGGCCGCGATGGTCCTGTACCACCGGCACCTGGGTCACTTCCGCCGCAACGACGCGACCACGCTGAGCCGGCTCGCGGCGCTCGCCGGCGGGCTGTGGGACCGGGGCGCGGGCGCCCAGCCGGTGGTGGACGGCCGGGCCCGGCTCGAGATCCGTGCCGCCGCCCGCACCGCCCTGATCGGCGCCGCCCAGCTCTCCGAGGAGGAGACCGCCGGCGAGCTGGTCCGCACCGCCGCCGCCATCTTCGAGAACTGTTCCGTCCGGCTGTCGCTCCTCGAGGGGGAGGAGCTGGTGTGCCACGCCTGCGCCGGCCGCTTCGCCGGCGACGCGGGGCGGCGCCGGCCGCGCACCTTCGGCTTCGAGGGGATGGCGCTCGAGTCCCTGGAGGGACTCCTCGCCAGCGAGTGGACCACCGACGCCAGCGCCAGCGGCGGCTCGGCCTGGATCCGGTCGCTGCTCTCCGTGCCGCTCCGGCGGGTGGAGCAGGTCATCGGCGTCCTTACCGTGGCGCATGAGCAGCCGGGCCGGTTCCAGCAGGCGGACCAGGAGTCGCTGCTGCGCTATGCCATCCATGCCGCCGCGGCGCTGAGCGAGGTGCGGCTGGGGCAGGCGGCCGCACGGCAGCTCGGCGACAGCCGCGCCGCGAGCCAGGCCGCCAGCGCCCTCGCCACCGCCGAGGACACCCCCGGGGTGCGGCGCCAGATCGTGGCCGAGGCGGCACGGGCCCTCCACGCGGAGGGCGCCGAGCTGCTCGAGGTGGTGCAGCAGCACCTGGCGCTCACCGCGTCCTATGGCGAGCACGTCGCGCTGGCCACCCCGCCCCTCGCCGGGGGAATGCTCCGGTGCGGCCACCGCCTGGGCCAGGACGAGGTGGCCCACCGCTGCAGCCTGCCCGGGGGGCTTGGCCACCTGCTGGTCGCCCGCATGGGACGGGTCACCGGCGAAAGCGGGCTGCTGTTGCTGCTGCGGACCGGGGCGCCGTTCTCCCGGCTCGACGAGGAGCTGCTGCACCGCGTCGCCGAGGTCGCCGAGCTGGCTCTCCTCGCGCGCCTCTCCAACGTCCGCATCAGCCAGTATGCCGACCGGATCCGCAGCGTCGCGGAGGTGTCCGCGAGCCTGCACCAGTCGCTCCGCCCCGGCGACGCCATGGACCTCGCGGCGGAGATGCTGCGGCGGGCGCTGGGGGTGGGCTCGGTGCGCATGGCAGTGGTGGACGAGGTGGCCGGGGTGCTGCGCTTCCCGGTGGACCGGCGGGGCGAGGAGGTGCACGACGGCCGCGAGCGCCCGCTCGCGCGGGGGGTGGTCGAGGAGGTGACCCGGACCGGGCGCACCGTCTTCTTCCCCGCGGCGGCGGCGGAGGAGGTGGCGGGGCTCGGGCTCACGACGGACAGCCACCCGCGCTGCTTCGCCGCCGCGCCGCTCCGGGTGCGGGGCACGGTCGCCGGGGTGGTCATCATCGAGGATGAGAGCCAGGACCACGCCTTCGAGACCGAGGACGTCCGCATCCTGGAGATCGTGGTCCAGCAGCTGGCCGTCACCCTGGAGAACCTCGACAGCCTCGAGGAGGAGCGGCGGCAGCGCATCACCGCTGAGTGGCTGCGCCAGATGGCCCGGGCCGCCACCGACGAGGAGGCCCGGGCCGGGCAGGTGCTGGAGCTCGCCGCGGATGCCGCCTTCCAGGGCATCGGCGGCACGGCGGCACTGGTCAGTACGATTGCCGAGCCGGGCCGAGTGGTCGTGGCCAGCCGCGGTCCGCTGCCGCCGGCGCTGGCCCAGCCGGGGCCGCTCGCGGGCTCGGTGGATGGCTGGATGCGGGAGCAGCAGGGCGTGGTGTGCATCGCCTCCAACCTGGCGGAGGACCCGCGCTTCGCCGCGCCGGGACGCGGGACCGGCGCCCCGCTCCCCACGGTGGCGATCGCCGCGGTGCCGATCTGGTGCGAGGGCCGGTTCATCGCCGCGCTGCAGCTGGTGCGCCCGGTGGGGGCCTCCTTCGCGGTGGGCGAGGTGGAGCGGCTGACCCAGATCGCCGACCACGCCGGCGCGGGCTACCAGACCGCGGCCTCCGGCCTGGCGCTCCGCAAGTCGGAGGAGCGGTACCGCCGGCTCTTCTCCGCCGCCTCCGACGCCATCTTCACCCTCGACCGCCGGGGAACGGTGCTCTCGCTCAACCAGTCCGCCGAGCGGCTCTGGGATGTGCGGGTGCACGCCGCGGTGGGCCGGCCGTGGAACGAGGTGCTCCCGTTCGAGGACCCCGCCGGCGTGGCGGTGCAGGTGGCCCGCGCGCTGGCCGGGGGGTCCGCCGAGTTCGAGGCCGGCGTGCGGCTGCCGGGCGGGGAGCCGGGCGTGGTGGCGATCCGGACCTCGGCGCTGGTGGAGGACGGCCAGGTCACCACGGTGCTCGGCATCGTCCGCGATGTCACCGACCAGCGCCGGGTGCAGGCGCAGCTGCTGCAGGCGGAGAAGATGTCCGCCATCGGCCAGCTGGTCGGCGGCATGGCGCACGAGATCAACAACCCGCTCGCCAGCATCCTGATGAACATGGAATTGCTGGTGGCGGAGGCGAGCGACCCCGCCCAGCTGGAGTCGCTGCAGGTGATCAAGGTCGAGGCCGACCGCGCCGCGCAGATCGTGCGGAACCTGCTCACCTACGTGCGGGGCCAGGGCTCGGAACGGGCGCTCATCGACCTGCGCGATGCGGCGCGCGGTGCGCTCGCGCTCCGGCGCAACCAGCTGGCCAGCCAGTCGATCGAGGCGAGCGCGGAGCTGCCGGGCGAGGCGGTGCTGGTGTGGGGCAACACGATCAACCTGCAGCAGGTGCTGATGAACCTGCTGGTCAACGCCGAACAGGCCATCCGCGGCGGCCGCGGCCGGGGCCACGTCTGGCTCCGGCTGCAGGCCACCGAGGCCCTGGCCACCATCGTGGTCGAGGACGACGGGCCCGGCATCCCCGCGGAGTTCCTGAGCCGGGTCTTCGACCCGTTCTACACCACCAAGCCCGAGGGGGAGGGCACCGGCCTCGGCCTCTCGGTCAGTGCCGGGATCATCGCCGACCACCAGGGCAAGATCACTGCCGGGGAACGCCCCGGCGGCGGGGCCCGCTTCGTGGTCGAGCTGCCGCGCTCGGCGAGCCCCGAGCGCCCCGGCCCTGAGCGCCACCGGCCGCCCGCGCCCGCCGCCGCCCCGCCACGGCAGGGGCGCATCCTCCTCGTGGACGATGAGCCCGACATCCGGCGCAGCATCTCCAAGTTCCTCACCCGCACCGGTTGGCAGGTGGACCTGGCCGATTCGGGCGAGGAGGGACTCCGGCTGCTGGAGGACGGGGACTACGCGGTGGTCCTGTGCGACCTGCGCATGCCGGGCATGAGCGGGCACGAGTTCTATCGGCACCTGCAGGCCACCGGCGCCCCCGCCATCCGGCGCCTGGCCTTCATGACCGGCGATGTCCTGTCGCCCGAGGCGTCACGGTTCCTGGCCGAGGCCAACCGCCCCGTGCTGTCGAAGCCGTTCGCGCTCAAGGACCTGCTGGAGGTGCTGGCGCAGGTGACCCAGGGCTAGGCGGCGCGCTACACCGGCCGGGGGACGCCCGCTAGCTTTGGGGCCATGACGTCCCCTCCCATCCTGGTGCTGGTCGCCCCGCAGGACATCGTGAACATCGGCAGCGCCGTCCGGATCGCGAAGAACTTCGGGCTGGAACAGGTCCGGCTGGTCCAGCCGGAGGTGTTCGACGCCTGGCGCATCGAGGGCATCGCCCACAACACCGGCGACCTCATCGAGCGGATCACGATCCACGACTCGCTCGCCGACGCCATCGCGGACTGCACCTGGACCCTGGCCCTGACCGCGCGGGAGCGCGCCGCGAAGCGCACCGTGTACCGGCCCGGGCCGGCCGCCGCCGAGCTGATGGCCCGGGCGGCGCAGGGCCCGGTGGCCTTCGTGGCCGGCCGGGAGGACAAGGGGCTCTCCAACGAGGAACTGGATGCGTGCACCGCGCTGGTGACCATCCCGACCAACCCGGCGTACAAGTCGCTCAACCTGGCCCAGGCCGTCGCCATCATGTGCTACGAGACCTGGCTGGCCCGGGGCGGCGAGCGCCGGCCCATCAAGCCGCCGCGGAAACCCGCCGAGCCGGTCTCCATGGCACTGCAGGAGCGGCTGTTCGCCGACTGGAGCCGCGCCCTGTGGGCGATCGAGTTCTTCAAGACCCGACAGAGCGACCACGTCCTGCGCTCCTGGCGCGAAATCATCTACCGCGCCGAGCTGGACGCCCGGGAGGCCTCCCTGGTGCGGGCCATGGGGATCGAAATCGTGCGCTTCCTGGTCCGGAACGGGCTGCCGCTTCCCCCCGAGGCCCAGGGGGTCGGCACCCCGGGCGAGGCCGCCGACGAGCCACCCCCCGCCGACGGGTGAGGCGCTTGGATGCGGAACCGGACGCATTTAGTTTTCGCCGATCCCGAATCCTTCCTCCCTGGAGCCTGACCCGTGGGGCGATCCGCCGCGTACTGGGCCAACAACCTGTACCCCAACCCCCGGCAGGAACCCAAGCCTTCGGCTCCCTACAAGGACCTCCCCGCACCCGCCGCCGCCCGCTTCCGCCGCCTGCGGGAGGGGTTGCTCAAGCTGCCCGGCGTCGCGGAGCACGTGAAGTACATGGGCCCCTCCTGGCACTGGACCTGGGAGTTCGCCGTGGGGCACCGCAAGCTCTGCTGGCTGCACGTCATGAAGAGTGGCCCGTCGCTCACCTTCACCCTCGCCGACTCCGAGGAGTCCAAGGCCCTCGCGGTGCCGCGGCTCCCGGCGGCCATCGGGGCCGCCATCCGGAGCGCCCAGCGGACCGGGCCGGTGCGCTGGTGTGCCCTCGAGGTGGGGGACCAGAAGGCGGCCGATGCCTTCCTGAGCTTCGTGCGCCGGAAGCTGGCCTGGGTGGTGGCCGAGACGCCCGGGGCGGCCGCCGGCCGGCGGTCGCTGGCGAGCTGAATCCCGGAGCGGTAGAATCGGCCCCGCCCTTGTCGAGGGTTTGGCCGGGCGGGACGGGCTGACTATACTTGTCGCGGCATCCGTTGGCGCCTCAATGGGTTGCCGCCTCGTGAAAGAATTCACAACCGCACGCAACCCCGATTCCCGCCGGCCTCTCCCAGCCTGGCGGTCGTGAGCGATCATGCGAAAGCTGGCATTCCTCGGAGCTGGTTCGCTGCTGGTGGCGGTGCTCGCCATCGCGGCCGGGCAGGGCACCACCGCCGCCGCCCAGGGTCCCTCGCCGACCGACACCCTCCCGGCGTACAAGCTCGCCGCCGGTGACACCGCGTCGCTCAAGGGTCCCCGCCAGCCCGTCTTCTTCCGCCATGACATCCACGCCGGCCTGAACAAGATCCCCTGCCAGTACTGCCACTACTCGGTGGGCGAGTCGAGCGAGCCGGGGATCCCCAGCATGGCGACCTGCATGGGCTGCCACCTGATCATCGGTGGCACCGACTCGAGCCACAAGGCGGAGATCACCAAGGTCCGCGAGTCGTTCAACAGCCAGAAGCCGATCGAGTGGGTCCGGGTCCACAGCGTGGCGAAGCACGTGCACTTCCCGCACATGCGCCACATCAAGGTGCTCGGTCCCAACGCCTGCCAGACCTGCCACGGCGACGTCGCCCGCATGCCCCAGGTCTTCAAGGTCAACAACGTCAACAACATGGGTTTCTGCATCACGTGCCACCTGCAGCGGCAGGTGAATCGCGACTGCACGCTCTGCCACTATTAGCGGGGCACAGACCCGCCCGGCGCTGCCCGGTCCGCCTCCCGGAGGCGAGGATCGCGGGAGCGGTGGGCAGCGGATGAGGGCGCCGGGGTTCCCGGCAGAGAGCCACAGGCCAAAGGCAAGGTCAATGTCCAACGAAACACCGCGCGAAGGTCTCGATCGCAGGCGCTTCCTCAAGGTGGTGGGCGTCACCGGCGCCGGCGCCGCCATGGTGTCGGGCTGCTCCACCGGGCAGGTGGAGAAGCTGGTGCCCTACCTGGTGCAGTCCGAGGACCAGGTGCCCGGCATCCCGACCTGGTACGCCAGCACCTGCACCGAGTGCGCCGCCGGCTGCGGCCTGCACGTCAAGACCCGCGAAGGGCGCCCGATCAAGCTCGAGGGCAACCCGGACCATCCGGTCAACGCCGGCAAGCTCTGCGGCCATGGCCAGTCCGCCCTCCAGGCGCTCTACAACCCCGGCCGGCTCACGGGGCCGATGGCCCGCCAGGCGGACGGCAGCTTCAAGCCGATCACCTGGGACGAGGGCATCGCGACCCTCGCCGGCAAGCTGCAGGGGGCGGGCGGCAAGCTGGCCGTGATTTCCGGCGCGCCGCGCGGCACCTTCGCCGACCTGCTCGCGGCGTGGACCGCGGCCCAGGGCGGCAAGCTGGTGCGCTACCGGGCGTTCGACTTCGAGGTGCTGCGCGCCGCCGCGCTGCAGGTCTTCGGGACCACGGAGCTGCCGGCGTTCGACTTTGCGAAGGCAGGGTACATCATCTCCTTCGGGGCCGACTTCCTCGACGGATCCTGGGTCTCCCCGGTGGAGACCCAGCGCGGCTTCGCGGCCAGCCACGGTTTCGCCGACGGCAGGATGGCCAAGCACGTGATGTTCGGCACCCGGATGTCGCTCACCGGGATGAACGCCGACGAGTTCCACGTGGCCCGGCCCGGCTCGGAGGCGGCGATCGCGCTGGCCATCGCCAACGTGCTGCTGGCCGAGCGCTCGGGCAACCCGGCGGACGCCAACGCGCTGCGGGGCGCGCTCGCGGCCTACACCCCGGAGGCGGCGCAGGAGGCGAGCGGCGTCGGCGCGGAGGTGATCCGGCGCATCGCCCGGGAGTTCGCCTCGGCGGCGCCGGGCCTCGCGGTGGCAGGTGGGTTCTCCTCCCAGCACGCCGGCGCGGTCCAGGCCGCGGCGGCGGTGTACCTGCTCAACTACGTGGCCGGCAGCGTGGGCCAGACGGTGAAGTTCGGCGCCGACCTCGACGCCGGCGACGGCTACGGCACCCTGCTGGCGCTGGTCGAGGGGCTCGGCCGTGGTGAGGCCGCGGTGGCGATCGTCCATGAGGCCAACCCCGCCTTCACCCTGCCCAAGGCGGCGGGATTCGACGCCAAGTTCGCCAAGGCCGGGTTCAAGGTCTCGACCTCGCTCTTCCTCGACGAGACCGCGCGGCAGTGCGACCTGCTGCTCCCCAATCACCACGCGCTCGAGCGGTGGGACGACGCCCGCCCGCGGCGGGGGGTGGAGGGGCTGCTGCAGCCGATGCTGGAGCCGGTGTTCCAGACCCGGCCCACCGGCGACGTCCTGCTACAGGTCGCGCAGAAGGTGGGCGGGACCCTCGCGAGCGGCTTCGCCGCGCCGAGCTTCGAGGCCCACCTCAAGACCCAGTGGCTCAAGCGCGTGGGCAGCGAGGACGGCTGGCGCCAGGCGCTGGCCCGGGGCGGGATCTACGCGGACACACCGGTCACCCCGGTGCGGCTGGCGGCCGGCGCCGCGGGCGTCGGCTTCACCGCCCCGGCCTTCAGCGGTGGGGAAGGCTTCTATCTGCTGCCGGTGGCGTCGGCCTACGGTGACGGGCGCTTCGCCAACCGGCCCTGGATGCTGGAGCTGCCGGACCCGGTCACCCGCATCACCTGGCACTCGTGGGCGGAGCTGAGCCCGGCGGTGGCCAGCCGGCTCGACGTGCGCGAGGGCGAGATCGTCCGCCTCAGCACGCCCCATGGCGCCATCGAGGCGCCGGTCTACATCCGCCCCGGGCTGCACGATGACGTGGTCGCGGTGCCCGTGGGGCTGGGTCACACCAGCTACGGCGACTGGGCCACCGGCCGCGGCGTCAATCCGCTCGACCTCCTCGGCGGCGAGGCCGGCCCCGGCTACCTGGCCTACTTCAGCACCCGGGTCACCCTCACCAAGACCCGCGGCTACAAGGCCGTCGCCAAGACGGAAGGCACCACCCGGCAGCTCGGCCGGGGCATCGCCGACGCGATGACCTTCGAGCAGGCGAGGCAGGGCATGACCCCGTCGCTCGCCCGGGCCGCGGAAGGCCACGAGGAGCACGAGGTCAACACCGAGAAGGAAGTCGAGGCCATCGAGGGCTGGGACGAGGCGCAGCGGGAGAAGCGGAAGCACGGCGCCTACGCGATGGACAATCCGATGTGGGGGATGGTCATCGACCTGGGGCGCTGCACCGGCTGCTCCGCGTGCATGACGGCCTGCTACGCCGAGAACAACATCCCCTTCGTGGGCGAGGACCAGATCCTCCGCGGCCGCGAGATGACCTGGATGCGGATCGAGCGATACTGGGAGGGCGGGGAGGACGGCGAGCCGGTGGAGGCCCGGGTGCTGCCGATGCTGTGCCAGCACTGCGACAACGCCCCCTGCGAGCCGGTCTGCCCGGTCTACGCCGCGTACCACACCTACGACGGCCTCAACGGGCAGGTGTACAACCGCTGCGTGGGCACCCGCTACTGTGCCAACAACTGCCCGTACAAGGTCCGCTACTTCAACTGGTACGCCTACAACAAGCAGGCGTTCCCGGCGCCGCTCAACCTGCAGCTCAACCCGGACGTCACGGTGCGGGCCCGCGGCGTCATGGAGAAGTGCACCTTCTGCGTCCAGCGGATCCGGGCCGCGCAGCACCAGGCCCGGCTGGACGACCGCACCCTCAAGGACGGGGACATCGTGACGGCCTGCGCGCAGGCCTGCCCCTCGAGCGCGATCGTCTTCGGCAACCTGAAGGACCCGACCAGCCGGGTGAGCCAGCTCCAGGGCGACCACCGCGGCTACCACATCCTCGAGGACCTCAACGTACGCCCGGCGGTGACCTACCTGGCGAAGGTCCTGCACCGGGCGGAGGCGTAACCGATGGCCGCGATCGCGCACGACACGACCCACCCGACCCAGACCCACCACGAGGTCACCCGGGACGTCGTCAACACCCTGGGGACGGCGGGGACGGGGTACCTGCTGCTGCTGGCCGGGGCGGTGGGCCTGTTCCTGGTGGGGGCCATCACCTTCCTGCTGCTGCTGAAGGACGGCCTGGGCCTCGCGGGCTACAACCCGCCGGCCTTCTGGTCGGTGTACATCACGACCTTCGTCTTCTGGGTCGGCATCGGCCACGCCGGCACCCTGATCTCCGCGATCCTGTTCCTGTTCCGGTCGCCCTGGCGGACGGCGGTGTACCGCGCCACCGAGGCGATGACGGTCTTCGCGGTCATGACGGCGGGCCTGTTCCCGATCATCCACATCGGGCGCCAGTGGTTCTTCTACTGGCTGCTGCCCTACCCCAATCAGCGCTGGCTGTGGCCCAACTTCAAGTCGCCGCTGGTGTGGGACGTCTTCGCAATCTCCACCTACCTGACGGTGTCCACCACCTTCCTCTGCGTGGGCCTGGTGCCGGACATCGCCGCCGCCCGCGACCTGATGAAGGGCTGGCGGGCCAGGGTGTACGGCTTCTTCTCCCTGGGCTGGAAGGGCACCCAGCACCAGTGGCGGCACTACAGCCGGGCCTACCTCTACCTGGCCGCGCTGGCCACGCCGCTGGTGCTCTCGGTGCACTCGGTCGTGTCCTGGGACTTCGCCATGTCGATCGTGCCCGGGTGGCACGGGACGATCTTCGCCCCCTACTTCGTGGCGGGCGCGATCTACTCCGGCGTGGGCATGGTGTTCACCCTGCTGATCCCGCTCCGCAAGGCGCTGCACCTGGAGCACATGATCACGGAGTACCACTTCGACAACCTGGCGAAGCTGGTGCTGCTCACCGGCTCCATCCTCTTCTACGCCTACGGGATGGAGTACTTCATCGGCTGGTACAGCGGCAACCCCTTCGAGCAGACCGCGTTCTTCCGCCGCGCCTTCGGCCCGATGTGGTGGGGCGGCTGGACCATGATCATCTGCAACGCCTTCGTGTCGCAGCTGATGTGGTGGCGAAAGGTGCGCACCAACCTGACGGCGCTGTTCGTCATCTCGATCTTCATCAACATCGGGATGTGGTTCGAGCGCTACGTCATCATCGCCTCGAGCCTCGCCAATGACTTCGTGCCCTACGCCTGGAGCCAGATGCGGCCCACCTGGGCCGACTGGGGCATCCTCGCCGGCTCGTTCGGCTGGTTCGGCATGTGGTTCCTGCTGTTCGCCCGGACCTTTCCGGTCGTCGCGATCCAGGAGATCAAGGAGCAGATCCCGATGCCCCGGCTTCGCAAGGGAGGCCACTGATGGCCCGCCCGGTCTCCGGCGTGCTCGCCAGCTTCGAGCACATCGACGCGGCCTGTGACGCGATCCAGGCCCTGCGGGCGCAGGGCCGTGAGGACTTCACGGTCTACTCCGCCGCCCCCAGCCACGAGCTGGAGGATGCGCTCGGCATCACCACCTCCCCGGTGCGGCTCTTCACCCTGATCGGCGGCATCACCGGGGTGTGCGCCGGCCTCGGGATGACGTTCTGGATGTCGCTCGACTGGCCGCTGCTGGTGGGCGGCAAGCCCATCGCGACCGTCCCTCCCTACGTGGTGTTCATGTTCGAGCTCATGGTGCTGATCGGCTCGCTCTCGACGGTGGTCGGGGTGATCCTCCTCTCGCTCTCCCGGCGCACGACCGGACTGGCCTACGACCCCAAGTTCAGCGACGACCGGATCGGCATCTTCGTGCCCTGTCCCGGCCCCGACGCCCCGGGGGTGGAGCGGATGCTGCGCGATGCCGGCAGCGTGGAGGTGCGCCATGCGGCGTAGGCTCGCCACGCTGGCCGCGCTGACGCTGGCCCTCGCCACCGGGGGCTGCGACACCTACTACAACGACGTGCCGTCGCCGGACGACCTGATGCACCTGGTCCCCTGGTTCGACGCCATGATCAAGAGCCAGGCGGTCCACCCCTACGCCTCGGCCGCGATCCCGCGGAACACCCCGGCGGGCACCGTTCCGATCACCGGCGGCGAGGCGGACTGGTCCGCCGAGTGGAGCGTGGGCAACACCACCACCGCCGACAAGCTGGTCAACCCGCTCGCGGGTCAGCCGGCCCCGGCGAAGGGCGACAGCCTGTACCACACCTTCTGCGCGGTCTGCCACGGCAAGGCGGGCTACGCCGACGGACCGGTCGGCCCGCGGGTGGCGGCGCTGCCCCTCATCACCGACCGGGCCATCGCCTGGAGTGACGGTTACATCTACAGCATCATCCGCTACGGCCGCGGCGTCATGCCCCGGTACGGCGACAAGATCCGGTCGGCGGAGCGGTGGGAGATCGTGAACTACGTGCGGCAGCTGCAGGCCGATGCCAAGGCCCAGCAGGCCGCGTCCGCGGGAGGAACCAACTGATGGGCAGCACGTCAGCGCGCGAGCAGCTCGTCGCCCGGTCCGTCCAGGCGCGGTACAACCTCTTCGTGGGGCTGGGCACCGTCCTCGCCCTCGTGGGCGCGGCGCTCTTCGTCCTCTACGCCCGGGGAGAGCAGGCCGACCGGGCCTGGCACCTGTTCCACGTCAACTGGGTCTTCTTCACCGGCCTCACCGGCGGCTCGTTCGCCTTCGTCGCGGTGCAGAAGGTCACCAAGGCCAAGTGGTCCGGGGTCATCATCCGCTTCGCGGAGGCGGCGCCGTTCTTCTTCTGGCCGGTCTCGGTGGTCGGCTTCCTGCTGATCTTCACGGTCGGCTACCACCACATCTTCCCCGAGATGCACGGGCTCGGCCATGGCAAGGAGCTGTGGCTCTCCCACGGATTCATGTTCGGCCGCCTGGCCGTCGGGCTGGGCCTGCTCTATTACCTGGGCTGGCAGCTCATCAAGGCGGACCTCATCCCTGACATGCACGACGTGAAGGAAGTCGTCCCCCAGGAACGGCGTGGCCTGTACGAGCGCTGGACCCAGGGCTTCGACGCCTCGCCCGAGGGCCGCGACCGCCACGAGGCCCGCATCGCCCGGCTGGCGCCGATGTACGTGGTGACCTACGCCGTCGTCTTCACCATGGTCGCCTTCGACACCATGATGGCGCTGCAGCCGCACTGGTTCTCCAACCTGTTCGGCGGCTGGTACTTCATGGGCTCCTTCCTGGGCGCCCATACGCTGCTCGCCCTCATGATGCTCTACGGGCGGAACGAGGTCGGGATCAGCGAGTTCATCACTCCCAAGCAGCGCCACGACCTCGGCAAGCTCTGCTTCGGCTTCACCGTGTTCTGGACCTACCTGATGTGGTCCCAGTTCCTGGTGATCTGGTACGGCAACCTGCCCGAGGAGACCGGGTTCGTGTTCGCCCGCCTGTGGGGCGAGTGGCGCCCGATCGGGAGCATCGTCTTCCTCGGGATGTTCGTGATTCCCTTCATCGGGCTGCTCGGCGTCGCACCCAAGAAGACGCCGTTCACCCTCGGGCTGTTCACCACGGTCAGCCTCTGCTCCCTGTGGCTGGAGCGCTACCTGCTGGTCATGCCTTCGGTGACCCACGAGCCCGGCCCCGTCTTCGGCATGCCCGAGCTCGGCCCCACCCTCGGGTTCCTGGGCCTGTTCCTGCTGGCGTACGGCTACTTCGGACGGACCTTCCCGATGGTCTCGCCCCGCCTCGCGATGATCACGCTGGAAAAGGAAGCGGGCCACCACTAGCCCCGGCCCGGTGGCGGAGACGCAGAAAGGGCGGGGACTCATCGAGTCCCCGCCCTCTTCGCCTTCGGGTCCCGCCTGCGGGGCGCGGCTAGTAGCGCCGCCGCGGACTCACCCGGCTGAGCAGGCTGCCGAGCGCCGCGGAGGGCCCGGTCACTGCGACCATGCGGTCACCCTGCTGGATGGTCACCGTCACCCGGCCGGAGCCGTCGGCGCTGGGCGCCGGCTGCGGGTCCTGGCTCCGGGCATCCACCAGCGCCGCCACCCGCGGTGCGGGCCCGGCCAGCGTGCGGACGACCTCACCGGACTGGAGCATCTGGTCCACCGCGGTGACCACCGGCCCGTCATCACCGGGCTGCACCCGGACCTGCACCACCGGGAGCCCCGGCACCAGCGGAACGTCCACCGAGCGCAGCAGCCCCGCGCTGTCGGGGGAGACCGTTCGCCACAGTCCCTTGAGCGCCATCCCCGCATCGGTGCCCATCGGCTGGGTGATGAGATCGGGGATGTCTCCGCCCTCCGTGTCGGCCGCCAGCAGGGCGCTGCTGGCGTAGCCGTCGACGGCCTGACGGCTGGGGGCGGGGGCCAGCTGGACCGGCGCCGCGGCTCCGGTGGTGCCGCTGGCCTCACGGCGGACAAATCGGCCCTCCGCCACCGGCGCCCCGGCCGGGGCGGTCCGGGGCTCGGACTGCACCGGGGACGCCGGTTCCGGCGCAGGCGCACGGTCGGTCCGCACCACCGGCACGACCGCGACCCCGGTCCCAGCGGCGGCCTGCACCGGAGGCGTCGTGGTGGTCATGGCGGTGGCGGGCGCCGGGGCAGGATGGCGGAGCGACCAGCCGGCCAGCAGCGCCGCGGCGAGGCTCGCCGCCCAGGTGCCGCGGACCACCCAGCGCCGGCGGTCCCGGGTCCGGGTGACCGCCCGTACCTTCAGCGATTCGAAGGGCGGGGGAATCACGAGCGGCGGCCGGAACTGCGCGAGCAGCGCGGTGGTGCGGTCCCGCAGGCCGGCGATCTCGTTCCGAGTGCGCTGGCACCGGGTACAGTGGGCCAGGTGCCGCTCGATGTCCGCCGCCTGCGACCGGCTCAGCGCCTGGTCGAGGTAGGCGTGCAGTTCGTCTTCAGGAGTGTGCCGCACGGTCGTCACGGTCTTCCATCCGATCGTAGGCGTCGATGAGCCGCTTGCGGGCCCGGGCGAGCGTCGTGCCGACGGCGCCCACGGCGAGCCCGGTCTGCTCGGCGATCTCGGGGTAGCTCAACCCGGCGTCCCACAGGAGGAGGACCTCCCGGTCGCGCGGGGTGAGGGTGTTCAGGGCATCGTCCACCCGGGCACGGCGCTCGTCCTCCTCGACCATCTGGTCGGCGGCGGGCAGGCTCGACGGGTGAGTGATGGGATCGTCCTTGAGCAGTGTCAGGTGGCGCTTGCGGCGCATGGCCGCGCGCGCCTCGTCCCGGGCCAGGTTGGCGGCGACGGCGAAGAGCCATGCGCGCGGCTTCTCGGGCCGGTGCGCCATCGCCCGGATGAAGACCTCCTGAGCCAGATCGTGCGCGCGGTCCGCATCCCATACCTTCCGGTAGAGAAAGCGCACCACGGTGGCGTAGGTGGTCCGGTACAGTTCTTCGAGCTCGTCGCCCATGGATCCTTCCCGGCTCGAGGGGCTCACCAGCTAGGTGACGTCCGCAGATAACGTTAGGACGCCCGAGCCGGTTTGGCGAGCACACCCCAGGAGCCACTGTCGCATTACTGCTTCCTTGCCCGCTTTCGAGGCGGGGTGTACCAGATGCAGCCCGGATGAAGCCCCTTGCCGTTTTCCGGCCACTCGCTGCAGAGGTCGGGCTTGGCCGGGCGGCCGTCGGCGCGGAATCGGCCATGAAGGGTACAGTTCTCCCCCCGGTCGTCCAGGTAGTCGCAGGCGGAGATCACCTCCCCCTCCAGGGCGTCGTCCGCCTCCCGGGTGATCTTGCAGAGGTACGGGGAGCGCCGCGACCGGATCAGGGCCTCGAGGTGGGTATCCCCCCGGGCACACAGCATCTCGACCTGCAGGTCCCTACAGCAGGCCGACCCGCGGCGGTGGTCGGCGGTGGTGCAGGGGGCGATCGCACAGGGGTTCTCCCCCTCCAGCGGGTCCTCCTCCACGACTGGCAGGCTCCGGGGGGGGAACGGGAGCGGGATCTCGCGCTGCGCCGATCCCTCAACGACCAGGAACCGGTCCCCTTCCAGCCGCCGCGGCTGGGTGCCTCGCGGCATCGGGTCCGGGGCCTTATCCTCGAACCCGTGGGCGCCACAGCGGGCTCGGCCGCCCGGCTCGGCCTTCAGGAACCGGCACCGGACGTGGAGCGTGGCGTCCACGAGGAGTTCATCCCCCCGGGTCCGCAGCGGGCTGAAGCTGATGTGCTGGGTGTGCCCCAGCAGCCAGGTGGCCTCGTGATCGCAGGTCGCCGGTCCCTTGTCCAGGGTTCCGACGCGGAGGGTGACGGGGATACCGAGGCACTGGGGGCCGAGGGTCCGGCAGGTCGGAGGTGAGTGCACGGGGGTAATCTAATGGCGCATGGCCCTCTCCCTCTTTGCGATGTGGGGTAGTATGTTTGTGAACCTTTTCACAAGGCAATTCCTTTCCCTGTGAGTGGAGGCAGTCCTCGATGCGCGCGATGACGATGATGGCAGGACTCGCCCTGGCCCTGGTGGCCTGTGGCGGGAAGGGCGGTGAGCAGCAGACGGAGCAGCAGGCGGCCCCGGCGGCGGCGGAGCCTGCGCCGGCCCCGGCGATGACCGGGACCACCCATGAGGTGACGATGGACTTCGACGGCAAGGTCGGCGCCTTCTCGCCGGCGGAGCTGACGATCAAGTCGGGTGACGTGGTGAAGTGGGTCGTGAAGAGCGGCCCCCCGCACAACGTGGCCTTCGATCCGGCGGCGATTCCGGCCGGTGGCGCGGACGTGCTCAACAAGGCGATGACCGAGACCATGGCTCCGCTGACCGGCCCGATGAAGGTCGGCCTGGGCGAGACCTACGAGATCAGCTTCGCCGGGGCGCCCGCGGGCACCTACGACTATCACTGCACGCCCCACATCGCGTTCGGCATGAAGGGCAAGATCACCGTCGAGTAGTCTCCTCACGGGGATGCGCATGGGGCCCGGGGGAATTCCCCCGGGCCCCTGGCGTTCCTGCCTCCAGGCGGCCTCACGCCCGGGCGGTGCCCCAGGCCTCCCATCGCCACCCCCCCGCCGCAATCGCCCCGCCCAGCACCAGCCCCGCCAGCGCGTCCACCGCGTAGTGCATCTGGCAGTAGACCACCCCCACCGTGAGCAGCGAGGCGATCGGCAGCAGGACCCACCCCAGCGCCCGCGAGGCGCGCCACGCCGCCACCACGGCGACGATCGTCGCGGCGACGTGCGAGGAGGGAAACGCGGCGCCGTACGCGGAGCCCCGGGCCAGGGTGCGGTACACCAGGCGGGCGGCGGGGTTGTCGAGGAAGGCGGGATCCGGCCGCGGGAATTCGTAGTACGGCCCGGCAACCGGGAAGAAGAGGAAGCACAGGTAGCACAGCAGGAACGTGGTAACGAGCCAGCGCACGCTGCGCGCGGCGTCCTCCACCCGCCCCAGCAGGGCAAAGGCGATGGGCGGGCCCAGGACGATCGGGTAGTAGGCGAAGTAGACGGCGTGCAGCAGGGTGGACCAGAACACGCTGGGCCAGGCCTGCCACCAGGTGCGGCTCAGCTCGGCGCCGAACAGCGCGAGCTCCCAGCCGCGCACCGTCGGGTCGTGCACGCTGACGGCGCCGAAGCGGTTGAGGATGTCGATCGCCGGGTAGAAGGCTCCGAGCAGGAAGAGGGGATACAGCGCGGCGAGCCCCGAGCCGACGCGGCGGGTCCGCCGCCCCCAGGCCACCAGCAGCACCAGCAGCACGATCAGCGCGTTGCAGCCGAGCACCCAGGCGGCGGCGGGGAATCCGGGCAGCCGGAGCGCCGCGACCACCGAGGTCAGCGCGACATACCCGAGGACCAGGCGATCGAGCGGAGGCAGCCCGCCGGCTTCACTCACAGCCAGCGCTGGTCCCGGTACCAGCGGGCAGTGGCGGCGAGGCCCGTCGCAAGGTCGTGGCGGGCCTGCCAGCCGGTGTCGGCCGCCAGCGGGGCGGGATCCCCGGTCCAGGCCGGCTGGAAGAATTCGTGGGCCTTGTCGGGCGTGAGGATGGTGGCTCTGCCGGTGAGCCGGGCGGCGGTCCCGGTGACACCGAGCGCCACCTGGGCCACCGCCTCCGGGAGGGGCAGGATCCGCACCGGGGCAGCCTCCGGGCCTCGCCAGGCCGCACCCACGGCGCGGACGAAGCCGGCACTGGTGATCACCTCGGGATGGCAGGCGTAGTAGGTGCGGCCGACGGTGCGGTCACTGGTCGCGGCCGCGATGAGGGCCTCGGCCAGGTCCGGCCCGTACACTGCGGAGAGCTCCTGGGTGCCGTCCCCGAACACCGGGGCGAGCCCGAGGCGGGCAATGCGGAAGACCTTGAGCACCTCGGTATCGCGGGGGCCGTAGACCATCGGGGGGCGGACGATCACCCAGGGTACGGCGCTGCCGCGGATCACCAGTTCGCCGGCCAGCTTGCTGCGGCCGTACGCCGTGACCGGGGCGGGAGGCTCACTGCCGGTGAGGGGGCGCCCCCGGGGGGCGGGGCCCGCGGCCGCCATGCTGGAGACCAGGACGAAGCGGGGCACCGTCTCGCCGGCCTCGACGGCGGCGAGCAGGTTGGCCGTCCCGTCGCGGTTGCCCCGGAGGAACTCGGCCTCGTCCCGCGCGGCGACCAGCCCGGCGACATGGAAGATCACGTCCTGGCCGCGGGTCGCGGCGCGGAGGGCGTCCCGGTCCTGGAGGTCACCGCGGACCGTGTGGACGCCCAGGGCGGTGAGCGCGGCGGCCTTGGCGGGCGAGCGGACCAGCGCCGTCACCTCGGCGCCCTCGCGCCGCAGGGTCTCGGCTAGGTGCCCGCCGACGAACCCCGTGGCGCCGGTGACCAGCGCCTTCATACCGGCCGGTCGTAGAGCCGGTAGGTCTTGTAGACCGTGAATTCCATTTTCTCGAGGCCGGCATTCATGGCCGGGTTGTCCTCGAGGATCCAGCCCGCCTCGCCCCAGTAGATCTGGTGGTCGCGCGACCTGGTCCAGATCCAGTGGTAGAGCATCGCATCGATGCCCTTGCCCCGCAGCTCGGGGAGCACGCCGAGCAGCAGGATGCGGGCGCGGCGGAGCCGCTTGAGCTTGAGGGTGAGCAGCAGGTCGGCCAGCAGGGCGGGGGTGAGCCGGCCGGAGCGGTGCCGCTGGAAGATCGCGTTCAGGTCGGGGAGCGCGAGACCGAAGCCCACCGTCTCCCCGTCCTTCTCCGCGAAGGGCACCAGGTCGGCGATCGCCACCGGCTTGAACTGCTCGGCGAGGTGGTCGATCTCGCGGTCGGTCATGGGGAGGAAGCCCCAGTTCTTCTCCCAGCACTTGTTGTACAGGGCCTTGATCCGCTCCACCTCGCCGCGGAAGTCGGCCATGTTCATGGGGCGGATGGTGATGCCCAGGCGCTTCTGGAGCAGCGCGGTGCCCCGCGCCAGGCGCTCCGGCACGGGCAGGTAGTACCCCATGTAGCCGCCCCGGTAGACCAGGAGGTCCTTCGCCTTGGCGAAGCCCGCGGCGTCGATCAGGCGCTCGTAGTAGGGCGGGTTGTGCGGCATCATGAGGGTGGGCGGCGTGTCGTAGCCGCGCACCAGGAGGCCGCACTCGTCGTTGGTGGAGAACGACGCGGGCCCTCGCATGACGTCGTGGCCCCTGGCGCGGAGCCAGCCGGCGGCTGCCTCGAACAGCGCGTTCGCGACGTCGTGGTCGTAGATGGCCTCGAAGAAGCCGAAGAACCCGACCTTGTCCTCGTGGAACTCGTTGTGCAGGCGGTTGCTGATGGCCGCGATGCGGCCCACGACCGTGCCGCCCCGCTCGGCCAGGAAGTACTCCGCCTCGGCATGCTCGAAGAAGGGATTCGCCTTCCGGTCGAGCAGCTTGCGGATGTCCATACGCAACGGCGGGACCCAGATCGGGTCCCGCGCGTGGAGGTCGTATGGCAGGGCGATGAACCGGTCCAGGCCGGCCTGGTCGTGGACCGGTCGGACCGTGAGCGCGTCCGTCAGATGACCCCCAGCGCCTTGCCGATCGTCGCGAACTGCTCGAGGCAGTAGTCGATCTGGTCGAAGGTATGCGTGGCCATGAGTGAGGTGCGCAGCCGGCACTGGCTGGGCGGCACGGCGGGCGGCATTACCGGGTTGGTGAAGACGCCGGCGTCGTACAGCTTGCGCCAGAAGACGAAGGTGGTCTCCATCGGGCCGATGAGCACCGGGATGATCGGCGTCTCGGTCTCGCCGATGTCGTAGCCCAGGCCGCGCATCCCGTTGATGAAGCGGTGGGTGTTGGCCCACAGCAGGGTGCGCCGCTCCGGCTCGCGGCGCAGCACCTCGAGCGCCGCGAGCACGCCGGCGGTGTTGGCGGGGGGCAGGGAAGCGGTGAAGATGAGGGGCCGGCTGTGATGCCGGAGGTAGTGGATGACGTTCTCGGAGCCGGCGACGAACCCGCCGATCGAGGCCAGGGACTTGGAGAAGGTGCCCGCGATGAGGTCCACCTCGTCGGTCATGCCGAAGTGGGCCGCGGTGCCATCGCCCTGGGGGCCCAGCACGCCGAGGGAGTGGGCGTCATCGAGCGCCAGCGCCACGCCGTGGCGGCGCGCGATCCGCACCAGTTCCGGCACGTTGGCGATGTCGCCCTCCATCGAGTACACGCCATCCACCACGATCATCGCCCCGCGGCTGTTGCGGGTGCGCTCGATCATCCGGTCCAGCCCGGCGAGGTCGCCGTGGCTGAAGCGCAGGGTGTCGCCATAGGACATCTTGGCGCCGTCCACGATCGAGGCATGATCGAGCTTGTCGAGGTACACCAGGTCGCCGCGGCCGATGAGCCCGCTGATCAGGCCCAGGTTGGCCTGGTAGCCGGTGGAGAAGACGAGGCAGTCTTCCTTGCCCAGGAACTCCGCCAGCGCGGCCTCCAGCTGGCCGTGGAGGTCCAGCGTGCCGTTGAGGAACCGGCTGCCGGTGCAGCCGGAGCCGTAGCGGTGCAGCGCCCGGGTGGCCGCCTCGAGGACCTTCGGGTGGTGCGTCAGGCCGAGGTAGTTGTTCGAGCCGAGCATGATGCGCTTCTGGCCCTCGATGACTACCGCGGTGTCCTCGGAGTCGGAGATCGGCTTGAAGTACGGGTACAGCCCCGCCGCCTGAACCTCGCGTGCCTTGGTGAACTGCCGGCACTTGTCGAAGATCGGGATGTTCTGCAGGGTGGTGGAATCCACGGGGCGTCATCTCCCACGCTTGGGACAACTACAGGACGTGATACTAACCCGTTACAAGCTAATGGCTTGAACCGCGAGGCACAAGCAACGAATCAGGCCCTCCCGGGATTCGCTAGATTGGGGCATGCACTCGCCGTTCCGCCGGCTGCCCCGTCCCCGCTGGCCGTGGCTGGCCGGCCTCGTCCTCTGCGCCGCTCCTCTCCTGCTTGCGCAGGGGGATCCGGGGTATCCGCGCTCCCGCATCGGCATTTTTGAGGTCACCGGACTCGACTTTCGCGCCCAGGGCGCCTGGCGGGGCGCGGCCGCACGGGTGCGCGCGCGGCGGGCGGCGCTGCGGCGCGACGGCCGACTCGCGGCCCTCAATGCCGGCGCCGCTGCCGCGCGGGTCACGGGCACCTACGACGTGCCCGTCATCCCGATCGCGTTCCAGAACGTTGCCGCGCCGTTCCCCGCCGCAGACTACCAGCAGGCCCTGTTCTCGACCGACCCGAGCCCGGCGCCGTACAGCGTCCGGACCTACTTCGCCGAGGCGTCACGCGGCAACGTGACGATCGACGGCCAGGTCTTCGGCTGGGTGGCCGCCGACAGCGCCGACACCTATTACGAGGACGGCTGCAACGGCATCGGCGTGCTCAACGCCTGCCCGCACGGGGCCCGGCCGCTGGGAGAGCTGCTGCTCCAGGCCCTCACCGCCTCCGACACCGGCACGGTGGACTGGGGCGCCTTCGACAACGACGGTCCCGACGGCCTGCCCAACTCCGGCGACGACGACGGGGTGGTGGACTTCGTCACCTTCCTCCAGCCCGAGGTGGACGGGGCCTGTGGCACCACACACCTCTGGGCCCATCGCTACGACGTCTCGGCGTGGGCGGGATCCGGCGGATACGTCACCCATTCGCCCCGGCGGGACGCCGGCGGGCAGCCGATCCCGGGACAGTTCATCCGGGTGCGCGACTATACCCTGCAGAGCGCCGTGGGCGGGCGCGGGGCGTGCACCGCCGGTGAGCTGATGCCGATCGGGACCATCTCGCACGAGACCGGACACGCCTTCGGGCTGCCCGACTTGTACGATACCAACTTGCGCAGCGCCAGCGTCACCCAGGGAATCGGCGAGTGGGGCATCATGGGGAGCGGCAACTACACCCAGCCCTACAGCCCGAGCGCCTTCGACGGCTGGTCGCTGAGCGAGCTTGGCTGGGTCACGGTGGACACCGTGCCGACCAGCGGGACCGTCACCCTCGGCCCGGTGGCGACCAGCGACACCGTCCTCACCCTCGCCGTTCCCGGGACGGATGAGTACTACCTCTTCGAGAACCGGCAGGCGCTCGGGAGCGACACGGCGCAGATGAACCCCGGGTGCCTGTTCGGCTCCCGGGTCTGCGCCAAGGGGCCGGGCCTGCTGGTCTGGCACATCGACCAGGGCCAGATCGACGGGCACGGTTTCCGGCAGGGGAACTCGGTGAACGTCGGCGCCATCCAGGGCGTGGCCCTGGTGCAGGCGGACGGACTCAATCAGCTGCGCCTGCCCGGCAGCCGCAACCGCGGCGATGGCGGAGATCCGTGGCCCGGTTCGAGCGGCGCGACCCGCTTCGACGAATTCACCACCCCCGCCGCGCTGGACAACCAGGGGCGCACCGCCGGCTTCACGCTGGACTCGATCCGCCAGATCGCGCCGAACGGGCCCGTGGCGTTCCGGCTCGACCGGGTGCCGCCGGGGCGGGTGCTCGTGACCCTGGGGCAGGCCACGGATGCGCTGCTCCGCCACAAGCCCCTGCCGAGTGCGCAGGTGTCCTACCTCGACTCGCTGGGCAACCGGAACGGGTCCTACGACAGCGGTGACTTTCTCGCCTGGTACCGGCAACAGCTCTTCGCCCGCGGGAGCGCGCGATGAACCGGCGCCGCCTGCCGCTGCTCCTCGCCGGGGCGCTCCTCCTGTCCGGCGGATACCATGACGCGCCACTGGCGCCGGTGCCGGGCACGATCGACGTGGTGCTGGAGCCGGGCAGCGCCCGGATCGGTGCGGTGCTGTTCCTGCTGCAGGGAGAGCCGGTGGACACGGTGGAGTCCACCGGAGCGTTCGTGGACCAGGCGGTGTTCAGCGGGGTCGCGACCCAGGTGCTGGTCGCGGGGAGCCGGCTGGAGGGGCGGATCGCGCGGGTACGGGTGCCGGACCTCCGGCACCACTACGACATCGCGCTGCAGCAGCTGGTGGACGACTCGACCTACGTGCTGCTCCCGGTGGAACAGGCCCGGGTCTTCCTGGTGCCGAGCCCGCGCTAGCGACCGCCGCCGCTCGCCGGCCCGTCGTCGGCGGGGAGGCGGCCCGCCATCTCGCGGGTGCGGCAGGTCCAGGCGTAGCCGAACTGCAGCACGTGGTCCCGGGTGCGGTCCACCAGCGCGGTCAGGGTCACGCAGGGCTGCACATCCACCTGGAACTGATCGTAGCTGTCCGACTGCTGCACCCGGAGGGCTCGCGGGTAGCGAGCCAGCAGGTCGGTCCGGGTCAAGTCGGGCCGGCTGGTGCGGTCCACGGCGAAGATGAGCCGCTGGTGATCATCGAAATAGAGCTGGAAGTATCCCGCCCCCGGATCGAACTGCCACCGGGGCCTCAGGGTCACCCCCCCGATCTCCCACGCGAGTTCCTCCGGCAGCCGGCGCGGCGCGTCCTGCGCCGTGGCGTGGTCATGCGGCGCGAGCATGCGACGGGCGCCGGGGAGGGTCGTGCGGCCGAGAACCAGCTCACCATCCTGCCAGGTTCCGCCCTGGACCGGCTCGCGGAGCGGCACCGGGCGGGCAGGAAGGGTCTGGGCCACGAGGGGCGCGGCGAGCAGGAGGCCTAGGGCAAGGGCGCGGGAGAGCACGGCATGACTCCTGAATGGTCCGGGCCTGATGGGGCAAGCTTCGAGCCTCGCCGGCAGTGCTTCCAACTACCTGTCACGGAAGTACTTGGCGGCATGGACCAATCCCCGGCCGGGGGCGGGCGGAGGCTTTTGCCGGAGGGCCCGGCGGTCTGCGACTGTGAGGCAGATCACAAGTGCCCGTGCGTCCCCGCGTGGCGGATCTTGACAAATCAATATTTGTTGATACGTTGTTCCTCCATGCCTGCGACCGCCACCCCGGACTTCACCCGCATCGCGCGGGTGTTCCACGCCCTCTCCGACGAGACCCGGCTCTGCCTGGTCGCGATGCTGCGCGACGGGGAGCGGTGCGTCTGCGAGCTCACCGCCGCGCTGGGAACCGGGCAGTCGCGCCTGTCGTTTCACCTCAAGTCGCTCAAGGACGCCGGGCTGGTCCAGGGCCGGCGGGAGGGGCGCTGGTCCTACTACTCGCTGGTACCGGGCGCGCTCGAGGGGCTGGAGGATGCGGTCCGGGCCCTCTCCCCGGGCGCCGCGATGCGACTGATGAAGGCACGCTGCTGCTGACCGGGCTCAGGCCCTTTTTTCGGAACTGATGTATCAACCTTTCTTGATGGGGTGGGGGATGGAAGAGATCACGCAGATCGTGCGGGAGCGGTACGGCCGCGCGGCGACGCAGGCGGCGGCGGGCCAGAAGTCCGGCTGCTGCGGGACGGGGTCCTCGTGTGGCTCCGCGGACCCGATCACCCGCGACCTCTACGACAGCCTCCAAACCGAGGGTCTGCCGGAGGCGGCGCTGCTGGCGTCACTCGGGTGCGGTAACCCGACAGCCCTGGCCGAGCTGCACCCGGGCGAGACGGTGCTGGACCTGGGCTCCGGCGGCGGGATCGACGTCCTGCTCTCCGCCCGGCGCGTGGGGCCGACGGGCAAGGCCTACGGGCTCGACATGACCGACGAGATGCTGGCCCTGGCCCGGGAGAACCAGGCCCGTGCCGGCGCCACCAACGTCGAGTTCCTGAAGGGGCAGATCGAGGCGATCCCCCTGCCGGACAACTCGGTGGACGTCATCATCTCCAACTGCGTGATCAACCTTTCGGGTAACAAGGACAAGGTCATCGCCGAGGCGTTCCGGGTACTCAAGCCCGGCGGGCGGTTTGCCGTGTCCGATGTGGTGACCCGCGGGGTGCTGCCGCCACGGGTCCGGGAGAGCCTGGCGCTCTGGACCGGCTGTGTGGCCGGCGCCCTGGGCGATGACGAGTACATCGGCAAGCTGACGCGGGCGGGGTTCAGCGGTGCGGCCGTGGAGCCCACCCGGATCTACGGCGCGGAGGACGCCCGGGAATTTCTCGGCGACGCGGGGCTGGACGCCGACGGCCTGGCGGCGGCGCTGGATGGCAAGGTGATGGGCGCCTTCATCCGGGCCACCAAGCCGGCCGAGGGGTGCGGCTGTGGCCCCGCCTGCTGCGGCGGCGCGCGGTGAACCTCACCAGACTAGGCGAGGACGAGCTGCCGGAGGTGACCGCGCTGCTCGAGGCGAACGGGCTCCCGACGGGGGACCTCGGCCCGGGGATCTTCTTCCTGGGCCTCCGCGACGGGCAGGGGCTCGAGGGGGTGGTGGGGCTGGAGCGGCACGGTACCGCCGGGCTGCTCCGTTCCCTCGCGGTGCGGCATGACCGCCGGCAGAGCGGACTCGGTAGCGCGCTAGTGCTCGAGCTGGAGCGCCAGGCGGCGGCCCAGGGCCTCGACGCGCTGTACCTGCTGACCACCACCGCGGCGGGGTTCTTCGCCCACCGCGGGTACGCCCGCTGCAGCCGCGAGTCGGCACCTGCTGCCATCGCGGCCACCCGCGAGTTCATCGAGCTCTGCCCCTCCACCGCCACTGTGATGCTCAAGGTGCTGCATGCCTGACCACCCGCTCCGGATCCTCGTGCTCTGCACCGGCAACTCGGCCCGCAGCCAGATCGCGGAGGCGCTGTTCCAGCGGAAGGGTGAGGGCCGGCTCACGGCCGCGAGCGCAGGCTCGCGGCCCGCGCCGCGGGTGAACCCGTTCGCGATCGAGGCGCTCCGGGACGCGGGCATTCCGTGGGAGGGCCGGGAGCCCAAGGGGCTCGATGCCGTCGCCACTGAGCAATGGGACTTCGTCATCACCGTTTGCGACCGGGCCCGGGAGGCCTGCCCGATCTTCCCGGGAACACCGATCCTCGCCCACTGGGGGATGCCGGATCCGGCCGAGGTCGAGGGAAGTGACGAGGAGAAGCGGCGGGCCTTCCGGGACACCCTCGTGACCCTGGGCCGTCGGATCGACCTGCTGCTGGCGCTGCCGATGGACAAGCTTGACCGGCTGGCCCTGGAGCGCCGGGCGGGGGAGATCGGGCGTTCCTGAGCGGCGGGACGGGTTGACCGGCGACTACCTACTAGTAGATTGAGCCGATGACCGCTCCCGCACCGGCCCCCGCCGCCACCGCCGACCGGATCCTCGATATCGCCGAGGAACTGGTCCAGACCCGGGGCTACGAGGCGTTCAGTTACGCCGACATCGCCGGCGTCCTGAGCATCCGCAAGGCCAGCATTCACTACCACTATCCCACGAAGGCGGAGCTGACCCGCGCGCTGGCGGCGCGGTACCGCCAGACGTTCGGGACCCGGCTCGCCGCGCTGGAGGCGGAGTATCCCGACCCGACGCGGCGCCTGATGCGTTACGTGCGCCTGTTCCAGGATGCGCTGCGCGAGGGCGATCACATGTGTCTCTACGGGATGCTCGCCTCGGACGCGGGGACCCTCCCGGCGCCGGTGCGGGAAGAGGTGCTGGCGTTCTTCACGGAGCAGGAGGCGTGGCTCGGCCGGGTGCTGCACCAGGGCCGGCTGGCGGGCGAATTCCGCTTCGACGGCAAGCCGGAGGCGGCCGCCGGCGCGCTGCTCGCCGGGCTCGAGGGGGCGATGCTGGTGGCCCGGGCCCGCCGGGACGTGGCCTACTTTGCGGCGGTGGCGCTCAAGCTGGTGGGGTCGCTGACCAGCGAGCGCTAGGCGGGGACGTCGGGAACAATCGCTTGACGGGGCCGGGGCCCGGTCCCAGCTTGGACCACTCGCTTGCGGAGGATGCGTGCATGGCTGATGGACTTTCCACGGGGCGCCGGACCTTCCTCCAGGCCTGCGGCCTGCTCGGGGTGGCGCTGGCGACCGAGGGACTCGGGGGCGCCGGCAAGGGACTCGCCGGGGCGCTCCGGGTGACCCGTCTCGGCCCCGATGATGATCCGCCGATCCCCAACGAGGTGGTGCAGCGGATCTTCGACGAACGGTTCCAGAAGCGTCCGATCACCCGCGGCCACGTGACACTGGACATGCCCAGCATGGCGGAAGACGGGCGCTACGTCCCGGTGATCATCGAGAGCGACCTCCCCATGGAGGCCGGCAACCACGTGAAGGGGGTGTTCCTGATCGTGGACCACAACCCCGACCCGCTGGTGACCGCGTTCCACCTGACGCCGGCGTTGGGTCCGGTGGTGCTCCAGACCCGGATCAAGATGAAGCGGACCAGTGTCATCCGGGCCATCGCCGAGACCAGTGACGGCCAGCTCTGGGCCGACTACCTCAAGGTCGAAACCACACTCAACGGGTGCGGCTGACATGCCTCTGACCGGGAAGACCAAGATCGTCCTGCCCGAGCGCATCCAGCGCGGGGACGTCATCCGGGTGCAGGTGGTCATGCAGCACCCGATGGATACGGGCTTCTTCCGTGACGCCAACGCCAACATCATCCCGGCGTGGTTCATCAACGACGTCCGGGTGAGCTATGGCGAGGCCGAGGTCGCGCGGTTCGAGTGGACCTCCGGCATCAGCAAGGACCCGCTGGTGGCGTTCCAGCTCAAGGCGGACCAGGAGGGCATCCTGCGGGTGGACTCGACCGACAACCGCGGCAACGCCTTCACCGGCCAGGCCGAGATCAAGTTCGCGACGACGTGAACCGGTCCGGCGACCGCCGCGGGCGGCGATGGTGGGGCGGAATGGCGGCGGGGGCGCGGGTTGGCGCCCTCGCCGCGTCGCTTTGCGCGCCCCTGGCGGCGCAGGACTCGGTGCCGTTCCGCGCCTTCAGTCCCACCAGCGAGCAGACGACGTACCCGGTGCGGCGGCTGGCCTATGGTGTCTACGCGGTGCTGGGTGACTCGGGGAAGGGGGCGGAGGGGCGGCCGAATGCAGGATTCATAGACACCCGCGACGGGATCGTGGCCGTGGGCGGGCTCGCGAGCCCGGCCCAGGCGCGTGCGGTGCTGCGGAGCATCCGCACCCGCAGCCGGCGTCCGGTGAAGTACCTCGTCCTGTACGCCCATCACCCGGACATGATGTTCGGCGCGATCGAGTTCAAGCGGGCGGGGGCCCGGATCGTGGCGCACCCGGACACGCGCGTCCTCGCGGCGGAAGGCGGGCCGGATGCGATGGTGGCCGACTGGGACCGGGTGGTGGGGTTGCAGGAACTGCTGGGGTTCGAGTTCGCCGATACGCCGGACCGGCCGGTGACCGGCCGGGACACGCTGCGGCTGGGGGGGACGACGATCGTCCTTATCCACCCCGGTCCGGCGCATTCGCTGGGCGACCTGATGGTCTGGCTGCCCGCCGAGCGGGTGCTGTTCGCCGGCGACATCCTGCTCGCGGACGGCGTCACCATGGTGGTGGACGGCCGCTCGAAGGTGCTGCTTGGAACACTCGCGCTGATCGATTCGCTGGCCCCGAAGGTGGTGGTGCCGGGGCACGGCGCGATGCCGGACGACCCGCGGGCCCTCACCGCGATGACCCGGGACTACATCACCGCCCTGCGCGACTCGATGGCGGCGGAGGTCCGGCGCGGCACGTCCATGCGCCGGGCCGTCGAGGCGTTCCCGCCGCCGGACGAGCGGCGGCCGGTGGCGCTCCGGTCGCGGATCCGGCGGAACGCCACCCGGGTATACCTCGAGATGGAGAAGGAAGTCCTGGGCCTGGAGGAATCGGAATGAGGCGCACCAGTTCCGCCGCCTGCCTGCTGCTCCTTGGGGCAGCGGCCCCGGCGGCGGCGCAGCGGACCGCGCCGCCGGAGCTCATCGAGCCCGCGGCGCTGCAGGCCATGATCGGCCCGCATGACTCGGACCTGGCCCTGGTGGACCGGATGCCCGTCGCAGTGCTCGACGTGCGCGGCTCCTGGGTGAGCTATCTCCAGAACCACCTTCCGGGCGCGGCCTGGCTGAACGTCGAGACCCTCCGGGCGGGGCAGGGCGGGTTGCCCTTCCAGCTGCTCGATGGCGAGAGCTATTCGCGGCTGTTCCAGCGCCTGGGGGTCGTCCCCGGCGGCATCACCGTGGTGTACAGCGCGGGAGACCAGCAGGACATTGACGCAACCTTCACCGTGTGGCTCCTGGCAAGCGCCGGCATCGAGCGGGTGTACCTCCTGAATGGCGGCTATGCCCGCTGGGACCAGGAGGCCCGGCCCCTGTCGCAGCGGTACCCCCGACTCCCCCCGGCGACCATCCGGGCCCGCGGCGGACGCTTCCGACCCGCGGTCGCGTCCCTCGAAGAGGTGATCGCGGCCACCCGGGGCAGCGGGGCCCTGCTGGTGGACGCCCGGCCGGCGGAGCAGTACGCCGGCTCGGCGGGGGCGCAGTTCCGCCGCGGCCACATCCCGGGGGCGGTGAATCACCCGTGGAAGAGCGACCTGGAGCAACGCGACCTGGTGCTGGTATGGAAGGACACGACGGCACTGCGGGAGAGCTACGCGGCGCAGGGGATCACGCCGGACCGGGACATCATCCTGTACTGCAACAGCAGCACCGAGGCGAGCCACGTGTTCTTCGCGCTGCGCTACCTGCTGGGGTACCCCCGGGTGCGGATCTACACCGGCGCCTGGTCGCAGTGGGCGGAGCGGGACGACCTGCCCGTCGAGCGCTGAGTCAGGGCAGCGCGCGCAGCTCCGCCGGCCGGTAGCGCTGGCCCGCCAGCATCACCCATTCCACCCGCGACAGGTTCGTGATGTCGGCGAGCGGGTCGGCCTCGAAGAGGACGAGGTCGGCACGCTTGCCCGCGGCCACGGTACCCAGGTCCTTCGCGGCCGGCCCGATGGCGATCGCGGCATCCCGGGTGGCGGCCAGCAGCGCCCGGGCCGGTGGCAACCCGATCGAATCCACAAACAACTGCAGCTCGGTATTGAGCTGGGCCCGCTCGTCGTCAGGACCGAAGGCGACATGGTCGGTCCCGGCGGTGAGGCGCACGCCGCGGCGGGCAGCCTCGCGCGTGACTTCCATCCCGAAGCCGCTGGCGGCAATGGCATAGCGGTCCGGCAGGGCCTGCGCCGGCCGGCGGTGCGGGCGGCTCTCCGAGATCTCGGCCCGGTGGGCGGAGAGCAGGGTGGCGTCGAGGGTGGGCTCGAGGAAGGTCCCGTAGGCAATCAGCGTATCCAGGGTCGCGAGCACGCTGGGGCGGTGGGCCGCCTCCGCGCTCACGGCCGAGTCGGCGGTGACCCGGAGCAGTGAGGTGCTGGTGCGCAGGCTGTCACGGGTGGCATGGGCGATGAGCTCGCCCACCAGCCCAGCGGCATGGACCACGCCGTCCTGGCCGGCCTGGGCCTGCTCCCGCACGCTGGCGGGCTGCACCCAGCCGTGGCCCCAGACCGGCATGCCTGCGGCGTGCGCGGCGACGACCAGCCGGGCGACCTGGGCCGAGTCGAGGTCCTGGTACAGCTTGAGGCCGATCGCGCCGCCATCCCGCGCCGTCTCGATCACGGAGGCAGCATTGCCCTCCGGCGGGAACATGATGGGGAACCAGCCCAGCTGCCGCATCCCGGTGGCGGCCGGGGTGTGACGCGCCACGTTGCCGTCGGGGAGCCGCTCGACCTCGGGCGAGAAGAAGTGGATTCCAGCCACGAGCTGCATGGCGAAGACCTGCGGGGCGGGGGCGGCGAGGCGGGCGGCCTGCAGCAGCGGGATGGGGCTGTTCCCCATGTCCCGGACCGCGGTGACGCCCCGGGCGAGGAGGTCGCGCAGGTCGCGCCGGATGATCGGATCGGTCTCGCCGCCGGAGCGGAACAGCAGGTGCACGTGGGTGTCGATCAGGCCCGGCAGCAGGAACCGGCCGCTGGCATCCACGACCACCGCACCGGCGGGCACCGGGCAGGTGTCGGCGGGACCGGCGCAGCGGATGGTGCCGTCCTGGACCAGGACCACCGCGCCGGGGACCGGCGCCGACCCGGTGCCGTCCCAGAGGGTGGCCCCGACGATCGCGGTCACTGCGCCGGCCTGGCCCCGGAGCGGCGCCGCCAGCAGCAGCCCCGCGAGGGCGAGTCGAATGGGGCGCGAGGGGAGGGACATCACCTGTCCAAGGTTGGGGGCCGAGGGGGTGCCTTTCCTACAATAGGGTAGTTTCGCCGGATCGGCACCCCCGGGGGTCACGATCGGGCCACTGGGGGTTGACCGCTGCCCGACACTCGTCCATGCTGCAGGGTCCCCCGATTTTCCACCCCTCGTCCAGGACCCGATCCGTGATCGAACTCACCGTGAACGGGAAGCCCCGTCAGGCCGACGTGGCGCCCGAAACGCCATTGCTCTGGGTGCTGCGCGATTCCTTGGCGCTCACTGGCACCAAGTACGGCTGCGGGATGGGCCTGTGCGGCGCCTGTACCGTGCACCTCGACGGCCAGGCGGTGCGCTCCTGCAGCACGCCGGTCTCGGCAGCCGCCGGCAAGAAGGTCACGACCATCGAGGGGCTCTCGGCGGACGGCTCGCACCCGCTGCAGCAGGCCTGGGTGAAGGAGCAGGTCCCCCAGTGTGGCTACTGCCAGTCGGGGCAGATCATGCAGGCGGCGGCGCTGCTGGGCACCACGCCGAAGCCATCCGACGCGGAGATCGACAGCGCCATGGCGGGCAACATCTGCCGCTGCGGCACCTACCAGCGGATTCGCGCCGCGATCCACCGCGCGGCCGGGGAGGGCTGAGCCATGGCCATGCCGATGACGGTGTCGCGGCGCGACTTCCTGCGGGTGACCGCGGTCGCGGGTGCGGGGCTGACGCTCGCGGTCTCGATCGAGGGCTGTGCCGGCGGCGAGGGCGCCGCGGTGGGGGCTGCCGGCCCGGGCGAGCCGGTCTTCCTGCCCAACGCCTTTGTCCGGGTGGACGAGAACGGGTGGGTGACGGTGGTCGCCAAGCACTTCGAGATGGGCCAGGGGAGCTATACCGGGCTCGCGACGCTCATCGCGGAGGAACTCGATGCCGACTGGGACAAGGTCCGGGTCGAGGGGGCGCCGGCCGACGCCACGAAGTACAACAACCTGGCCTTCGGGCCGGTGATGGGGACGGGCGGGAGCTCCGCCATGGCCAACAGCTTCATGCAGTACCGGGCGGCCGGCGCCACCGCGCGCGCGATGCTGGTGGCGGCCGCGGCGCAGCAGTGGCAGGTGGACCCCGCCGGCCTCACGACCGAGAAGGGCGTGATCACCAACCCGGCGACGGGGAAGCGCCTGCCGTACGGCCAGGTGGCGAAGGCTGCGGGCGCCCTCGCGGTGCCGACCGACGTCCCGCTCAAGGATCCGGCCAGCTTCCGGCTGATCGGCAAGACCGCGCCGCGGGTGGACGCGGCGGACAAGGCGAAGGGCGCGGCGATCTACACCCAGGACTTCACCCTGCCGGGGATGCTCACGGCGGTGGTGGCGCACCCGCCCCGCTTCGGGGCGACGGTGAAGAGCGTCGACGCCACTGCGGCGAAGGCGGTGCCGGGAGTGAAGGACGTGGTGCAGATCCCCACCGGCGTGGCAGTGCTGGCCGAGGGCTTCTGGGCCGCGCGGACCGGGCGCGAGAAGCTGACCGTCGAGTGGGATGAAACCAAGGCCTTCCGCGGCTCCACCGACGCGCTGTTTTCCCAGTACCATGCCCTCGCGGCGAAGCCGGGCATGGTGGCCCGGAAGGACGGCAACGTCGGTGCGGCGCTGGGCAGGGGCAAGGTCGTCGAGGGGACCTACGAGGTGCCCTACCTGGCCCATGCCTGCATGGAGCCGCTCAACTGCGTGGTCCGGCTCTCGCCCGACAAGTGCGAGATCTGGAACGGCGAGCAGTTCCAGACGCCGGACCAGATGGCCGTGGCCGCGGTGACGGGGCTCAAGCCGGAGCAGGTGAGCCTGACCATGCTCTATGCCGGCGGGAGCTTCGGCCGGCGGGCCAACCCCAAGGCGGACTACGTGCTCGAGGCGGTGAGCATCGCCAAGGCGATCGACGGCCGGGCGCCGGTGAAGATGGTCTGGACCCGTGAGGACGACATGCGAGCCGGCTTCTATCGCCCGATGTACGTGCATGCGGTGAAGGCCGCCCTCGACGGCCACGGTGGCGTCGCCGGCTGGCAGCACCGGGTGGTGGGGCAGTCCATCATGACGGGAAGCCCCTTCGAGGGCTTCATCCAGCACGGCATCGACCCCACCTCGATCGAAGGCATCGAGGACACCGGCTACAGCTTCCCCGCCTTCCAGGTGGAGCTGCACACCACGACCCTGGGCGTCCCGGTCCAGTGGTGGCGTTCGGTGGGGCACACCCACACGGCGTTCGTCATGGAGACCATGATGGACGAGCTGGCCGCGGCGGCCGGGAAGGACCCGGTGGAATTCCGCCTGGCCCACCTCGGCAAGTCCCCGCGGCACGCCGGCGTGCTCAAGCTGGCCGCGGAGAAGGCGGGCTGGGGCTCGCCGCTGCCGGCGGGTCAGGCCCGCGGGGTGGCGGTGCACCAGTCGTTCGGCAGTTACGTGGCGGAGGTGGCCGAGGTCTCGATGGAGGGCGGTACGCCGGTGGTGCACCGGGTGGTGGTGGCGGTGGACTGCGGCGTGGCCATCAACCCCGACGTGATCGCGATGCAGATGGAGAGCGGCGTGGCCTACGCCCTGTCCGCGATGCTGAGCGGCGCGATCACGCTGAAGGATGGCGAGGTGCAGCAGGCCAACTTCGACACCTACCAGGTGCTGCGCCTGCCGCAGATGCCGAAGGTGGAGGTGTACATCATGCCCTCGGCGGAGGCCCCGACGGGGGTGGGCGAGCCGGGCACGCCGCCGCTCGCGCCGGCGGTGGCCAACGCCATGGCCCAGCTCACCGGGCAGCGGACGCGGCGGCTGCCGCTGGGCTGAGCCGGGCCGGTGCCCGGAGACACTGACGGCGGCGGGGTCCCCCGGACCCCGCCGCCGTCGGCGTCGGGCCGCCAGCTGGTGCGGGGGGGTGCGGTGATGCCACAGCACCTTCGCGCCGAGGAGCAGCAGGCTCACGGCGAGGATGGTGGTGGCGAGCACGTTGATCTGCGGCGGGAAGGCGGCGCGGCGGGCGCCGTATACGTAGAGCGGGTAGGTCACCTTGCTGCCCGCGTTGAACAGCGTGATGATGAAGTCGTCGAGCGAGAGCGCGAACGAGAGCATGCCTGCCGCGGCGATGCCGGGGAGGATGAGCGGCAGGGTCACCTTCATCACCGTCTTGAGAGGCGGCGCGCCGAGGTCCATCGCCGCCTCCTCCAGGGTCCAGTCGAAGCCGCGGATCCGTGCCTTCACGGTGAGCGCCACGTAGCTCACCGAGAACATGATGTGCGCGATCACGATGGTCCAGAACCCGGTCTGCACATTGGACTGCAGGAACAGCGACAGCAGCGAGGACCCGAGCACCACCTCCGGGGTGGTGAGCGGCAGGACCAGCAGCAGGTTGACCGGCCCGGCCCCCTTCCACGAATAGCGGCACAGCGCCAGCGCGATCAGCGAGCCGAATACCAGCGACACGCTGGTGGACACCGACGCGACCTTGAGCGACAGCTTCATCGCGTCCACCAGCGCGGGGAAGAGGAACGGGTCCCGCCATGCGTCCAGGGAGAACGCCTTCCAGACGAAGTTGAACCGCCCCTCCGGCTTGTTGAAGCTGTAGGAGACGATCACGAAGATCGGGAGGAACAGGTACAGCAGGACGAGCGCGGCGTAGAGGTCGATCAGCCGCGAGGTCCAGCGGGGTCCCACGGGGCCGGTGCGCGCCATCAGGCCAGGTCCTCCGTGCCGAGGACCCGGGCGTAGAGCAGCACCAGGGTGGTGATGATCACCATGAGGACGAAGCTGAGCGCCGCGGCGAGCGGGTAGTCGCGCACCTGCAGGAACTGCCCCTGGATCACCGACCCCAGCATCTTCTGGTTCGGGCTGCCGAGCAGCTCGGCGTTGATGAAGTCGCCGGTCGCGGGGATGAAGGTGAGCAGGCTCCCGGCCAGCACGCCGGGCATGGAGAGCGGCAGCACCACCTTGCGGAAGGCCTGGCCGGCGTTGCAGTAGAGGTCGTTCGCCGCCTCGGTGAGCCGGCGGTCGATCTTCTCGAGGCTCACGTAGATCGGCAGGATGGTGAAGGGGAGGAAGTTGTAGGTCAGCCCGCCGACCACCGCCCACACCGTGTTGAGCAGGCGGCCCTCGGCCGGCAGGAGGTGCAGCATGCCGAGGACCTGCACCACCACGCCCCCGTCATTGAGGATCGTCTTCCAGGCAAAGGTGCGGACCAGGAAGGTGGTGAAGAAGGGCAGGATCACCAGCCCGAGGAGGAAGTTCTTGTAGCGCCCCGCCCGGAAGGCGATCACGTAGGCGAGCGGATAGCCGAGCAGCACGCAGATGATCGTCGCGCTGAAGGCATAGCCGAAGGACCGGGTGAGGTGCACGCCGTAATCGGTGAACGCGCGCTGGTACCCGTCGTACCAGGCCGCGCCCTCGGGCGCGACCGAGGTGCCCGCCAGCGTGAGGATGGGGACGAGGTAGAACGCGATCAGCCACAGGACGCCCGGGGCGACCAGGAGGTAGGGGGCAACGCGGCTGCGCCGGCTGCCCCCGGCGGCGATTCCGGCCATGCGGGTGCGCTAGGCTCCGATCGCGTCCTGGAACATCCGGTTGAACTCCTGGTCGTCCGCGTCTTCCAGCCACTTGAAGACGTGGAGCCGGGCCCGCACGTCGTCGGGCGGGTTGACCAGCTCGCTCTTGGCGAGCACGGGGTCGATGGCCGCCAGCGGCCCGCCGGTGCCCTTCACCGGCGAGAGATACGGCGCCGCGGCGACGATCTGGGCCGAGTGCTCCGGGGTGTACACGTAGTTCATGAACGTGGCGGCGAGGTCCGCCCGGTCCGAGGTGCTCGGGATCAGCATGTTGTCGGAGAAGAGCATCGCCCCCTCCTTCGGGGCGATCCACCTCAGGTCCGGGTTGTCGGCGGCGAGGCCCTGGATGTCGCCCGACCAGGCGATGGCCACCAGGATGTTGCCGGCCGCGAGGTCCTCGGCGTAGTCGTTGCCGGTGAAGCCGCGGATGTGGCCGTTCTCCCGGTACTTCTTGATCTTGGCGCAGGCGGCCTTGGCGTCGTCGGTGGTGCAGCTGGCGGGGTCCTTGCCGTCGCCCAGCATCACCAGGCCCATGGTGTCGCGCATCTCGGTCAGCATGGTGACCTTGCCCTTGAACTTCGGGTCGAAGAGGTCGTTCACGCTGGTGAGCTCGCGGCCGGTCTTGGTCGGGTTGTAGCCGATGCCGGTCATGCC
>CAZYIV010000031.1:0-38798 GCA_964647615.1 uncultured Gemmatimonadaceae bacterium | reverse complement strand
GTCCTGCGCCGACCGGAGCGGCGCGCCCACCTGCACCCGGTAGCTCTCGCCGGCGCTCTGCAGCTCGCCGGCGTCGAGCCGCGCGTTGGCGCCCTTGAGTGCCATCGCCACCTCGCCCGGGGTCACGCCGGCGGCGGCGAGCCGCGCCGGGTCCAGGTCCACCCGCACCTGCCGCGGCGCCCCGCCGATCACGGTGGTGGCCGCCACGTCCGTCACCGTCCGGATCTCCTCCTCCAGCTGCACCGCCAGCTGCCGCAGCTCGTTGGCGCCGTAGCGCGCGGAGGAGAGGGTGAGCGTGAGGATCGGGACATCATCAATGGAATGCGGCTTCACCAGCGGCGGCAGCGCCCCCGCCGGCATCCGGTCCATGTCGGCGAACAGCTTGGCGTGGACCCGGGTGACGCTCCGCTCCTGGTCCTCGCCCACCTTGAACCGCACCGTCACCAGCGTGTACCCCTCGCCCGCCATGCTGTACACATGGTCCACGTCCGGGATCTCCCACATCCGCTGCTCGATCGGGCGGGTGAGCAGGTTCTCGACCTCCGCCGGGCTCGCCCCCGGGAGCGCCGCGATCACGTCGATCATCGGCACCGAGATCTGCGGCTCCTCCTCGCGCGGCGTCCCCACGATCGCCAGCGCCCCCACCGCGAGCGACGCGATGATGAGCAGCGGCGTCAGCTTCGAGTGGAGGAAACGCTGGGCCAGCCGTCCCGCGAAGCCCATGGTCAGTTGCCCCCGCCGAGGATCACGTCACCGGGCCGGAGGCCGGCAACCACCTCCACCATGGGGCAATCGGCCGCCGCGCAGCTCCCGCCCAGCCGCACCCAGCGCAGCTCGGCGCCGGTGGGCGTGATCGCGCGGACGCCCACCAGGTCACCCTCGCGCACCAGCGCCGCGCCCGGAATCAGGATCGCCTGGCGCTCCCCGTCGGGGACCTGCAGCGTCGCGGCGCTCCCCGGGAGCCACTCCCCTTTCGGGTTCTTCACCAGCGCGTTGACGGTGTACACCCCGCCCGCCGGCGCCGGCACCACGCCCTCGATCTCCGCCATCACTGGCCGGCCCTCGATCGTCGCCTCGATGGAACGGCCGGGGCGCAGCGCCTGCGCCACCCGCGTCGGCACCGTCACGCTGATGCGCAGCCGGCTCGCGTCCTGCACCTCGATCACCGGCTGGCCCGGCGCCGCGAAGGCGCCCGGATCCACGAAGCGCTGGGTCACCACCCCGGCGAAGGGCGCGGTGACGGCGGCATACGATCCCACGGCCTCGAGCTCGTTGCGCGCCGCGCGCGCGGTGCGGAGCCCGGCCTCGGCCCGCGCCAGCCCGGTCTCCACCTGGTCCACCTGGAAGCGGGTGGCGGCGCTGTCGGCATACAGCGCGCGGAACCGCCGCGCCTGGGTCTCGGCGTCGTTGTACATCGCCTCGGCGGCGGCGATGCCCGCCTCCACCTGCGCCCGCTTGGCCTCGATGTCGCGCGCGTCCACCCGGGCCAGCACCTGGCCCCGCGCGACGCGGTCTCCCTCCTGCACCAGCACCGCGGTGACGCTGCCCATCAGCTTGGTGCTGAGCATCGCGCGCTCCACCGGCTCCGCCACCCCCGCCGCCTCGAAGCTCGCGGTGATGGTGGTGTCGGCGATGGTAAGCCGGGGACCGGCCGGGGCGGCGGCGGCGTCCGCGGCCGGCGCCGGATGGTCGCCACCGCAGGCGGCGAGCAGGCCGGCGAGGAGCAGGGTTCCCGTGAACATCCGCATGACGATTCCTCCGGGCGCGCGGCCCGTCTTAGTGATCCAGTGCGAGCAGCACCGAGAGGTCCTGGCCCTGCGCCTGCCGCACCGCCGCCGTGGCGACGATCACGTCGTAGCGCGCGGCCGCGTGCCCCAGCCGGGTCGCGGTCTCCATCGCGGCGGCGTCGAACAGCTCGCTCACCGTGGCCAGTCCCCCGTCGTACTTCCGCCCCACGATCCGGTGCGCCTCGCTGGCCTGCGCCACCGACCGCTCCGCGATCTCCAGCCGGGCCAGCGCCACCCGCTGGCCGTCCCCGGCCCGGGCCAGCTCCAGGGCGGCCTGCGCCGCGGCCGCATCGGCCATGGCGCGGGCCGCATCCCGCCGGCCGCCGGCGCTGCGCCGCTCGGCCAGTTCCTGCGCCCCCGCAAAGGGCGACCAGGAGAGCATCACCCCGAGGGTCCACGCGCTCTTGCCGCTGAAGGGAGCGTCGGGCGAGTTCCAGTCCACCCGGCCGAAGCCGTTGAGCCGCGGGAGGTAAAGTGCGGCCGCCCGCCGGGCGTCGGCCTCGGCGGCGGCCCGGCCCTCGCGCGCGGCGCGCACGTCGCCCCGGGCCTCGATCCCGGCGCTGTCGGGGGCGACCGCCTCCGCGACGGCCTGCACCGCCGGCCCGTCGGGCAGCGAGTCGGGCAGCGTCCAGAGCGTATCGGCCGGGTCGCCGAGCAGCGTGGCGAGGCCGCGCTTCGCCAGCCGGGCCTCGCTCTCCGCCTGCAGCAGCTGGGTGGCGATCTCACCGGCCTTCACGGTGGCGAGCAGCGCGTCGGAGCGGGTCGCCATCCCCTGCTCCACCAGCGACTGCGCCTGGCGCACGTGCTGCCGCGCCGCGGCATCCGCCGCGCGCAGCGTGGCCACCTGCTCGGCCGCGAGCACCGCGCCGTAGTAGGCCCGCACCACGTCCACCCGGGTGCCGCCGCGGGTCCAGTCCTGCAGGGCGGCGGTGGCATCACGGGCGGAGCGCGCCGCGCTCCGGCCCAGCCAGGCGTCGGCATTGAAGAGCGGCTGCTCCAGCACCAGCCCGGTCATCAGGTTGCCGATGGCCGCGGGGTCGTTCAGCGTCGCGGGATTGAAGGCGGCGGGGGTCACGGCCCGCTGCCGGAGCAGGAAGCCGAAGCTGTTGAGCGGGTCGGTGGTGCGCAGGTAGGCGGATTCCAGCCGGACCGAGGGCAGGATGCCGCGGTAGGGGGCCAGGGCCTGCCCGGCCCGGTCCCGGGTCTCTCCCGCCGCGATCCGGTTGGCGTAGGCCGTGGTGTCGGCCCGGGCCAGCGCCTCGTCCAGCCGGAGGGGCTGCTGGGCGCGGAGCGGTGCGGCGGCCAGCGCCAGCCCCAGGAGCGGCGCGGCCAGGCGGCGGGCGGATGGGCGAGTGGTCATGGCATCCCGGGGCGCGGGCCCCTTGCAAAAGACTCAATGACTATATAGTCATATATAACACGCGTCAACCCCCGCCCACGGCCGCGGAGGGGGGCCGGATTGCCGGGCGGCCAGCCTATGCTACATCATTATATGGTCATTAACCACGGGCAGTGCCCCGACCCCATGGCCGGCAAGAAGCTGTCGCAGGACCAGCTGCTCCACATCGCCGAGCGCTTCAAGGCGCTGGCCGAGCCGTCCCGGCTGGAGATCCTCCAGGCGCTCAAGGCCGGCGAGCGCACCGTCTCGGAGATCCTCACGGCCACCGGGTTCGGCCAGGCCAACGTCTCGAAGCACCTGCAGCTGCTCTACGCCGCCGGGTTCGTGGACCGGCGGAAAGAGGGCGTCAACACCCTGTACCGCCTCGCCGACGGCGACGTCCTGCGGCTGTGCGACCTCATGTGCGGCCGGCTGGAGAAGGAAGCCAGCAGCAAGAAGAAGCTGTTCACCGGCTGAGCGTGGCGATCGCGCCGCGGATCCGGGCCTGCTGCGCCGCCGGCGCCAGCGCCAGCGCCTTCTGGTAGGCCGCCACCGCCTCCGCCTTCCGTCCCGCGATGCCCAGCGCCTCGCCCAGGCTGTCGTAGGTGTTCCACGACTTCGGGTAGTCCTGCACGTTCTTCCGGAACAGGGTCAGTGCCTCCTCGACCCGCCGCTCCCCCAGGTACTGGTAGCCCAGCGCGTTCACGTCCGCCTCGGTGGCGATCGCCATCGCACGGGCCCGCAGGCTGTCGGCCGCTGCCCGCCGGCCCTGCCGCTCCAGCACCGATGCCTTGACGCTCAGCGCCCCGAAGGTCGGGGCGATCGCGATCGCGCGATCGGCCCACTGCGAGGCCAGGTCGAAGCCGGTGTTGTTGGCCAGCGCCCAGCGCGCCGCCTCCAGCCACCCCGTCGGCCAGAACTGCTGCAACCCCGCCAGCTGGTGCCGCAGGCTGTCCAGCACGACCTGGTGGGTGGGTACCGTCAGCGTGAACGGCAGCGCGAGCTTCTCCCACCGCATCGTCACCGTCACCGTCGAATCCGCCGGGTCCTCCAGGGTGAACTGCAGCTGCTCCTGGTGCGGCGCCGCGCGGGGCGTCGCGGTGAAGCGCACCGCATCCTGGGTGGAGTCGTAGCTGAAGCTGCCCCAGTTGTTCGGCTCCTTGTTGAGGATCACCGTCCACGCGCCCTGGGTGGGGATGGTGTGCAGGCCGTAGCGCCCCGCCGGCAGCTCCACGCCGCCCACCCGGAAGGGGGAGCTCACCGAGAGCACCGTGTTGATGTTGGCGCCGGTGCGCCACACCTCGCCCCACGGCACCAGCGCGCCCCACACCGCACGGCCCTTCACCGAGGGTCGGCCGTAGTCCAGCGCGACCGTCGTGAGCCCGATGACCTGCGACACACCGGCGCGCTGGCTGACCTGCGGCACGTCGAGGACGGGGGCGCCCTGCTGGGCGGCGAGCGGGAAGGCGCCGGCCAGGCCGGCCACCGCGAACGCCGCAACCGCACGGGGGAAACGCATGCAACCTCCGGAACGAGTGGAACTGCGAGGGGAAGTACCGCGCTTACGGCGCGGCCCCCGTCCGGGTTCCGGATGTTGCGGGGCGAACCCCGGATGGCTCAGGGCGCGAAGGCGGGCGGGGGAGGGGCTGGAAATGCACGCGCCAATCACGACCAGCCGGTCAGTGTGCCATCCCCAGGTCATTAATCAGCAATGGCTTACCCGACCGCCGCGCAGGTGATCCGGGAGTGACCACGGAGTGACACCGTCGAGTAGAATTCGGCCAGTCACTTCAACCCCGGAGCAGTCCCCATGTCCCCCCGTGTGCTCGCCGTGGCCGGTCTGATGCTGGCCCTGTCTTTCACCACCACTCCCGCCGCGGCCCAGCTCGGCGGCCTCGCGAAGAAGGCCCGCCAGAAGGCGGCCGAGACCGCGGGTGTCCCCTCGGTGGACCAGCCGGCCCGGATGGCCGGTCCCGAGGTCACGCCCCAGGTCGTGGACCAGATGCTCACCGGGCTCAAGGCGGAGGCGACCGCGCAGCAACAGGCCGCCGAAGCGGAGCGACAGCGCCAGGCGCGCGACTCGGCCAGCCGGGCCGCCGCCGAGCAGCAGGGCGCCTGCCCCGAGCGCGCACGCGACAAGGACCCCGCGTGGCCCGAGATCCAGCGGCTGCAGCGGCAGGGTCAGGAGGCGGCCGACAAGGGCGACTACTCCAAGGCCACCGAGATCGCGCAGAAGCTGACCACCCTCACCACCGAGATGCAGGCCCGTATCCAGGCGGCCTGCTCCCGCGACGCGCAGGCCGGCCAGCAGACGACCGCGGAACAGCAGGCGATCGCCGACGCCGGCGCGCCGCCGGAAGCGCAGGGCGCCAAGGCCGCGGGTATCCCTCGCACCGACTACGCCCAGCTCAAGGAGCTGATCTACACCTACTTCCAGTCGCCCAAGCGGGCCGGGCTCGCGCCGGCCGAAGCGCAGGCGATCGATGCGAAGAAGCGCGAGCTGCGCGAGCGGCTCAAGGCCGTGGGGCTCGGCACATGAGCCTGCGGCTGTTCCCCGCGTACGCCCTCGCCGGCGCGACGCTCCTCCTCCCCGGCACGGCGCCCGCCGTCGTGCCGGCGCGGGCGGCACCGACCGCATGGACCGTGGTGCGCCCCGGCCTCGAGGCCGGGGTGCGGCGGGTGACGCTGCCAGGCGAGGGCCGGTGGACCGAGCTGCGCCTGCTCCGGCTGGATCCGGCGCGGGTGCGGCTCGGGTTGCAGACCCGGCTCACGCCGGCGCTGGAGCAGGGAGCGTGGACGGTGGACGCCGCGCCCGCCACGGCGCTGGCGGCGTTCAATGCGGGGCAGTTCGAGGGCATTGCGCCGTGGGGCTGGACGGTGATGGACGGACGCGAGCTGCGTCCGCCCGGCACCGGTCCGCTCTCGATGGCGGTGGTGGTGGATAGTGCGGGCGCGGTACGATTCGTCCCTGCGGACAGCATCTCCGCGGTACGTGCCGCCGGTGGCGTCCGCCTCGCGTTCCAGTCCTACCCCGCCCTGCTCACCGGGGAGGGCGAGGTGCCGGCGGCGCTGACCACCGCCGGTCTTGGAGTCGGTATCACCCATCGCGACGCGCGGCTGGCGCTGTGCCAGCGGACCGACGGGCGGCTGGTGGTGCTGCTCACCCGCTTCGACGGGCTGGGCGAGGCCGGCGGGAGCATTCCCTTCGGCATCACCCTGGCCGAGGCCGCCACGCTGCTGCGCGACGAGGGATGCCGCCGCGCGGTTGCGCTCGATGGCGGAATCTCCGCCCAGCTCGCCTGGCGCGAGGCGGGCGGACAGTGGCGGGCCTGGCGCGCATGGCGGAAGGTGCCGGTCGGGATTTTGGTGGAGGCGCGCTAGGCCCACCGGTCACGGTGGATTCATCCGCGGGCGATAGCTTCGCGGCATCCGTTCCCGGGATGCCCGCTTTGCACCGCTCACTGCTTGTCCGGCAGGTCCTCCCCGCGCTCGGGCTCTTCCTCGGCCTGGTCGCGGTGGGTCTCGGGCTGGACTACGCGCTGCACCGCGCGGGTCTCGCCTGGGTGGGGCGGTACCTCGGCCCCGTGGGCACCCTGCTCCTGCTGCTCTCGCTCCTCTACTCCCTGCGCAAGCGGAAGCTGATCCGGCATCCCTCGCCCCGGCGCCTGCTGGAGCTGCACGAGAGCCTCGCCTGGGCCGGCGCCCTGTGCCTGCTGCTGCACAGCGGGATCCACTTTCACGCGGTGCTGCCGTGGCTGGCACTCAGCGCGATGCTCATCGTGGTGGCGAGCGGCCTCACCGGGGCGGTGCTGCTCCGCGAGGCGGTGGCGGACCTCGCGGCCCGTGAGGGCACGGCGCCGGCCGACCCCGACACCCGCCTGCTCGACGCCGCCACCGTGGACCTGATGCGGCGCTGGCGGGTGGTGCACATGCCGCTCAACGCCGCGTTCGCCGCGCTGGGCCTGGTGCACGTGGTGACGATCCTCGTCTTCGGGGAGCCCTGAGGCCAATGGGCGCCCGCGCGATCTTCTGGCTCGTCCTGGTGCTGGCCGGCGCGGTCGCCGCCCTCACGCCGCACTCCGCCATCGCGCCCGGCAATGGCGCGCCGGGCCACGCTGACTTCGCGGCCGACTGCCTGACCTGCCACGCCCCGTTCCACGGCACCCCGGTGGCGCGCTGCCTCGCCTGCCACGTGGCCGACAGCATCGGCACCCGGCGCGGCGTGCAGCCGGCGGGATGGACTCCGCGTCCGGGGGTGGCCGGGCTGCATCGCGCGGTGGCCGGGATCGACTGCGGCGCCTGTCACGTGGAGCACGCGGGCACCGCGGGGCGGGTGCGGTCCTTCGACCATGCCCGGCTCCCGGCGGCAGCGCTCCCGGAGTGCGCCGCCTGCCACGCCGCCGACCTGCCCACCGACCGCCGGCACGAGGGCCTCACCGCCGGATGCGGGGACTGCCACGGGACCGACGGCTGGCGCCCGGCGCAGATCGATCATGCGCGGCTGGCCCCGGGCCGCGCCTGCGCGAGCTGCCACGCCGACGCCCGCCCCGCCGATGTGCTGCACAAGGGCGCCGGCGACTGCGCCGCCTGCCACCGCACCCGCGCGTGGGTTCCGGCGACCTTCGACCATGCGCGCTGGTTCGTGCTCGACCGGCACCACGGCCCGCGCTGCGCCACCTGCCACGACCAGCCGGGCAACTACCGCGCGTACACCTGCTACGGCTGCCATGCGCACACGCCGGGCAACGTCCTGGCCGAGCACCGCGAGGAGGGGATCCGGAATCTGGAGGACTGTGCCCGCTGCCACCGGTCCGGCAGCGAGCACGAGGGGGGCGGGGGCGGCCACGAGGACTGACAGGCTTCCCGGTGTCCCCTCGCGCGGAGACGGGGACGATGCCGCGGGAGCCGCCCCGCCGGAGCGGCCCGGCTCAGGGCACCGGCTCGAGCTCCAGCCGGTCGAGGCCGGCGTAATACCCCCGCGACATCCGGTTCTTTCCCGAGACGCCGATGAGGAGTTCGCGGGCGCCGGCGCCGAGCTGGTACGTCCCGAGGTCAATCCGCCGGCGCACCACCGCCGCGGCGTATCCATCGAAGTTCACCACCGGGTGGCCCTCCACGCTCGCCGCGATGGCCCCGTAATCCGGGGCCTGGCTGAAGGTGCCCCACACACGGAAGCGTCCCGCCACCGCCACCGGGAACTCGAGCCGGAGTTGGGCCCCCGCCTGACGCGCCCCCCAGAACAGCTGCGCCCCGCCACTCCAGCTCTTGCCGAACGGCGCCATGTCCTGCCGGCCCACGGAGCCGCCCGAGGCCTGTGCGGTGGGCACCAGGTCCTCGCCTTCGATCACCGTGCCCGCCGCCTTCGGCTGCGAGAGCCCCTTCGGGGCCTGCTGGGGCGGGGGTGCGTGGGCGGGCGGCGTCCCCGCCGGCGGCTTCGGGGCATTGGACATCGCGGTCGCGGCGGCAAGGCTCGTCTTGCCGGCCGTGACCGGCCGAGCGTGCTGCCACGCGCCGTCGAAACCCGCCCATCCGGTCGTGTTGGAGTATGCCGTCCGGACGCAGCTCGGTGTGCCGACGACTGGGTCGGCGGCACACTTGAGCTCCATGTTCAGCTCACCGGTGTAGTCGCCCTCGATCTTCACCTGTTCGGTGAACCGGCCGCTGGCCCGGTCCCACCGCACGCTGGCCTCGGCCCAGACCGAGCCGACCTGACTCACCGAACTGCCCGATCCGGTCTGGATCCCCGCCATGTAGTCGGCGCTCCCGGTGACCTGCACCAGCTTGCAGGGACCGTGGAAGCGGTAGTCATGGCGATTGCCCTCGGGGATCCCGGCAGCCGCCTGCAGCACCAGGCCGCGGCAGTCGGCGTCGGGGCGATTGGTGGAACTGCTGGTGAACTGTGCCGTGACCGGGGTGGCGGCGAGCAGCAACCCCAACACCGGCAGCAGGCGATGCGGCATGGCACCCATGCTCGCCTCCAGGTCAGGGAAGCCGCGGGATCGCATGTGCCGCGAGCGCCCGCGCCTTCGTGATGTTGAATGCCACCACGGACACCCGCGCCTTCCCCCGCTGGCCGAACACCACGCCACCATCGGCGTACTCCGCGGCCGGCCACGGATAGCCGGTGGCCGGCGTGGCCTCCATCCCCTCCTCGCTGACGGCGTGCGCGAGGGCGGCGGCATCGGCGACCGGCGGCAGGCCGGTGTAGAGGTCAACCGTCACCGCATGGGTGATGCCGGCCTTCACCCGGATCAGGCAGCGCGACCGGTGGACCCCGGCAAGCACGGTGTCCTTCTGGGTGGTCTTGATGACTGCGCTCCCGACCGCCTGCTGGACCTCGGGTGCCGTGACCAGCGCGCAGGCACCGGCCGGTGGCCGGGCCGCCTGGGCGGCGAGCGGCAGGGAGAGGAACAAGGGGGCGAGCAGCAACGGCATCCGGCGCATCGGGTCCTCCGCTGGTGAGACGGCCTGGTGTCTACCATGGAGAAACGCGAGACCCGGCCTGGAAGGGCCACGACCGGCGGATGGCCCCGCGGGCAGCCGGCCTCCGTGTTCCGGGTCAGACCCCTTCCGGAGCTCCCGATGCCGCTTCGCCGGCTCGCTGCGACCGCAGCCCTCCTCCTCTCCCTTGGCGGCCCGGCGGCCGCGGCCCAGTCCCAGGCCACGGCGATCGCGCGGGTGCCCAGCGGCCGTCCTCTCTTCCTCCGCCCGCACCTTGGCCAACGCCACTACGACGTCAGCATCGGTCACGACGAGCCGGGTACTACCGACTTCACGGTGTACCGCCCGGCCTTGACGGTGAACCTCACCTTCACCGCGGCATTCCAGGACCAGTACGCCTGGCGGTGGCAGGTGGCGCTCACGCCGTTCGCCGCCGCCGACGATTCCGGCGGCGGGGCGGTGATCGCCTCCGGTGACGCCGGCATCCCCTCGTTCAGTGTGCCGCTGGACAAGTTCCCTCCCCTCGGCGGGCCGCCGCCGTCCAAGGAGTCGGTGCCGGTGGCGCTCGTCCCGCAGGGGCAGGGTGCCGGGAGGCTGGGGATCCAGCCACCCCCCTCGAAGCCCCCGGCGTCGCAGCGCAGCAACGACCTTCCGCGGAGCTTCTACATCCGGGTCATGGGGTTTCTCAACGGAAAGCCGGCCGGCCCGCCCTCGAACGTGGTGGTTGTCCACTACCAGCCGGGACCGGCTCCGATCGACTCGTCAGGCCGCAGCCTGCAGCAGGGACTCGCCGCGCAGGCGCACCTGGCGCAGATGACGGCGGAGGCGCAGGGCCTCCAGGTGACGGTGACCGGTTTCACCCCGGTGAAGTGGGCTCAAGATCAGTGGTGGGGGTGCGTCGTGGTGGACCAGAACCCGTACGCGGGGATCTCCGGCCATCCGCTGTACGGCTTCATCCCGGGCAACCGGTTCTGCGGCAGGCACCTGCACCAGCAGGCGGACCAGGACCTGCTGTACTGGATCGGCGCGGCACTCGACGGATGGGTGCACTCCTACGACGTGATGAGCACCTTCTACAACGGGACCAAGGACTGGGTGGCAGGCAAGATTGTGAGCGTGGTGCCGTGCGAGGAACTCGGGCATTCCCTCGAGGACGACTGCAACGACGTCGTCTCGGCCGAGGTGGAGGCCGGCCTCTCCGCCGGACTGGTGGCGGCGGGGCTGCCGCCGGCGCTGCCGAGCTACGCGCAGCTGAAGGCGGCCGCGGAAGACGGGGTCACCGAGGCGGCGGTGGAACTCACCTGCCAGAGCATCGAGGCCAACGGGGGCGTCTGCACGGAGGATGTGCGGGAGGAGCTGCGGTGGGCCTACCACCAGGGCCTGAAGCAGCTGGAGGAGTCGCTGCAGCGCGAAGCGACCGAACCCGCCTGCGGCGATGCCGCCGCGGCCGCCGAGCACGACCGGGCGCCGCTGCCCTGCTTCAGCAACTATCCCGGCACCCGGGTTCATCCCGCGCCCGGCGCGCTCGAGGAGCCCGCCACGGTCGCGCTGCACATCACCCGGGTGCGGCTGGCACCGGCCTTCCCGATGCCGGGCTGCAAGGTGAGCGCCGTGCTGGTGCTCTCCAACCACTTCCCCGGCGGGTATCTCGGCGGGGTCAACACGCCGCCGAAGGACATCTCCGGCTGGGCCTTCGAGCCGGCCGTGAGCGGCCTGCCGTCAATCCCGCTGGGGCAGTCCATCGACCTGACACTGCCCTTCACCCGGCCGGCACGCTTCGAGATCGCCGGCCACAACACGGCGTGGTACGTGGAGGACTGGCCCCGCCTGTACTTCGGCGGCGTGGGACAGGTGCTGGTGTCCGCCAGCACCACCGGGCCGGTCCCCGGGGCGCTCAGTTCGGGCAAGCCGCAGGTGCTCCCCTGCGCCGCGCAGAGCGCCAGGCCGGTGCAGCTGCCGGCGTTCTGACCCCGCCGGGCGGAACCGGGCGCTACTCCGCCCAGCTCCCACCCAGTGCCTTGTACAGCTGCACCGTGGTGCCGAGGTACTGGCGGCGCACCGAGGCGAGCGCCAGCCGGGCAGTGAACAGGTTGCGCTGCGCGTCCAGCACCTCGAGGTAGCTCGAGACGCCGCTCTGGTAGCGCTTCTCGGCGAGGGTGGTGGCGCGGGTCAGCGCATCCACCTGGGTCTCCTGCGCCACCAGCTGGTCCCGGGTGGTGCGCACCGCCACCAGCGCATCGTTGGCCTCGCGCAGCGCGGTGAGCACCGTCTGCTCGTAGCCCGCGCGGCCCTGCTCCGCCCGCGCCCGCGCCGCGCGCTCCTGGTTCACCAGCCGCCCGCCGGTGAACAGCGGGATCGAGATCCCCCCCGCCAGCGTGTAGACCTCGCCCGAGCTGCCGAACAGCCCCGAGAAGTCCGGCCGCTGGGTGCCGTACTGCCCGGTGAGCAGGATCCGCGGCAGCCGGTTGCCCATCGCCACCCCGATCCGCGCCGTCGCGGCACGCCACTGCTCGTCCGCCCGCTGCACGTCGGGCCGCCGCGCCAGCACCGTGGACGACACGGCATCGGGCAGGCTCACCGCCCGCACCGCCTCCGCCAGCGGCCGCCCGCGCGCGATCGGCCCCGGGTCGGTGCCGAGCAGCAGGCTCAGCTGGTTCTCCTTCTGGGCCCGCTGGCGGGAGAACTCCGCCACCCGGGCGGCGGGGTCGGCCACGGTGGCCTCGAACTGCCGCACGTCCAGCTCCGAGATCAGCCCTTCCGCGAAGCGGCGCCGCGCCAGCGCCAGCGTCGCCTGCCGGCTCACCAGGGTGGACTCGGCGATGCCCACGTCCTCGTCCAGCTCGCGCAGCTCCAGGTACGCGGTCGCGATGTCGCTCACCAGGGAGAGTACGGTGGCGCGGCGGTCGGCGTCCTGCGCCTGCAGGTCGAAGCGCGCGGCCTGGCCCTGGCGCCGCAGCTTGCCCCAGAAGTCGAGTTCCCACGACAGGTCGGCGGTGATGCGCACCACGTCGTAGGTCTGCGGCGGGAAGGCGCCGAAGATCGCCTGGTTGGTGCTGACGGTGCCGTTGGCGCTCAGCTGGGGCAGGAAGTCCGCCCGCGCGGCGCCGAGCTGGGCCCGGTACTCCCGCACCCGTGCCGTGGCCACCTGGAGGTTGCGGTTGTGGTCCATCGCGAAGCGCACCAGCCCCACCAGCACGCTGTCGTCGAGCACCTGCAGCCAGGCTACGTCGCCGGTCGGGTCCAGCGCCAGTGGCGCCGGGACCGGGGTAATGCTCTCGGGCGGCGCGGCGCTCCGCACCGCCGCGAGCGAATCGAAGAAGCCCCGGGCCGTCGCGGGCAGCGCGCCGGGCCGCTCGGCGGTGGTCGCGGGCGCGGGGGCCGGCGTCACCGCCGGGCCGACGGCGCAGCCCGCCGCAAGCAGCAGGTACGCCGGGAGGAAACGATGCCGAATCATGAGTCGCGGCCCTCCGCCGCGGGCTCCATCGTCACGGCCAGCGGGGTCGCGTGGCGCAGGCCGCGCTCGCTGAACCGCCGGATGAGCGAGAAGAAGAGCGGAATGAAGAAGATCCCGACCGTGGTCGCCGCGAGCATCCCGGCGAACACGCCGGTGCCCAGCGACCGCCGGCTGGCGGCGCCCGCGCCACCCGCGATCGCGAGCGGCAGCACGCCAAGAATGAAGGCGAACGAGGTCATCAGGATGGGGCGGAACCGCTCCCGGGCCGCCTCCCGCGCCGCGTCGGCGATCGACAGCCCCTGGCGCCGGAGTTCCGTCGCGAACTCGACGATCAGGATCGCGTTCTTGGCCGCGAGACCCACCACCGTGACCAGGCCCACCTGGAAGTACACGTCGCTGGCCATGCCCCGGGCCCACACCCCGACGAAGGCGCCGAAGATGCCGAACGGGATGCCGAGCAGCACCGCGAACGGGATGGACCAGCTCTCGTACTGCGCCGCGAGCACCAGGAACACCAGCACCAGCCCCAGCGCGAACACCAGCCCGCTGTCGCCGCCGGAGGCGCGTTCCTGGAAGGACTGGCCGCTGTAGCCGTAGCCGATTCCCTGGCTGGCGTACTTGTCGGCCACCAGCCGCTCCACCGCGTCCAGCACCTCGCCGGAGCTGCGCCCCGGCGCGGGCACCCCGGTGATGAGCGCCGAGGTGAAGCCGTTGAACCGGCTCTGGATGCTCGGGCCGCCGCGGAACTCGGTGGAGGTGAGCGCGCTCACCGGCACCATCTGGCCGCCCTGGCTGCGCACGTACAGCCGGCCGATGTCCTCCGGCCGCTGGCGGAACGGCGCCTGCGCCTCCGCCTGCACCCGGTAGGTCTTCCCGTACAGGTTGAAGTCGTTGATGTAGAGCGTGGACAGGAGTGCCTGCAGGGTCTGGAACAGGTCGGTGAGCGCCACGCCGCGCGCCTTGGCCGCCTCCCGGTCCACGTGCAGGTAGAGCTGCGGCACGTCGGCACGGAAGGTGGTCTGCACCCCGGCCAGCTCGGGCAGCGCGTTGGCGTCGCGGATGAACCCCTGCACCGACTGGGCGAACTGCTCGAAGCTCTGCCCGCCGCGCGCCTGCAGGTTCATCTCCAGGCCGCTGGTGGTGCCGAGGCCCGGGATCTCGGGGAAGTTGAAGGCGAACGCCAGTGCTTCCTTCATCCCGAAGAGCTTCCCATTGGTCCGCCCGACGATCGCCTCCAGGGCGAGGTTGGGGCTGCGCCGCTCCTCCCACGGCTTCAGGTTCACGAAGATGATCGCGCTGTTGGTCTGGGCCGCGAAGCTGAGCGCGTCCACCCCGACGAGCGCGCCGACGTGGTTGACGCCGGGGTCGGCCAGGAGGAACCGCTCCACCTCGCCCACCACCGCCTCGGTGCGCTGCTTGGAGGCGCCGTCGGGCAGCTGCATCGCCACCGCGAAGAAGCCCTTGTCCTCGGACGGGATGAACGCCCGCGGCACCCGGCGGAACAGCACCGCGGTGAGCGCCAGCAGCACCGTGAAGACCGCCAGCGTGGTCCGCGGCGAGCCGAGGATCCGGCCCACCCCGCCGATGTAGCGGTCGGTCACCCGGCTGAACGCCCGGTTGAACCAGCCGAAGAACCGGTTGGTCGAGTGCTCCGGGGTGGCGGCCTCGGTGAGCAGCAGGGCACACAGCGCCGGCGTCAGGGTCAGCGCCACGACGCCGGAGAGCACCACCGACAGCACGATGGTCACCGCGAACTGCTTGTACATCTCGCCGGTGATGCCGCCGAGGAACGCCACCGGGATGAACACGGCGCAGAGCACCAGCACGATCGCCACCAGCGCGCCGCCCACCTGCCGCATGGCGCGGTCCGCGGCCACCCGCGCCGTGACGTGCTCGTCGGCCATGATGCGCTCGACGTTCTCGATCACCACGATCGCGTCGTCCACCACGATGCCGATCGCCAGCACCAGGCCGAACAGCGTCAGCACGTTCACCGAGAAGCCGAGCATCAGCAGCCCGAGGAAGGTGCCGATCACCGAGACCGGCACCGCCAGCACCGGGATGAGGGTGGCCCGCCAGCTCTGCAGGAACAGGAACACCACCAGCGTCACCAGCAGCATCGCCTCGGCGAGGGTCTTCACCACCTCGTGGATGCTCTCGGTGATGAACGGCGTGGTGTCGTAGGGCATGGTCCACTTCACGCCCTCGGGGAACGCCTTCGCCAGCTCGTTCATCCGGGTCTCGAACGCCGCCCGCACGTCCAGCGCGTTGGCGCCGGTGCGCAGGTACACCAGCAGGAAGGTGGTCGGCTTGCCGTCCACCCGGGCCACCTGGTCGTAGTTGCGGGCGCCGAGCGTGACCTTGGCCACGTCCTTCACCCGCACCAGCGAGCCGTCGGCCCGGGCGCGGAGGATGATGTCGCCGAACTCCTCCGGGGTCACCAGCCGCCCCTGGGTGGTCACCGGCAGGGTGAACTCGGTGCCGCTCGGCGCCGGCTCCCGTCCCAGCCGGCCGGCGGGGTTGGTGGTGTTCTGCTCCCGCACCGCCTGCGCCACGTCGCCCACGGTCATCCCGAGCTGGGCCAGCTTGTCGGGATCGAGGGAGAGCAGCATCGAGAACTCGAGCTGGCCGAACACCCGCGCATTGCCCACCCCGGGAATGCGCTTGATCTCGTCCTCGATGTTCAGCTTGGCGTAGTTGGTGAGGTAGGCCGCATCATACCGCGGGTCGTCGGAGTAAAGCGCCGTGGCGAACAGGATGTCGCTCTGCGCCTTGGTCACCACGATGCCGTTGGTGCGCACCGCCTCGGGCAGCTGCGGCTCCGCCAGCTTCACGGCGTTCTGCACGTCCACCGCGGCCAGGTCCTGGTCCCGGCTGATGTCGAAGTACACCTGCAGGTTCATCGCGCCGTCGGAGGAGTTCGACGACTTGTAGTACAGCAGGCCGTCCAGCCCCGAGAGCTGCTGCTCGATCGGCGCCGCCACCGCCTGGGCGACGTCCTCGGCGGTGGCGCCGGGGTACACCGCCGTCACGCTCACCGCCGGCGGCGTGATCTGGGGGTAGCGGTTCACCGGCAGCCGCCTGAGCGCGAACAGGCCCAGCAGCGTGATGGTGATGCTGATGACCGCCGCCAGCACCGGGCGGCGGATGAAGAAGTACCGGAGCTCGCCGTCGGGGGCGGCGCCGGGCGTGGCCGCCTTACTCACCGGTCGCCTTCCCTTCCGCCGCCGCCGCCACCGGGGTCGCCGCCTTCGGCTCGCCCCAGGCCACCGGCCGCACCACCGCGCCGGGCCCGGTCTTCTGGAAGCCGTCCACGATCACCCGGTCGCCGGCCACCAGGCCGGAGTCGATGATCCACCGGTCGCCGGTCCACGGGCCCACCACGATGTCGCGCACCTGAACCGTGTCGCCGGGGCCGGCCAGGTACACCAGCCGCCGGCCCATCTGCTGCTGCACCGCCCGCTGCGGGATCGCGATGGCGTCCCTCCGGGCGATGCCGCTCAGCCGCACCCGCACGAACTGCCCCGGCACCAGCTGCCGGTCGGTGTTGCCGAAGCGGGCCCGGAACTCCTGGGTGCCGGTGCCCTGCTCCAGCACCGGATCGATGTAGTCGAGCGTGCCGGCCCGCGGCAGCACGCTGCCGTCGGGCAGCGTCACGTGGATGCCGAGCGCACTGCCCCGGCGGATCAGCTGGGCGGTGACCGGGTCGGCCCGCCACGCCAGCAGCTGCTGGCTGGAGGGGCGGAAGCTGACGTACACCGGGTCCACCTGGTCGATCGTCGTGAGCAGGTCCGACGAGCCGGACACCCGCGCGCCCAGCTCCAGGTTGGCCTTGCCCACCCGCCCGGCGATCTCCGCCCGCACCGTCGCGTCATCCAGGTTCTTCTTGGCCTGGTCGTACGCCGCCTGGGCCTGGAGCACCGCCGTCTCGGCGTCGTCCACGTCCTTCTGGGCGACGGCATGGTCGGCCAGGAGCGGCGTGAGCCGGTTCACCGTGCGCTTGGCGTTCTCCAGCGTCGCCGCCGCGCTCTGGTAGGCGGCGGCGTAGATCGTCTTGTCGATCTGGTACAGCACCTCGCCGGGCTGCACCGCCGCTCCCTCGGTGAAGGGCCGCGCGGTGATGATCCCGCTCACCGGGCTGCGCACCTCCACCCGGCGGTAGGCCGCCACCGTGCCCACCAGTTCGAACTCCTCTGGCACCGTCTCCGGCGCCACCGTCACCACGCTCACCTCGGTCGGTGGCGGGGCCTGTCCCGCGCCCGCCGCCTGCTTCCCGCCGCACGCGGTCCCGCCGAGGAGCAGCACCACGAGTCCCGTCGCCAGTGTCCGGCCAGCCATGTGTCGCTCTCGTCCTTGCTCAGGTTGCCGCGGAGCCGTCCGGCTCCGCGCGGTCCGCCGGGGTTCCGGACACACCCAGTGCCCGGTCCACCAGCTCGAGGTACTGCGCCAGCAATGCATCGGCGTCGGGGCGCGCCGCGTCGAACCGCGAGAAGTGGGTGAGCTCCAGCATCAGCCCCGCGAGGGCACTGCCCATCACCCGCGCCTCCAGCTCGGCGTTGCGCACGGTGAACTCGCCCGCCGCCGCGCCGGCGGACAGCACCCCCGACAGCAGCCGGCGGAAGCGGAGCCCCATGTCCTGGCACATCAGGTTGGTCGCGCCCGGCATGGTGCGCGCCTTGGCCAGCCCCACCAGCACCAGGTCCGCCGTCTCCCGCTCCATCAGGTGCCGCCACTTCCGGGTGAGGATCAGGTGCAGCAGGTCGCGATAGCTCCCCTGGTGGGTCGCGATCAGCGCCTCGGTCTCCACCAGCCCGGCGAGGAAGCGCGCCTGCAGCACCGCCTCGAACAGCTCCTCCTTGGACCCGAAGTAGTTGAGCACCGTGCCGCTGCTCACCCCCGCACGCCCCGCCACCGCGGCGATGGTGGCGCCGTCATACCCCTCGGCGCCGAACACCACCACCGCGGCGTCGAGGATCTCGCGCCGCCGCTCGGTGGGCCGCCGCTGCCAGCGCGGGTTATTGCAGGAATCCGGATCGGGTTTCACCATGAGGGGGGGCCAAGCTATTGAACAGTCGTTCAGTTGTCAAGCGCAAGTCGTTGTGTAACAAGATTGTAGCGTACGATTACTTGCTGAATCGAACCGCATCTTGTTGCGGTGATTGCAGTTGAAGGCGCTCCCGTTTCGGCTCGCACCATCTGAAACAGCCGGGCACCTCCCCTCGTTCACGCCGCCATGATCCGTCCCCGTTGGTTCCTCGCGATCGCCTGGCTGGGCACGGCGCCGCTCGCCGCGCAGGCCGCGCCGCTCCACGTCCTGTTCGTGGGGAACTCGTTCACGTACGTCAACGACCTCCCGGCCCGCTTCGCGGAGCTGGCGGAGGCGGCGGGCCTGCCCCGGCCCGTCACCGCGATGGTGGCGGCGCCGGACGTGTCACTGGAGGATCAGATGTCGGAGGGCACCGCGGCCCGGCGGCTCGCCGCCGAGCGGTGGGATATCGTGGTGCTGCAGCAGGGACCTTCGACGCTCACTGCGTCCGGCGCGCATCTCGTCGCCTGGACCCGGCAGTGGGCGCCACTGATCCGTCGCGCCGGCGCCGAGCCGGTGCTGTACATGGTCTGGCCCGGCACCGATCGCCTCGCGGCGACCGACTCGGCGCTGGCCCATTACCGTGCGGCCGCCGAGGCCGTGCAGGGCCGGCTGGCGCCGGCCGGCCTCGCCTGGCGCGAGGCGTTCCTCCACATCCCCGAGGCGGGGGTGGCCGCGGCGGACGGGTTCCACCCGTCGCCCAGCGGCAGCTATCTCGCCGCGCTGGTCCTGCTCGCGACCATCACCGGCCGCGATCCCCTCACGCTCCCCGCGGTGGCGCCCGGCCTCCCCCGGCTGGCGCCAGGCGTCGTGCGACGACTGCAGCAGGTCGCGCACGACGTCGGCCCCTGAGCCGCGCCGCGGCTCACTTCACGCCGACATCGAGGCTAGCTGGCGCGCCCCCCTTCCGGGGGGACCGTGCCCCATGCCTCACACGGGGAGGGGGGCCCCCGGTGGTACATTCCCCCGACGATAGCGTGGCGTGCACGTGGTCTTCTCTCTCAGGGAGGGTACGATGGGCGTCGTGGATGCAGTCCTCAGCGTGCTGGGCAGTGTCTGGTGGCTGCTGCTGCTGGTGCTCCTGGTGCTGTTCCACCGGGTGGTGCTGCGCCTGTTCGGCGCGGTCATCGTCCCGGGGAACTCCATCGGCGTGGTCCGCAAGCGCTGGGTGCTCCTCGGCAGCAACCGGACCCTGCCCGATGGCAAGATCATCGCGCTCCACGGCGAGGCCGGCTACCAGGCCGACACCCTCGCGCCCGGGCTGCACTGGGGCTACTGGCCCTGGCAGTACGATGTGACGGTCGCCCCCTTCGTCGACATCCCGGAGGGGAAGCTCGGCATCGTGGAGGCGCGGGACGGCGCCCCGCTCAGCCGGCGGGTGTTCGGCAAGGAGGTCGAGTGCAATGCATTCCAGGACGCACGCGCCTTCCTGCTCAAGGGCGGGCAGCGCGGGCCCCAGCTGGCGATCATCCCGCCGGGGACGTACCGGATCAACACCGCGATCTTCTCGGTGAAGCTCTCGGCGGTGCTGGAGATCCCGGAGGGGAAGGTGGGCATCGTCACTACCCAGGACGGCGCGCCGCTCAAGACCGGCGAGATCGCCGGCCGGGAGGTGCCGGGGCACAACATGTTCCAGGACGGCGAGGCGTTCATCTCCAGCGGCGGCACCAAGGGCCTCCAGGCCCAGGTGATGCTGGCGGGCTCGTACTACCTGAACCCGCTGTTCGCCTCGGTGGAGCTGGCGGACATGACCGAGGTGGCGATCGGCCACGCCGGCGTGGTCATCGCCTACGTCGGGGACGAGGGCTCGGACGTCACCGGCGAGGGGTTCAAGCACGGCAACATGGTGCGCCAGGGGCAGCGGGGCGTGTGGGTGGACCCGCTGGATCCGGGGATGTACCCCATCAACCCGAAGACCAACCACGTGGTCTCGGTGCCGACCACCAACGTGGTGCTCAACTGGGCCACGGGGAAGACGGAGGCGCACAAGCTGGACGCGAAGCTCTCGACCATCACGGTGCGGTCGGCCGACGGCTTCACGTTCAACCTGGACGTGTCGCAGATCATCCACATCCCGCGCTCCTCGGCGCCGAAGGTGATCGCGCGCTTCGGGAGCATGGACAACCTGGTGACGCAGGTGCTGGAGCCGACGATCGGGAACTACTTCCGCAACGCGGCCCAGAAGTCGGATGCGATCAGCTTCCTGAAGGAGCGCACCCAGCGCCAGGGTGAGGCCCGGGAGCACATCCAGCAGGCGCTGGAGCAGTACGACGTGCAGGCGGTGGACACGCTCATCGGCGACATCGTGCCGCCGGAGAGCCTGATGAAGACGCTGACCGACCGGAAGCTGGCCGAGCAGCAGCGGATCACGTTCGAGACCCAGCGCGAGGCGGAAGCCACGCGGCAGGCGCTGGAGCAGTCGCGGGCGCTGGCCAACACCCAGGCCCAGGTGGTGGACGCGGAGCGGAGCGTGCAGATCGCCGAGTTCCACGCCCAGTCGGCCGTGAAGAAGGCGAAGGGCGAGGCCGAGGCCAAGACCACCAACGCCGCGGCCGACGCGCAGGTCACCAGCGTGACCGGCGCGGCCGAGGCCGGCCGGATCCGCGCGGTCGGCGAGGCCGAGGCGGAGGTGCTGAAGAAGAAGGTGGAGTCGGTGGACCCGCAGTACTACGCGGCGATGGACATCTTCCGGAACCTGGCCACGAGCCAGCTCCGGCTGGTGCCCGACATCGCGGTGGCGGGCGGGAGCGGCAGCGGTGGCCCGCTCGACGTGCTGCTGGCGATGGCGCTGCGTGACGCGCGGCAGCGCCCCGCCGCGTAACCGCAGGCGCACGACGACGGCCCGTCACCCCCGGAGGGTGGCGGGCCGTTGGTGTGTCGAGGCCGTGGGGGGAAGAGCGAGTGGCTAGGGAGGGAATCGACCCGAGCCCGTCAGGGCGAGGGCACCGAGGCCGCGGAGCGGCCGCAGGTGAACCCCCGAGCGGGGTGGGTGGTGAAGCGACCAACTGGCTCCGACAGTGAGTGGCTAGGGAGGGAATCGAACCCCCGACACGGGGATTTTCAGTCCCCTGCTCTACCAACTGAGCTACCTAGCCGGAAGGGGCGGGAATATAAGGAGCGCCCGGGGGCGAAGAAAGCCCCGGGGCAGATCCACCCCCTCCCCCGCATCGTTCCTCCGGGAGACCCCGTCCCCGGAGCCCCCATGCCCCGTCCGCTCCTGATGCTCGGCGCCAGCACCGCGATCGTCCTGGGCGCCATGGCCACCCTCAACACCGCCGCCAGCCGCGCCGGCGCGCAGGCCGCCAATCCCCTCACCGGAGCCCGGGTGACCGTGCGTCCCGCCCCCGCCTGGAACAACCAGAGCTGGCTCAATACCCCCGGCGACCAGCCCCTCACCCTCTCCGGGCTCCGCGGCCGCGTGGTGCTGCTCAACTTCTGGACCTTCACCTGCTGGAACTGCACCGGCGCGCTCCCCTCGCTGGTGCAGTACGACAGCCTCTACCGCGACCAGGGCCTCACGATCATCGGCATGCACGACCCGGAGTTCCCGCCCTACGGCGGCGAGCACGACAAGGACAACGTCCGCCAGGCCATGGCCAAGCACCACATCCGCTACCCCGTGGCGCAGGACAACGACCACGCGACCTGGCAGCTCTATGACATCCAGTACTGGCCCAGCTACGTGCTGATCGACCGGAAGGGGCAGGTCCGCTGGGAGGGCTACGGCGAGTTCCACGTCGGCGACCGGTGGCACCAGGAGTGGGACCGCCGCATCCGCGCCCTGCTCGCGGAAGGGGCCTGAGCGGACTATCCTCCGCCCATGCGAGGCGTCCTGATCGCGGTGGCGCTGCTGTTCGGCTGCCGCCCGGCCCCCAATCCGTACCTGTCCCTCGACCAGCAGCGGGTGCCCGAGGGCATCCGGCTGGTGCTGCGCGCGGCACCGGGCGTCCGCATCAATGCCCAGGCAGCCCCCGCCCTGGAGCAGCCGGGCGCGCCGGTGCGCCGCTTCACCGCCGACTCGGTCACCGCCGACTCGGCCTACTTCACCACCGACCCGAGCCTGGTCGTGGCCGGCCGGCCGCGCGGGCGCGTCGTCGCCTCGGTGTGCCCCGCCGGCGAGTACGTCTGCCGCCCGGTGTTCCTCCCGCTCGACTGAGCGCGCCCCCTTCCCCGGCCCGGCCTCCCGCATAGCTTGAGGGCATGCCTCGTCCGGCCCTCGCAAACCTCACCGTGGTGGAGCACCCGCTGCTCCAGCACAAGCTCACCCTGCTCCGCGACCGCCACACCAGCACCCGCGACTTCAAGCAGCTGGTGAGCGAGATCGCGATGCTCCTCGCCTACGAGGCCACCAAGGACCTCCCCACCGAGGCGCACGAGCTCGACACCCCGCTGGAGCACATGACGGGGCGCCTGGTCTCGGACAAGAAGCTCACCCTGGTGCCGATCCTCCGCGCCGGCCTGGGCATGGTGGACGGGGTGGCGGCGCTGGTGCCGACGGCGCGGGTGGGGCACATCGGCGTCTCCCGCGACGAGGAGAGCCTGGAGCCGATCCACTACTACGCCAAGATCCCGGGCGATGGCGGGGGCGAGGGACTCGCCGGCCTCGCCGCCGACCGCGATTACTTCATCCTCGACCCGATGCTCGCCACCGGCGGCTCCGCCACCGCGGCGGTGACCACCCTCAAGACCGCCGGCGCGCGCCGCATCAAGCTGCTGTGCATCGTGGCCGCCCCCGAGGGCGTGCAGCGGCTGCTCGAGGGCCACCCCGACGTGCGCGTCTACACCGCGGCGCTCGACCGCGGGCTCAACGACCGCGGCTACATCGTCCCCGGCCTCGGCGACGCCGGCGACCGGCTCTTCGGCACCCGGTGATCATTGCCGCGCTGCTGCTCGCGGCGGCGCTGCAGCAGCAGTCCGACCGCCGGATCGCGGTCACCTTCGACGACCTGCCCCTGAGCCGGAGCAGCGCACCGGTCGCGGTGCAGGAGTCGGTGACCACCGCGCTGGTCGGCGCCATCACCCGCCAGGCCGTTCCGGCCATCGGCTTCGTCAACGAGGGAAAGCTCCGCGACAGCGCCGGCACCCTCGACCCGCGCCGGGTGGCGCTGCTCACTCGCTGGCTCGACGCCGGGCTGACGCTCGGCAACCACAGCTACTCCCACCCCGACCTGCACGCCACGCCGCTCGCGCGCTACGAGGCGGACATCCTCGCCGGCGAGCAGGTACTCCGGTCGCTGCTCGCGGCGCGAGGCACCACACCGCAGTGGTTCCGGCATCCCTACCTCCACACCGGGCGCAGCGTGGCGGTGCGGGACTCGCTGCTCGCGTTCCTCACCGCGCACGGGTACCGGGTGGCGCCGGTGACGGTGGACAACGGCGACTACCTCTTTGCCCGCGCCTACGACCTGGCCGCCGATCCGCTCACCCGGGCCCGCATCGCGGAGACCTACCTGGCCTACATGGACTCGGTGGTGGTGTTCTACGAGGGGCAATCGCGCGCCATCGAGGGGCGGGAGATTCCGCAGGTGCTGCTGCTGCACGCCAGCGCGCTCAACGCCGCCACCTTCGACCGGCTGGCCGCGCAGCTCCGCGCCCGCGGGTATGCGTTCGTTCCGGTCGCCGAGGCAGTCGCGGACTCCGCCTATGGCTCCCGCGACACCTACGCCGGCCCCGCCGGCATCAGCTGGCTGCAGCGCTGGGCCATCTCCCGTGATCTCCCCCGCGCGATCTTCCGCGGCGAGCCGGAGGTACCCGACTGGATCACCAGCTTCTCTCCTTGACGCAACACCCACCGTCCCTACCGTCTCTACCGTCCGACCCTCCTCCCGCCACTCCCTTCGCGCCGAGTCGCCGCTGCGCGGCTCCTGACGGCGCTCGGTCGCCGCCCTACCGCCCCACCCATCCCTCGCGTAACATCCCCTCCCATGTCCCTCCGCCTCACCTTCCACGGCGCCGCCGGCCAGGTCACGGGCAGCATGCACCTGCTCGAGGCGCCGGGCGCACGGTTCCTGCTCGATGCCGGACTGTTCCAGGGGCGCCGCTCGGAAAGCCATGCGCTCAACGCCAACCTGCCGATCGACCCGCGCACGCTCGATGGCGTGATCCTGAGCCACGCGCACATCGATCACGCGGGCCGGCTGCCGCTGCTCGTCAGCCGCGGGTACCACGGGCCGATCTTCGCCACCGCCGCCACCCGCGACCTCTGCGCCGTGATGCTGCCGGACGCCGCGCACATCCAGGAGAAGGACGCGGAGTTTCTCGCCCGGCGGAAGAAGGCCGGGCCGGAGAGCGAGCCGCTCTACACCATGGCGGACGCGGTGGCGGTGCAGGACCTGATGGTGGGGCTGCCCTACCGCCGGGTGCACCACCTGCGGAAGCACATCGCCTTCGAGTTCACCGATGCCGGCCACATCCTCGGTTCCGCCTCGGTGGACCTGCGGCTCACGGAAGGCACCCCGCACCGGCTGGTCTTCTCGGGCGACATCGGCCGGCCCGGGCTGCCCATCATCCGCGACCCCGATCCGCCCGCCGGTCCGGTGGACACGCTGATCATCGAGTCCACCTACGGCAACCGCACCCACGAGACCATCAGCGACGCCGAGACCCGCCTCGGCGACCTGGTGCGCGGCGTGGCGGGCCGCGGGGGGAAGGTGCTGATCCCCGCCTTCGCGGTGGGACGCACCCAGGAGCTGGTGTACGCCCTGCACCGGCTGTTCCGGGAGGGAAAGATCCCGGGGATCCCGATCTACGTGGACTCGCCGCTCGCGGTGAACGCCACCGACGTCTTCCGGCTGCACCCCGACCTGTTCGACCGGGAGGAGGCGCTGATCGAGCGCACCACCCGGCTGTTCGACTTCCCGCTGGTGCAGTACGTCCGGGACGTCAACGACTCCAAGAAGCTCAACACCATGCCCGGGCCCGCCATCATCATCGCGGCGAGCGGCATGGCGGAGTCGGGGCGGATCCTGCACCACCTCGCCAACCACGTCACCGACCACCGCACCCTGGTCCTCTTCGTCGGCTTCCAGGGCGAGAACACCCTCGGCCGCCGGATCCAGGACGGTGCGAAGGAGGTCAAGATCTTCGGCGACCTCTACCCGGTGCGGGCCCAGGTGGAAACCATCGGCGGCTACTCCGCCCACGCCGACCGCAACGAGCTCCGGACCTGGGTCCGCGGACTCGGCGGCCCCATCCGCCGCGCCTTCGTGGTGCACGGCGAGCCAGAGGCGGCGGAGGCGATGGCGAAGCTGCTGAAGGAGGAAGGGGTGCGGCAGGTGGATGTGCCGAGGCTCGGCGAAAGCTTCGAATTGCGATGAGAATGAGACGGTCGGACGGCAAGACGGTCGGACGGTAAGGGACAACCTACCGTCCTACCGTCCGTCCGTCCTACCGTCCCTCCCCCCCACCCGCCCTGCAGCCATATTTTTATCGCGTGACGCGTCCCCGCCGCCTGCTCCTCGCCGCCGTCCTTACCCCGGCGGTCCTCTACCTGGTCTCCCTCGCGACCGTCTGGCTGGTCAGCCGCCAGGACCAGCGCCGCCCCGCCGACGCGATCGTCATCCTCGGCGCCGCCCAGTACAACGGCAAGCCCTCGCCGGTGCTCCGCGCCCGGCTGGACCATGCGCTCACGCTCTATCAGGAAGGCCTCGCGCCGCACCTGGTGGTGACCGGCGGCATCGGGGAGGGGGACCGGGTCAGCGAGGCCACCGTTGCCCGGCAGTACCTGGTGCTGCAGGGAGTCCCGGACACCGCGATCGTGGTCCGGCCCGAGGGGCGCTCCACCCAGGCCTCGATCCGCGCGGTGGCGGACTGGGCCCGGGCCGCCGGCATCCGCCGGGTGCTGCTGGTGAGCGACCCGTTCCACATGCTGCGGCTCCGCATCGAGGCCCGGCGCGCGGGCCTGCACGCGTGGACCTCGCCCACCCGCACCAGCCCCATCTCGCAGCGGGCGGGCTCGGAGCTGTTCTTCTTTGCGCAGGAAGGGTGGAAGATCCCGGTGGTGCTGCTGGGCGTCCGGGCCGAGCGCTAGGCGAGCGGCACGTAGAGCGTCACCGTGGTCCCCGCGCCGGGGACGCTGCGCACGGTGATCCCCCCGTGGTGTCCCACCATCACGCCGTACACCTCGGCCAGGCCCAGCCCGCCGCCGGCATGGGTCGGTTTCCGGCTGAAGAACGGGTCGAAGAGCCGCGGCAGGTCCGCGGGCAGGATCCCCTCGCCCTGGTCCTGCACCTCGAGCCGCGCGTACCGGCCCGGCGGCGCGGAGAGGTAGGGACTCGCCAGCGGCGCGGTGAGCGTCGCGAGCGAGACCCGCAGCGTCGGCGGCTCCCGGCCGCCCGCCTCCACCGCGTTGCGAGCGATCTGCTGCAGGGCGGCGGCCAGCAGCGGCAGGTCGGCCCGGAGCGGGACCGGGGCGAGCCCGTTCACCGGCGCCACCGTGACGGCTGCCCCGAGCAGCGGACCGACCTCCACGAGCAGGCGCTCCACCGGCACCTCGTCCAGCTGGAACACCTGCTGCCCGCTGAAGGAGAGCAGCTGCCGGGTGAGCCGGGAGGCCCGGTCCGACTGCTCCCGGATCACCGCGAGTTCCCGCCGTACCTCACTGTCCACCGGCATCGCCCGCTCCGCGAACTCCGCGTGCCCCAGCACCACCGTCATCATGTTGTTGAACTCGTGCGCCAGCCCGCCGGCCAGCCGGCCCACCGTCGCCAGCCGGTCCTCCTGCACCCGCCGCTCCTTCTCCGCCTCCTCCCGCAGCCGCGCCAGCCCCTCCGCCGAGCCGAGCAGCACCCGGACCACGAGCAGCAGCGTCGTGAGGATGAGGATCGCGATCAGCGGCGGCACCCGGGACTCCGGCCCCGCCACCATCGCGTTCACCAGTACCCCGACCACCAGCATCGGCGTGAGCAGCGCCAGCGGGCTGAGGCCCTGGAGCCCGACGGGGCGCTCGCCGGGCGGCACGGGGTTGGCGGCGTCGGCCCGGATCAGTACCACCGCGACCAGCGCCAGCAGCACGCCCGCCACGTAGGAGACCTGCCCGATCGTGTTGCTGATCATCTCCGCCATGCCGAGCTGTGACAGGAACAGCATCGGCACGTAGGCCGCCTGCGCCGCCACGAACCACCAGAAGGCCCGGCGGGACGGGAGCGGGCGGCCGCGCATGACCATCACGCCCAGCCCCACCAGGGAGACCACCTGCGCCAGCCCGTACACCAGCGACCAGCGCGTGTCGAGCGCGTCGGGGGTGGCATCGGCCAGCGGGAAGGTCAGCTCGATGAGGAGCAGCGCCCCCATCGCCCCGGCCGTGAGCACCAGGTCGAGGAGCAGCATCGGCGCCTCCCACCGTCCGGTGGCGTAACGCGGCCACCAGAGCAGCGCGAGCGCCGAGAGGAGGTAGGAGAAGAAGACCCAGAGATTGTTGAAGGTGATGAACCAGGCCGGCGGATCCTGCCCGATGGCGTAGAGCGGGATGTTGACGCTGAACGAGACGATGGAGATCGCGCCCACCAGCGTGAGCACCCGGCGGACGCGCGGGTCGAGCGTCGCGCAGGCTCCCGCCCAGAGGTAGGCGACCCCCTCGAGGAGCAGCCGGAGCTGGTAGATCGTGAGGGTGCTGGTGTAGTGCCCGTCGGCCCAGCCGGGGATCGCCAGCACGACCGACGCCACCGCCAGGAACACCCCGCCGGCCCAGACCCAGGCGGGCACCCGGGGCCCGGCGGCCACGGCCGGCCCCTGGACGGGGGAGTCAGCGGGGATGCTGGTCATGGGAGCACTCGCGGGCGAGGCGGGCGGCAGGCGTCGATGTGAGGGGACGCGGAATCTTCTCCAGGGTGCCGGCGGACAACAAGGAGTGGCGGAGTCGGAATTGCCGTTCGCCCGTCAGCCTCAGCCGGCCAGCCCCACCTCCGCCCCCGCCGGCAGGAAGATCGCCACCCGGAGCCCGCGGTCTCCGGTGGGCTCCGCGGAGACCCCGCCCCCGTGCGAGGAGACCACGCCCAGCACCGCCGCGAGGCCCAGCGCCGGCGGACCGGTCCCGGGCTCCTCGCCCGCGAAGGGCTCGAACAGCCGCGCCAGCATCTGCGGCCCCACGCCGGGGCCGTCGTCCAGCGCCTCGAGCCAGAGATAGGGCCCGGGCGGGAGCGCGGCACCGGCGGTCTCGACCGCCACCTCGCGGACCACCCGTCTCAACGCGAGCCGCAGCGTCCCCCCCGACGGCATCCGCCGCTCGGCGTGGCGGACCAGCGCGCGCACCATCTCGCTCAGCTGTCCGCGATCGCCCCGGAGGGCGGCCGTGCCCGGCAGTTCCAGCATCAGCGTGATCCGGGCCCCCGCCACCCGGCGCAGCTCCGGGGCGAGGTCCCGGAGCAGGGCGGCGAGGTCCAGGCTCTGCTGGCCGGTGAACTGCCCCCCACTGAACGAGAGCAGCTCCCGGGTGAGGAGGCTGGCGCGATCGGCCGCGCTCCGGATGCCCTCCAGGTCCTTCCCCACCCCGGATCCTGGGTCCACCTCGCTCAGGCCCAGCTCGGCGTGCCCGATCACGGCGGTGAGCATGTTGTTGAACTCGTGCGAGATGCCGCCCGCGATCCGGCGCAGCGCCGCCAGCTTCTCCCGCTGCAGCGCCGCCTCCTGCCCCACCAGCCGCACATTCTCCCGCACGGTGGCGATCAGCCGCACCGCGAGCAGCACCACCAGGACCACCAGCGCCACGGCGAGCCACTGGGCCATCGCGAGGTCGCCCTGGGTGGTCTCGCCCACCAGCAGGCCCGCCACGCCCGCGAGGGCCAGCAGCGGCAGCGGGTTGAAGGTGAGCAGCCAGGACGGTCCCTGCTCCGCGGGGATGGACTCCACGCGATCCCACAGGAACAGCAGCCCGCTCGCGACGTACAGCAGCTGCACCGCGATGTAGGTGGCGTCGTCGTACTGGCTGATGCCGCCATCCGGCTGGGCCGCGGAGAAGTACTGGATCAGCAGCAGGCTCAGGATCTCGAGGATCAGCGCCGACATGAACACCCGGAAGGCCCGGCGGGAGGGCAGCGGCAACCCGCGCACCAGCACGATGTTGAGCGCCACCACGTCGAGCATCTGGGCCAGGCCGAACGTCACGGCGTCCAGCCGGTCCGTGCCCGAGGCCAGCGCCTCCGACCCGGACAGGGTCGCGAGCACCACGAGGAAGATCGTGATCCCCGCCGCCCCGATCGTCGCGTCCACGCCAAAGAGCCACCACTGCCCTCGCGCCAGCGGCACACGCGGCCAGGCCAGCAGGCCCAGCACCGCGATCGCGTAGGTGGAGAACGTCACCCCCGCCCACACCAGTGCCGGCAGGTCCGGCATCAGCTCCGCCGCCACCAGCGCCGAGACGGCGTAGCTCAGGCTGGTGAGGCCGAAGGCCGCCGCCTCGAATCTCAGGACCCGGCGCAGCGATGGCCCCAGCACCTCGCGCCGCGCCGCGGCGGCGAAGATCACCCCCTCCACCAGGGTGGTGACGCTGTAGCAGCTGTAGCGCCAGGTGTTGGGCCAGCCGGAGAACGGCCCCACCAGCGCCAGCAGCATGAACCCCCCGAACAGCACCACCGCGACCGCCAGCCACAGGGCGAGCGGGCGGGCGGGGGTATCCGGCCGGGAGACGGGTAGGGTCGGAATTGCCACAGCCGTGGGACACACTCCGGAACGGGGGCGCGTAGGGGGCCCGGGGGTACGGCTATTATTCTCGGCCGGTCGCCCCCAGTCCACCAGCGACCTCACCCCGAGGAGCCCCTCCCGTGTCCTCCCGATCCCGAATGCCCCGGTCCCTGCTGCTGGCCGCCCTCTGGGCGTCCCCGCTCGCGGCCCAGGCCCCGGACCTCCACGTCCCCGTGACCGTGGACACCCTGCCCAACGGCCTGACGGTCATCGTGCACGAGGACCACTCGGTGCCGACCGTGGCGGTCAACATGTGGTATCACGTCGGGTCGGGGGACGAGCGGGCGGGCCGGACCGGCTTCGCGCACCTGTTCGAGCACCTGATGTTCATGGGCTCGGAGCACGCCGAGTACCCCGCCTTCGACCGGCTGCTGGAGGCGGCGGGAGCCAACAACAACGGCTCCACCACCGAGGACCGGACCAACTACTTCGAGTGGGGCCCCGCGAGCGCGGTGCCGCTGATGCTCTGGCTGGAGGCGGACCGGATGGGCTGGCTGCTCCCGACCATGAACGGCGAGAAGGTGGACCTGCAGCGCGACGTGGTGAAGAACGAGCGGCGCCAGAGCTACGAGAACCAGCCCTACGGTCTCGCCACCGAGCGCATCCTCGCGATGCTCTACCCCGCCGGCCATCCCTATTCCTGGCCGGTGATCGGTTCCATGACCGACCTCTCCGCCGCGTCGGTGGACGACGTGAAGGACTTCTTCCGCCACTACTACGCGCCCAACAACGCCTCGCTGGTGGTGGCCGGCGATGTGCGGGCGCCGGAGGTGCTGGCGCTGGCGCGGCAGTACTTCGGCGAGATTCCCCGCGGCCCCGCCATCGAGCGGCGCGACGCCGGGCCGGTGACGCTCCCGCGCGACACCGCGGCCACGATGGAGGACCGGGTGCAGCTCGCGCGGCTCTACTACGTCTGGCCCACCGTGCGCGACCTGGCCCCCGACGACGCCGCGCTGCAGCTGCTCGGCTACCTGCTCACCGGCGAGAAGAACAGCCGCCTGACCCAGGCGCTGGTCTATCAGGACCAGCTGGCCAGCCGGGTGTTCTCCTACCAGGACGGCAAGCGGGTGGGCGGGGACTTCTGGATCGTCGCCACCGCCCGCCCCGAGAAACCCCTGACCGAGCTGCAGCCGGTCATCGCGCACGAGCTCGCCCGGCTGGCCGCCGAGGGCCCCACCGCGCGCGAGCTGGAGCAGGCCAAGAACGCCGGCGAGGCGAGCTTCCTCCGCCGGCTGGAGACCGTCAACGGCAAGGCCGACATGCTCAACAGCTACTTCGTGCGGACCGGGCAGCCGGATGGCTTCGCCGCCGACCTGGCCCGCTACCGCGCGGTGACCGCGGCCGACATCCAGCGGGTGGCGCGCCAGTACCTCGGCGCGCCGCACGTGACCTTCTCGGTGGTGCCCCAGGGCAAGCCGGAACTCGCGGCCCAGCCGCAGGAGGTGCTGCCATGAGACGCGAGACAGGGGTGCGTGCGCCGGCAATGGCCCTGGCGGCGGTGCTGCTGGTGCCCGCCACGGCACGGGCCCAGGGCGCGGCCTTCGACCGCAGCAAGGCGCCGGAGGTGGCGCCGCCCGCCGGCCTCACGCTGCCGGCGGTGCAGCAGGCCGCGCTGCCCAACGGCATCGCGCTCCGGGTGGTGCCGATGCACGAGGTGCCGCTGGTGCAGGTCACCATCCGGGTGCATGGGGGCGCCCGGCTCGACGGCGACCTCCCCGGCCTCGCCACCTTCACCGCCGCCATGCTCGACGAGGGCGCCGGCCGCCGCGACGGCCTCGGCATCTCGGCGGAAGCCGCCTATCTCGGCGCCCAGCTCTTCACCAGCGCTGACTGGGACTACCTCGACCTCACCCTCAACGTCCCCCGCCGGAGCCTCGGCCCGGCGCTCGACCTGCTGGCCGACGTGACGCTCCGGCCCACCTTCCGCGCCGCCGACGTGGCGCGGGAGCGGGACCTGCGCCTGGCCAACATCCTGCAGCAGCGCGACCAGCCCAACGGCATGGCGGCCCTCGCCTTCGGCGCGATCGTCTTTCCCGCCGCGCACCCGTACCATCGGCCGATCGGCGGCGATTCCGCCGCGACCGCCGGGCTCGACTCCACCACCATCCGCGCCTTCTACGACCGGGTGATGCGGCCCGACCAGGCCACGTTCATCGTCACCGGCGACATCTCCCTCGCCGAGGCGAAGGCGGAGATCGCGCGGCGCTTCGGCGGCTGGAAGCAGAACCGGATGCTGCCGCTCAAGGCGGCGGTGCCGCCGCCGGTCGCGCGCCCGGCCAGCCGCCGGATCTTCCTGGTGGACAAGCCGGGCGCCGCCCAGTCGGTGATCATGATCGGCGCCCCCGGGCTGAACCGATCCTCCCCCGACTACGCCGCCGTCCAGGTGATGAACACCATCCTCGGTGGATCCTTCTCCTCCCGGCTCAACCAGAACCTGCGGGAGACGAAGGGCTACACCTACGGCGCCGGCTCGGGCTTCGCGTGGCGGCCGGTGCCGGGGCCGTTCCAGGCCCGCGCCGCGGTGCGCACCGACGTCACCGACAGCTCGCTGGTCGAGTTCTTCAAGGAGCTCAACGCCATCCGCGATGCGCCGGTGAGCGATGCGGAGCTGGCGCGGGCGCGGAACTACATCGCCTTCGGCCTGCCGGGGGAGTTCGAGACCGCAGGGCAGATGAACGACCAGCTCGCCGAGCTGCTCACCTTCGGCCTCCCGATCACCGAGTTCGACCGCTACGTCCGCGCCGTCCTCAAGGTCACCGCCGCCGACGTGCAGCGGGTGGCCCGGAGCAGCTTCGATCCGGCCCACCTCGATGTGCTGGTCGTGGGCGACGCCGCACGGATCCGGCCGGGCCTCGAGGCGCTCGACCTCGGCCCGGTGGTGGCGACGGGGCTGGACGGGTCGACGCACTGAAGTGCGGACGGTAAGACGGTAGGACGGTAAGTTCTTCCAACCTACCGTCTTACCGTCTGACCGTCCGGCCGTCGCTCCGCCTTCCTCTTGTCCCCCCGCCGCCGCACCTGCAACTTGCCCCCATGACGCTGATCGGCTCGGAGCGCCGCTACCAGGGCCGGGTGATCCACCTCGACGTGGACACCGTCCGGTTCCCCGACGGCTCCACCGGCCAGCTGGAGATGATCCGTCATCCCGGGGCCTCGGCCGTCGTCCCCCTCCTGGACGATCTCACGGCGCCCGACCCCCGGGTGCTGCTGATCCGGCAGTTCCGTCATGCGGCGGACGGCGTCATCTGGGAGATCCCCGCCGGCCGGCTGGACCCGGGCGAACGCCCCGAGGACTGCGCCCGGCGGGAGCTGGAGGAGGAGACCGGGATGCGGGCGGGGCGGCTGGAGCCGCTCACCACGATCTACACCACCCCCGGCTTCACCGACGAGCGGATCCACCTCTTCCTGGCCACCGCGCTCACCCCGGGGCCGCACCGCCGCGAGGCGGACGAGTTCGTGGAGCTCCGCCCCACCCCGTGGTCCGCGGTGCGGGAGCTCATCCGAGGGGGCGAGATCCACGACGGGAAGACGCTCGTAGCCCTGATGTACCTGGCGATGTTCCGCGCTCCCCAGGGGCGCCTGGCGGAAGGATAGGATGGTCCTGTTCCGGTTCCTCAAGTCCGCGCTCACCGGCCGCCCCGCGCAGCCGGCGGGCGGGCCCCAGCCCGAGATCAACGCGCTCATCGAGGCGCATCTCGCCGGGGACCCGCGCGCGTTCGCGCAGATCGTGGACCGGTTCCAGGTGCGGCTGCTCAACTTCGTGTACCGGATGATCGGCGACCGGGAGCGGGCCGAGGACCTGGTGCAGGAGGCCTTCCTGCGGGTGCACCGGCACCTGCACCGCTTCGACCGGAGCCGGAAGTTCTCGACCTGGGTGTACACCATCGCCAGCAACCTGGCCAAGAACGAGCTGCGTAACCGGAGCCGCTCCCCGCTGGTCACCCTCGAGGCGGTCCGCGGCGGCCGCGACGAGGAGGAGAGCCGGCCGATCGAGTTCGAGGACCTGGCCAGCCGCCCCGACAGCCTCTACGAGCAGCGCCGGCTGCGCTCGCTGGTGGACCAGACCGTGGCCCGGCTCTCCCGGCACCACCGGGAGGTGTTCGTGCTGCGGGAGCTGGAGGGCAAGTCCTACGAGGAGATCGCCGAGATCATGCACTGCAACCTCGGCACCGTGAAGAGCCGGCTGAACCGCGCCCGGCAGAGCTTCGCCGAGCTGATCGGGCCGCACCTCGACTGATTCCGCGACAGCCCGCGGGCGCGCTCCGGAACCTTCGACACGATCTGCGGTATACTGCCGGGAGAGCGCCGTGCCTCCCCTGACGCGGCCCCGTTTCGAACCGCCACAACCGAAAGCCCATGGATTGCCGGGAATTCCGGCGCCGGTATTCCGCGTATCGTGATCTTCACGATCCGGAGCTGGCAGCCGACATGGACGATCACATCGAGATCTGTCCGGCCTGCGCGGCCTATGATCGCGCGGTGCGGGAGGGCGTCGAGTCCCTCCGCGGTGAGTTGATCCTCCCCACGCCGGGCTTCCACGACCGGCTGGCCGAGCGCCTGCGGGGCAACGAGCCGCTGCCGGACCTCGAGCCACCACGCGTCGCGCCCTGGGCCGCGACCGCCGCGGCCCTGCTGGTGGGGACCCTCGCGCTGTTCGCACTGCGGGACTTCACCGTGCTGCCCGAGCCGGTCGCCGCGGAGGTGCAGCCGATGGTCGTGGCCCAGCCCCGGATCCTCCCGGGGATGCCGTTCGTGGTGTACGAGCGCATCCAGCCGTAGCCGCCGTCACCGCGCGCCTGGCACCACTCCCGCCCCCGGTCCCCCCGGGGGCGCGTCGTTTCCGCCGCCTCCCGCGACCGAGCCCTCCGTCGGCCTGGAGGTGCCGTCTCCCCTCTCCTGTCTCCCGTCTCCCCCCCCAACCCCCTAGTTTTCCCCCATGCCCCGCCGTGAACACGACGACCTCCTGCGCGCGCTGGGTCGGGGCGAGCTGGCTCCCGTCTACTACCTGTGCGGCTCCGAGGACATCCTCAAGGACGAAGCTGTCCGGGCCATCGTGGACCGGGCCCTCGAACCGCACGAGCGCGACTTCAACTTCGACCAGCGTGCCGCCCAGGGGCTGGCCCCCGAGGAGCTGCACACCCTGGTGAACACCCTGCCGATGCTGGCCAGCCGGCGGGTGGTGATCATCCGCGACATCGAGGCGTGGAAGAAGAAGTCGGCGATGCACGAGGTGCTGCAGAAGTACCTCGCCAATCCCGCCGCCGAGACCGTGCTCGTCCTCGTGGAAGGCGCGCCCAACCCCGACAAGGACCGCAACTGGGCGCCGGACGAGTCGCTGGTGGCGCGGAGCTTCGCGGTCGAGTTCGAGCCGCTCCCCCCCGAGCGGGTGGTGCGCTGGATCAACTTCCACGCGAAGCGGACCAACGTCGCCTTCGGGCCCGGCGCGGCGGAGCATCTCGCCCAGGCCTGCGGCTACGACCTCGGTACCCTCCGCGCCGAGCTGGAGAAGTTCTCCAGCCTCGCCGGCGGGGACCCGGTGAGCCGGGAGCGGGTGGGCGACCTGGTCGGCATCCACCACGGCGAGACGCTGGAGGACTGGGTCGATGCGGTGCTGGGCGACGACCCCGCCCGCGCGGTGACCCTGGGCGGCCGGGTGCTGGAGCAGGCGGGGATGTCGGGGGTGAAGATGGTCACCAGCCTCGGCACCGCGCTCGTCGGGCTGCGCCTGGCCCGGGCGCACCATGACCGCGGCAGCAAGGGCGGCGGGCTGGCCAAGGTGCTGTGGGAACGGTTCCGGGTGGTGCGTCCTTTCGGGATCGGCGACTGGAAGGGCACCATCAACAACCTGACCCGCTGGGCCGAGACGTGGCCTGCGCCACGGCTGCGCGCCGCGCTGCGTGCTACCCTGGAGGCCGACATGGCGCTCAAGGGCACCCGCGTCACCGACGAGGCGGGCACCATCCTGGGCCTCACCCTCCGGCTGGCCGCGGGCGCGGCCCGGACCGGCACCCCGGCGCGGCTCCGTGCCGCCGACGCCACCCCGCTTGGAGCCCCCCGATGACCCCGCGGCTGTTGACCGTCCTACCGTCCTACCGTCCGGCCGCCGCCTCGGCCTTGCTCGCCCTCGCGACGCTCTCCGCCACTCCCGCCGCGGCCCAGACCGATGCCCGCCTGGTGGACGCGCTCCGCATCGCGCAGGAGGGCGGCAGCGACTCGGCCCGGACCCTCGTCACCGCGATGCTCCGCACCACCCCGCCGACCGACACGCTCTACCCCCAGGTGCTCTACACCATGGGGCTGGTGAGCCGGAACATCGAGGAGATGCGGCGCAACTACACCCGGGTGGCGGTGGAGTACGCCCTGAGCCCCTGGGCCGACGACGCCCTCTACCGCCTGGCGCTGCTGGATTACGCCGCCGGCGACCTGGCCAGCGCCACCCGGCAGCTGGAGCGGATCCGCAGCGATTATCCCGACTCGCCCACCCTCGGCCCCGCCAGCGAGTGGGCGGCGCGGGCCCTCTTCGACCAGCGCAAGATCCCGCAGGGCTGCGCCTGGGTGGCGATCGGGCTGGAGCGCGACACCGACGACGTGGAGCTCCGCAACCGGCTCGAGTTCCTCAACGGCCGCTGCACCGGCCCCGCGCTGGCCGACACCGGCGCCCCGGCACCGGCACCGGCCCCCGCGGCGGACACCACGCCGCCGGCGCGCACCGGCTTCGGGGTACAGGTGGCCGCGGTCAACACGAAGGAAGCCGCCGACAAGGTCGCGGGGGACCTCAAGGCCGCCGGCTTCACGCCGTACATCGTGCAGGACGGGAGGCTGTTCCGGGTGCGCGCCGGCCCCTATCCCGACCGGGCCCGTGCGCTCGCCGCCGCGGAACAGATCCGCCTCAAGCTCCACCACTCGCCCTTCGTGGTGCCCGAGTCGTGAGCGGCAAGGCGGCCGACGCGGCCGGCACCCCGCTCATGCTGCAGTACCGGGAGATCAAGTCCCGTCACCGGGACGCGATCCTGTTCTTCCGCATGGGCGACTTCTACGAGATGTTCTTCGACGACGCCGAGGTCGCCGCAAAGGTGCTCGGCATCACCCTCACCGCCCGGGGCGACGGGGTGCCGCTCGCCGGCGTCCCGGTGAAGGCCGCCGCCGACTACCTGCGCCAGTTCATCGCCGCCGGCTACCGCGTGGCCATCTGCGAGCAGGTGGAGGACCCGCGCCTCGCCAAGGGCATCGTGCGGCGCGAGGTGATCGAGACCATCACCCCCGGCGCGGTGCTGGACGAGAGCTGCCTCCCCGGGGTGCGCAACAACTTCCTGGTGGCGGTGGCCGAGGGCGGGCTGGCGGCGATCGACCTCTCGACCGGCGAGTTCCTGCTGGAAACCGTGGCCGCCGGCGAGCTGGCGGAGGCGGTGGGCCGGCTGGCGCCGGCGGAGGTGGTGCTCACCGCCGACACCGCCGTGACCCTGGAGGACGGCGTCCTCCGCACCACCCGCGAGCCGTGGGAGTTCGACGCCGAGCTGGCGCGCACCGAGCTGGCGCGCCGGTTCCAGCTGGCGAGCCTCGACGGGCTGGGGCTGGGACCGGAGGACGCCGCGGCGGTGGGCGCCGCCGGCGCGCTGCTGCGCTACGTGCAGGAGCTGCAGCCGTCGGGACTGCCCCACCTGCACCGGCCCGAGGTGCGCCGCAGCCAGGTGCACCTCTGGGTGGACGAGATGACCCGGCGCAACCTGGAGCTGGTGGAACCGCTCCGCGCCGGCGCGCGCGGCACCACCCTGCTCGAGGCGCTGGACCTCACCATGACCCCGATGGGCGCCCGGCTGCTCCGCCGCTGGGTGCTCTCGCCGCTGCGCGACCCGGCGGCGATCGGCCACCGGCTCGATGCGGTGCAGGTGCTCGTGGCCGACGGCCGCGGACGGGCCCGGCTGCGCGAGGCGCTGCAGGGGGTGCGCGACATCGAGCGGCTGGCGGGCCGCGCCGCCGCCGGCCGCGCCACCCCGCGGGAGCTGGGCGCGCTGCGCGACAGCCTGCTCCACCTGCCCGACGTGCTGGAGGCACTCACCGGCCTCGCCGACCGCGACCGGAGCGCCGCGCTGGGCGCGGTGGGCGACGAGTTCGACCTGCTCACCGACCTCGCGCAGGAGCTGGCCGGCGCGCTCACCGACCGGCCGCCGGCGGTGCTCGCCGACGGCGACGTGATCCGGCCCGGGCACGACCGCGAGCTGGACGAGCTGCGCGACCTGCGCGACGGCGGCAAGCAGTACATCGCCACGCTGCAGCAGCGGGAGCGCGACCGCACCGGCATCCCCTCGCTGAAGGTCGGCTTCAACAAGGTCTTCGGCTACTACCTCGAGGTCACCAACGCCCACGCCGGCAAGGTGCCCACCGACTACGAGCGGCGGCAGACCCTGGCGGGGGCGGAGCGCTACGTCACGCCCGAGCTCAAGAGCTACGAGGCGAAGGTGCTCGGGGCCGTGGAGAAGATCGGGCAGCGGGAAGGCGTGCTGTTCACCGCGCTGCGGGAGCGGGTGGGCGGCGCCACCGCGCGGGTGCAGCGCACCGCCGGCGCGCTGGCGCGGCTCGACACCTTCGCCGCGCTGGCGGAGGTGGCGGTGCAGCACCGCTACGTGCGGCCGGCGGTGCACGACGGCCTGACCCTCACCCTGCGGCAGGCGCGGCACCCGGTGATCGAGCGGCTGATGCCGCGCGAGAGCTTCATCCCCAACGACGTGAAGTTCGACCCGGCGGAGCGGCTGCTGCTCGTCACCGGCCCCAACATGGCGGGCAAGAGCACCATCCTGCGGCAGATCGGGCTGTGCGTGATCCTGGCCCAGATCGGGAGCTACGTCCCGGCGGAGGCGGCGGAGGTCGGGGTGGTGGACCGGCTGTTCACCCGCGTCGGCGCCAGCGACAACCTGGCCCGCGGGCAGTCCACCTTCATGGTGGAGATGAGCGAGACCAGCGCCATCCTGCACAACGCCA
>CAZYIV010000030.1:5181-39243 GCA_964647615.1 uncultured Gemmatimonadaceae bacterium | reverse complement strand
CCTCTGCTGGACCGCGGTGACCCTCGGCGTGGTCGCCGGGGCGCTGGACGTGGCGCTGCTGCTCGCCCGCCGGCACTGGATGCACGAGTTCACGGCCCGCAGCCGCGACGTGCTGTGGCTCGCGCCGCTGGGCTACCTGCTGGTGTTCGTCCTGCCGGCGCTGGCGCTCGGCCTCCTCGCCTGGCGCTGGCCCCGCCTCCCGGCCCTCTGGCTGCTGACCTGCGGCGCGGTCACCGGTGTGGTGATGAGCCTGGTCTTCCTGATGATGGGACAGCGGCTCCATCCCGCCGCGCTGTGGTTGATTGCCCTGGGTGCGGGGGTGCAGGCGGCGCGTTCGGCCGCCGCGCACCCGGAGGCGGCGCTCCGCGCCGGACGCCGCGCGGGGCCGTGGCTGCTGCTCGCGCTGGGGCTGGTGGCGGCGGTGCAGCTCGGCGGGCGTGGCCGGCGCGAGGCGAGCGCCGCCGCCGCCGCGCCCGCGGCCCCCGCCGGCGCGCCGAACGTCCTGCTGCTGGTGCTCGACACCGTCCGGGCCGCGAGCCTCAGCCTCTACGGCTACGCCCGCCCCACCACGCCGGAGCTGGAACGGCTGGGCGCCGAGGGAACGGTGTTCGACCAGGCGCTCTCGCCGGCTCCGTGGACCCTGCCCTCGCATGCGAGCATGTTCACCGGCCGCTGGCCGCATGAGCTCTCGACCGGGTGGTTCCGCCCGCTCGATACTCGCGACAGCACCCTGGCGGAGGCGCTGGCCGCGCGCGGGTATCGCACCGGCGGCTTCGTCGCCAACCTGATCTACACCGACAGCGAGAAGGGGCTGGCCCGCGGCTTTCAGCACTATGAGGACTTTCCCCTCGGCCTCGCCACGCTGCTCCGGAGCGCCACGCTCACCCGGCGGCTCAGCGACATGCGCATCTTCCGCGGGCTGCTGGGCACCGACCAGGTGCTGGGCCGCAAGCATGCCGCCGAGGTCAACGCGGAGTTCCTCGCCTGGGAGGCGGGGGTGCGCGGGAAGCCGTTCTTCGCGTTCCTGAACTACTTCGACGCCCACGACCCGTACCTCCCGCCGCAGGCGTGGTTTCGCCGGATCGCGGGACACGACCGCCCCGGCGCCCTGAGCCCCTACCGCCGCCTGGGCATGGAGCGGCGCCACGCGGGCATGCGGCCGGAGGACCTGCAGCTGGAGCAGGACTCCTACGACGCCTCCATCGCCTGGCTCGATGACGCGGTGCGCCAGCTGCTCGACGCACTGGCAGCACGGGGCGTCCTCGACAACACGATCGTCATCGTGACCTCCGATCATGGTGAGGAGTTCGGCGAGCACGGGGTGTACCTGCACGGGCACACCCTGTTCCGCGAGGCAGTGCACGTCCCGCTGGTGCTGTGGGCTCCGCACCGGGTGCCCGCCGGCCGCCGGGTGGCGCAGCCGGTGAGCCTCCGCGACCTGGCCGCGACGGTGCTCGACTTCGCCGGCGGCGGGGCCGGCAGTTTCGGCGGCCGCCCACTGCAGCGCTTTTTCGGCGACACGACGCCGCCGGCGGAAGCACCGGTGCTCTCGGAGGTGCAGCAGGCGGTCCGGATGCCGGACTGGTACCCCGGCGCCCACGGCTCGCTGCGTTCGCTCACCGACTCGGCGTACCAGTTCATCCAGCACGCCGATGGCGTGCACCAGCTGTTCGCCTGGCCCGAGGACCCGGCCGAGCGGGACAACCTGTACCTCACGGACCGGGGGCGGGCGCTGGCGGAGGGGTACCTCGCCCTGCTGCGTGAGGTGCCGGACTTCCCGGCGCAGGCCGGGGGCGGGGCCGAGCCGTGAGCGGCACCGAGGGCGGCAGCCGCCGCTTCCTGCTGCTGGTGCTGGCGGCTTCCGGCCTGCTCAAGCTGGTGCTGGCCGTCGCGGTGCGGCATCACGCGCCGATCCTGGACGAGGGCGCCTACCTCGAACTGGCGCAGGGCCTGGCCGCGGGGCGCGGCTACGTCGGGACCTTCCGCCCACCGGGGTACCCCGCCTTCATGGCGGTCTTCCTGTCGCTGGGACTCGGGACCCTGGGTGTCCGGCTGGCCCAGGTAGCGCTTTCCCTGCTCTCGACCGTGCTGCTCTACCGGATCGTGGCGCGCGAGTCGGGCGGGCGCGCGGGCCGCATCGCCACGGTGATCTTCGCCTTCGACCCGCTGGTGGTGGCCTTCTCCCACCGGCTCTGGTCGGAGACGCTGTTCATCACCCTGTTCCTGGTGGCGGTGGACCTGCTGCTGCTCGCCCGGCGTGATGGCAGCTGGGGACGGTTCGCGATCGCGGGAGTGGTGCTCGGGGTGAGCGCGCTGGTGCGACCAATGGTCGTGACCACCCTTCCCTTCCTTGGCTTGTGGCTGCTCTGGGATGCCTGGCGGGAACGGGCCGCGGGGCTCCGCCTCGGCCGCCCGGTGCTGCGGATGGTGGTGCTGGGCCTCACTTGCCTGCTGGTGATCCTGCCGTGGACGATCCGCAACCAGTGGGTCGCGGGAACGTTCATCCTCATCGACAGCAACGGGCCCTTCAACGTCCTGGTGGGCAGTCAGCCCGAGGCCCGCTTCGTGGACAAGGACGACCTCTGGTCCGCCCGCTACGGGCGGGTGGCTGGTGAGCCCTACACCGACCTGGTCCTCACCGACGCCGCCCGGGCGCAGGCGGGGGCCATGGCCGCCGCGAAGGCCAACATCGCCGCCGATCCCGCCGGCTTCCTGGCCAAGTGCCTGTGGGAGGCGGGGCACCTCTGGACCCTCGACTCCTTCCTGCTCCGGCACCTGCGGAATGGCTGGTACGGCAAGGACCTGCCCGGCTGGGTCACGCCGCTGGTCACCGTGGTCTCGGCGACGTTCTACGCCGCCCTGGTGCTGGCCGGGCTCGCGGGCATCTGCCTGGGCCTGGGCGCACCGCTGGCGCGGCTCTCGCTGCTCATCGTGGCCCAGGCGGTGTTCCTCTTCGGCGCCACCTATGCGCTGAGCCGTTACTCCCTGCCGCTGCACCCGCTGCTGGCGTACGGCGCCGCCGTGATGCTGGCGGGCGGCACTCCGCTGCGCGCCCGCTGGCAGGCCACGGCTGTGCCCGCGCGCGCGGTGCTGCTGCTGCTGCTCCTGCTGGTGGCTTCCGGATGGGCCCGTGACCTGCCGCTGCTGGGTGACATGCTCCTGCACCAGGGCGCGGGGCACCGCTTCCACATGGAGTTGCTGGAGGCGCCGGCACCATGAGCGGCCTCCTCCTCACGGTCTTCCTGGTGCTGCTGGCGCTGGGTGCCTTGCGCGCGGGCGGCATGGTGAGCCTCCGGAGCGCGACCCGGGCCCTGGCCGCGGCGCGGGTGGTCCTGCCGACGCTGGTGCTGGCCGGCATCATCGCGCTGCTGGCGCGGCGGTACCTGGATGTCACCGCGTACGCCCAGCGCACCGTCATCAGCACCGTCGGGTTCCTGGCGCTCTACGTCCTGGCGGAGGGCCTCGCGCCCTACACCGCGCGGGTGGTGGAGTGGCTCGACCGCCGGACCCTCGGGCAGCTGCTGGTGGCCGGAGTCGTGGCGAGCCTCGCGGCGGGCGTGCTGGTGCTGGACAACTTCCCCCACGTGAGCGACGAGGTCGCCTACCTTTTCCAGGCCAAGGCGATGGCGCTGGGGCGGCTGAGCGTGCCGCCACCGGAGCCGCAGGACTCGTTCGTCTTCCTGCACACAATGGTGGACCACGGGCAGTGGTACGGGATCATGAACCCTGGCTGGCCGGCGTTCCTGGCGCTCGGGGTGCTGCTCCGGATGCCGTGGCTCATCAATCCGCTGCTCGGCGCGCTGGCGCTGTGGTGCTTCCGCGGCTTCTTCACGGAGGCGGGTGTCACGGCGCGCACCTCGCGGCTCGCGCTGCTGCTGCTCGCGATCTCGCCGTTCCTGGTGTTCATGAACGGCACCTACATGTCGCACCCGGCAACCCTGTTCCTGTTCGGGCTGTTCTGCTGGCGCTGGGCGGCGCTGCTGGCGCGGGAACAGCGCCGCGATGCCCTCATCGCCGGGCTCGCGCTCGGGGCCTGCTTTCTGGTGCGGCCGGTGGACACCGTGGCGGTAGCGCTGCCCTTCGCGGTGCAGGGCCTGCTGCGGCTCCGGCGCACACCCCGGCTGGTGCCGCTGTTCGCGGTGGCGCTGGTGGCGGCGAGTCTCGGCGTCGCGGCGACGCTGTGGTACAACAAGGTGCTCACCGGCGACGCGATGATGATGACGGTGACGAAGTACTTCGACGCCCGGAATCCGCACGAGCACTTCGGGCTCGGCTTCGGCCCGGAGATGGGTACCAAGCTGCACGGCCCCGAGTGGCCCGGGTTCTATCCGCGGGACGCGGTGGTGGTCACCGCCTACCGGCTGAGCCAGCTGTTCCTCGACCTGTACGGCCTGCCGCTGCTTCCGGTGGCGGCGCTGGTGTACGCGGTGCGGCGCCGCCGCGACTGGGACGAGTGGCAGAAAGTGATGCTGGCGTCGGCGCTCTCGCTCACCGGTATCTACTTCCTGCACTTCTACCACGGCGTGGCGTACGGGTCGCGGCACCTCTACCTCGCAGTGCCGGTGCTCGCGCTGGTCATGGCGCGCCCCGCCGCCGACTGGCTGGAGCGCGGCACCGAGGAGACCACCCGGCGCGGGCGGGCGATGCTCGTCGCCCTGGTGGCCTTCACGCTGCTGTTTGCCTACCCGCCGCTGGTCCGGGAGTACGGCCACCTCTACCGCGGGGTGGACGGCCGGGTGCGGGAAGCGGTCCGCGTGGCGGGCGTCACCGACGCCGTGGTGCTGGTGGACGAACATCGGTGGGGGTGGAAGTTTGCCTTCCCCCTGAACGGGTACCCGCTGGATCGCAACCGGGTACTATTCGTGAAGGACGACCCGGCGCTGGACCCCGAGGTGCTGCGCCGGTATCCGCGGGCCCAGGTGCTGCGGCTCCGGGTGGAGCCCGATGGCCACGTGACCCTGACGCCGGTCCCGGTACCCTGAGCAGGAGAGACGAGAGCCGATGCTCGCGCGCCCCGCGACCCTGACCCTGGTGGCCCTGGCGCTTGCCTTCGCGGCCGAGGCCGCCTGCGGCGGCGACGCGACCGGTGGCGGGGGCACCGACACCCTGCCCCCGCCGCCGCCGGGCGAGGGCCTGGCGCTCGCCTTCGTGTCCTACGCGGGCGGGGTCGACGTGGACATGGGGCGCGATGTCGCCACGGACGCCCAGGGGAATGCCATCTTCGCCGGCAGCGCCAAGTCGGCCACCTTCCCGGTGACGGCCGGGAGCTACGACGTCACCTACGACGGCTCGGGAACGTATCCGTCGGATGCCTTCGCGATGAAGGTGAGCCCCGCCGGCGCCGAGGCCTGGGGCACGTTCCTGGGCGGGCACGAGTACGACCGGGCCTATGCCGTCGAGGTGGACGACCAGGGGTACGTCTATCTCGCCGGGCGTGCGGGGAGCGGCTTCCCCACGACCGCCGGCGCGCTGCAGACCACCTTCGCCGGTGGCAACGGCGGCCCGGAGTACGGACCACAGGACGGCTTCGTCTGCAAGCTGACGCCGGACGGCACGACTGTCATCTTCTGCACCTACTTCGGCAACGCGGACTTCGTCCCCATCCGCGATCTCGCGGTGGACGCCAATCACGACATCTACATCATCGCGTCCGACTCGGTCGGTGGCTTCCCCTCCGCGTGGTTCGCCAACGCCTACCAGAAGAGCATCGCGGGCGGGCGGGACATGCTGATCGCCAAGATCAAGGGAGACGGCAGCCAGGTCCTCTGGGCCACCTATCTGGGTGGCACCGGACAGGAGGCGAATGTCAACTCCATCCGCGTGGATGCCAGTGGGGTCTACGTGGACGGACTCACCCGCTCCGCGGACGCGCCGACCCCCAACGGCTTCGACCACACGCTCAGCGGCGGCTCCGACATCTACCTGGCCAAGCTCAGCCTGGACGGCTCCACCCTGCTGTGGGCGACCTACGTCGGGGGCAACGGGACGGAAGACACCGAGACCCACCAGCTCGCCCTCGACGGCGCGGGCAATGTGATCGTGGTGGGACCGACGGCCTCGACCAACCTGCCGGTGACCCCCGGCGCCTTCCAGCGCAGCTTCGGGGGCGGGTCGCTGGACGCGATGGTCGCGAAGTTCAGCCCGACGGGGGCCCTGCTCGCCATGACCTACCTGGGCGGCTCGGGGATCGAGCGGGCGGAGGGCGTGGCGACCGACAGCCGGGGAAACATCTACCTCACGGGATTCACCACCTCCCCGGACTTCCCGTCCAACCTCGGCAGCGGGTACGCCGGCGGACAGGATCTGCTGTTCGCCAAGTTCTCTCCCGACCTGCGCCAGCTCCTGGTCGGCGCGGTGGTGGGCGGCTCGGGGGACGACCGAGGTCGGGCGGTGGCGGTGTCACCCCAGGGCACGGTCTACCTCACGGGTCAGACCACCTCGACGGACTTGCCCGTGCTCGCAGCACTGCAGGCCAGCCCCGGCGGCAGTGACGACGCCTTCCTGGTAGGGCTGGCGCCGGAGTAGGGCATCAGGGCCGGAGCGCGGCGATGGCTGCGCCGCGCAGCGAGTCGAGCGCCGCGGGGCCGAAGTACTCGCCCCGCAGGAAGACCCCGCTGATCCGGCCGATGTTGTGGATGTCGGCCAGTGGATCGGCGTCCAGCAAGACCAGGTCGGCTACCTTCCCCGGTTCCACCGTCCCCAGCGAATCCGCCAGCCCCAGGAACCGCGCCGGTTCCCGGGTCGCGGCCTGCAGCGCCTGCAGCGGCGTCATTCCCGCGTCCACCAGCAGCGCCAGTTCCTCGTGCAAACTCACCCCCGGCACCCGGCTGCCCATCGGCCCGTCGGTACCGGCCAGGATGGGCACGCTGTCCCGGATGAACCTGCCGAGGATCGCCACCTCGCGGCGGTAGAGGGCGTGGGCCAGCGCCGTGTCTCCCTCCCAGCGGGTGTCCGGCGCGGGGTCCCGGCCCCAGAGCCCGCCGTAGGTCCCGAACTCGGCCGCCACCGACGGCGCCGGCGGCAGCAGCCGGATGTCGCGCAGCATGGTCAGCGTCGGCACCTGCCAGGTCTCGCGGGTCCGGAAGACCGCCGCGACGCTGTCGGTCCGCGCCTCGCCCTGGGTGGCGAGCATCTCGCGGTAGCGGCGGCGGAAGTTCTCGATCGGATGGGAGAGCCCCACCCGCGCCAGCAGCCGGCGCCACCAGCCCTCCTCCGCCACGGCATCGGCCCGGATGGCGTCCTCGTCGTCGGAGCAGGAGAGCACGATCCCGTCGAGGTGCTCGATGCTCCGCTGGCCCATCTTGGCGACCGCCACCGCGCCCAGGTCGAGCGAGGTGTGCCCCACCACCACCTTGCCCGCCGCGTTCGCCGCCTGGAACAGGCGAGGATAGAGCCGCCCCGCGAGCCCGTCCACCTTGATGAAGTCGGCGCCACCCGCCACCAGCAGCCGCACCGAGCTGAGCACGTCGGCCTCCGACTCCGGCGGGAACGGCGCACCGGTCACCACGGGGGCATTGCCCAGCTTGCGGCCGGTGACCACCAGCCGCGGGCCCGGCACCACACCGCTCGCCGCCTCGTCCCGCCAGCGGGTGAGGATGGGGAGCTCGCCCGCCATGTCCCGCACCCCGGTGACCCCTGATGCGATCAGCATCGGGAACATCCCGGCGCGATTGCGCTCGTAGGCCGCCGCCCGGTCGGGGCCCGGCCGGAGCGGCTTGGCCGCCAGGTGCATGTGCATGTCCCACAGCCCCGGGATCAGGAACTTTCCCCGCGCGTCCACCCGCCGGGTGCCGGCGGGGACGCCGGCCACCGGCGTGCGCGAGATGGCCCGGATCCGGCCCCCGGCCACCAGCACGTTCATCCCCGGCTGGGGCGCCGCATCGGTCGCCGGAATGACGGTGACCCCGGTGAGCAGCACCGCCGGCGGGGCGGTGTCGGCCGGGGCCGGGGGCCGGGACAGGAGCGAGAGGGCGAGAAGGAGCAGCATCGGGAACCGTCGCTAGGGGCTGGCGGCAAAAAGGCACATTCCGAGCCATCGGGCAGAACGAAGCACGCCCCTGGCGCCGGGCGGAAGGGGGTGGGTCCCCCGCCCCGGAGGGTGTTCATAAACTGTTACATTACAACAGCTTAATTGAGCGATTCCAACCGAGATTCCCGTCCGGCCCGCGACAGGCGGCGCGGCCCCGTGGTCCGCGCCTTGCTGAGGGAGGGGCCACAGCCGACCAGCGCAACCGAATGCCAACGAAGAAGTTACTCACCATCCTCGGGATCCTCCTGCTGCTCGCCGGGCTGGCGCTGCCGCCCACGGCGTCGGCGGAGGCCGTCGCGCCGGGGGGCGTGCACCTTGTCGGGGAGATCGTCACCGGGCTGTGGATCCTCAAGGTGATGCTCTGCCTGCATGGGGCGCTGTTTCTCCTGTGGGACCGCATCCCGCGGTTCACCACCGGCGCCACCCTGCTTTCGCCCCGCGCAATGGTGCGCGGCGGCGAGGAGCCGCGCTGGGCCGCCGCGGCGGCGGTAGGCATCGTGCTCCTCGGGCTGGCGTTGCGGCTGCCGGCGCTCGGTGCCGGGCCGTGGTTCGACGAGATCCAGACCCTCGTCGAGTATGTGCGGCTCCCGATGGGGCAGATCCTCACCCGGTTCGACAGCCAGAACCAGCACCTGCTCTACTCCGCCGCCGCGCGGGTGGTGACCTCGCTCGCCGGGGAGAGCATCTGGGCGCTCCGGCTGCCGGCGGTGCTGTTCGGCGTGGCGAGCCTGTGGGCGACCTGGCGGCTGGGCCGGCTGGTGGCCGGCTGGCGCGAGGGGCTGCTCGCCACGGCGCTGCTCGCCGTCTCGTACCATCACGTCTGGTTCTCCCAGAATGCGCGCGGCTACACCGGGCTGCTGCTCTGGTCCGTGCTCGCGACGCTCGCCTTCCTCCGGCTCCTGTCCGAGGGGTACGCGGACGGCCGCCGGCTGGCGCTCGGGTACGGCATGGCGATGGCGCTCGCGGTCTACACCCACGCGACGGCGGTGCTCGTGGCGGTGGCCCACGCGGTGCTGCTGGCGCTGCTGGTGCTGCGCCGATGGCCCGAGTCGCGCGGGGGGCCGGCCCGGGCCGCGCTCTTCGGGCTGGTGCTGGCGGGCTCCATCTCCCTCCTGCTTTACGCGCCGGTGCTGCCGCAGTTCCTGGCCACGCTGACCGAGCCGTCGGCCTTCCATGCGGAGACGGCCTGGCAGAGCCCGACCTGGCTGGCGCTCGAGGTGACGCGCGGCCTCGCGGCGGGGCTGCCCGGCGGATGGATCACCCTGGGCCTGGGCGTCGCGGTGCTGCTCGCCGGGATGCGGAGCTACTGGCGGCAGAGCCCGGTGATCCTGCTCGCGATGCTGCTGCCGGGCCTGGTGACGCTGGCGGCGATCGTCGCCCTGCGGCACAACCTGTGGCCCCGGTTCTTCTTCTTCAGCGCCACCTTCGCGGTGCTGATCGTGGTGCGGGGCGGATTCCGCCTCGCGCGGATGGTCTCGCGGGAACACGGCACCCGGCTGGCCACGGCCGGCACCCTGCTCGTGATCGTCGCGAGCGCGTCGACGGTGCCCCGCGCCTGGGCGCCCAAGCAGGACTTCGCCGGCGCGATCGCCTGGCTGGAACGGCAGCGCGCGCCGGGCGATGCGGTGGTCACCGTGGACCTGACCACCTATCCGCTGACCCGCTATTATGGTCGCGACTGGACCCCGGTGGAGGATCTCGACGCGCTCACCGCCGTCGAGGCGACGCACCCCGGCACCTGGGTGCTCACCACCTTCCCCGTGCGGCTCGCCGCCGCGTACCCCGACGTGTGGCACCGCCTGCAGTCCGCGTACACGCCGGCCGCGAGCTTCCCCGGCACCGTGGGCGACGGCACCATCGTGGTGCTGCGGCTGGGCGCCCCGACCGATTCCCTTCCGAGGACCGCCGAGTGATCGAGGATGTCTACGAGGACGCCGCCGGCGTCCTGCCGCACGCGGTGAGCGTGGTGATCCCCGCCTACAACGAGGGGGCCCACGTGGCGGACCAGGTCCGCGCCGTGGACGAGGTCATGCGGCAGACGGGGTGGGACTACGAGGTCATCGTGGTGGACGACGGCAGCCGGGACAACACCGCGGAGGCGGCGGCGGAGACCGGCGCCCGGGTGCTGCGGCGGCACCCCAACCGCGGCTACGGCGCCGCGCTCAAGCTCGGCATCCACCGCGCGAAGTACGCCTGGATCCTCATCACCGACGCCGACGGCACCTACCCGGTGAGCGCCATCCCCAGCCTGCTCGCGGCCGCGGACCGCAATGCGATGGTGGTCGGCGCCCGCACCGGGCAGACGGTGCAGGTGCCGCTGCTCCGGCGGCCCGCCAAGGCGTTCCTGCGCTGGCTGGCGAGCTACCTCAGCGAGCGCCCCATTCCCGACATCAACTCCGGGCTGCGGCTCATGCGGCGCGACCTCATCGCCCGCTACGAGCACCTGCTCCCGAGCGGCTTCTCGTTCACCACCACCATCACGCTGGCGGCGAACTGCAACGGGCACCCGGTGGAGTACCTCGCCATCGACTACCACGCCCGCAAGGGCGAATCAAAGATCCGGCCGCGACACGCCTATGACTTCGCGCTGCTGACCTTCCGGACGATCGTCTACTTCAACCCGCTCAAGGTGTTCATTCCCATCGGCGCCGCGCTCACCGTCGTGGGGCTCGGCAAGCTGGTGTACGACATCTGGAAGGACAACCTCTCCGAGACCGTGGTGCTGTGCTTCCTCGGGGCGCTGATCGTCTGGGCGGTGGGCCTGCTCGCCGACCAGAACGCGCGGATCGGGCTCAAGCGATGAAGGTCTGGCTCAAGGTCGCGGTGAGCGTGGGGCTGCTGGGCCTGCTGGCCTGGCTGCTCCCCTGGCACCAGGTGGAGGAGGCGCTCCGCCGGCTCTCGCCGGGGCTGTGGGCCCTGGTCTGGCTGGGCTTCGTGGCGGGCCACGCCCTCGGCGTGATCAAGTGGCGCCTGTTCGTCAACGCCGGCCACGCGGCGCTCCGCTTCGGCGACGCGGCGCTGTGCTACGGCGCGGGGCTGTTCGCCAACCTCTGCCTGCCGAGCATCGTCGGCGGCGACGTGCTGCGCATGGCGCTCGCCGGCAAGCTCACCCGCCGCCCCGAGGCGGCGTTCCTCGGCGGCGTGGTGGACCGGCTCACCGACATGATCGCGATGGCGCTCCTGGTCGCTGGTGGTGCCCTGCTCTCCCGGGATGACCTCCCCGGCTGGGGCGAGGGGGTCTTCACGGTAGCACTGCTGGTGGGGTTCGTGGGGCTCGGGCTCTCGCTCCCGTTCGCGCTGCGCCGCCCCATCCGCAAGTGGCCCAGGAAGCTGCGCCGGCCCGTCGGCCGCACGCTGGTGGCGCTGCGTCGCCTGGTGCGCGACCCGGCCCACGGACTCCAGGGCCTCGGGCTCTCGCTCATGATCCAGGGCAGCTTCGTGCTGCTCAACGCCTGGCTGGGCTACCAGTTGGGCATCCGGGTCAGCCTCTCGGTCTGGTTCCTGGTCTGGCCGCTGGCCAAGATCGCCGGCCTGATGCCCATCAGCCTCGGCGGCCTCGCGGTGCGGGAGACCACCCTCGCCGCCCTGCTTACCCCCTTCGGGGTGCCGTTCGCGCTGGGCGTCGTCTGCTCGCTGCTGTGGCAGACGGTGCTCATCGGCGGCGGCCTGCTCGGCGGGCTCGTCTGGCTGGTGCTGAGCCGCGCCCGGCAGGGCGCCGTCGAGCGCCCCGCCACCATCATCCACCAGGTCACCCATCCCGGGCATGGCTGAGCCGCACATCGTCGTCCTCGGCGCCGGCCCCGCGGGCGTCGGCGCCGCCTACCGCCTGCGCGAGACCGGCAAGGCCCGCGTCACCGTCATCGAGCAGCACGCGGTGGTCGGCGGCAACTCCGGCAGCTTCGACGGCAGCTTCCAGCGCCTCGACTACGGCAGCCACCGGCTGCATCCCGCCTGCGAACCCGAGATTCTCGGCGACATCCGCCGGCTGCTCGGCGCCGACCTGCTGGACCGGCCGCGCCACGGGCGGATCCACCTGCGGGGGCGCTTCGTGCACTTCCCGCTCAAGCCGGTGGACCTGCTCCTCCGGCTCGATCCCGGCTTCGCGATCGGGACCCTCGGCGATATGGCCCGCAAGGCGCTGGGCGCCAAGCCGGATGAGGGCGAGACCTTCGCGTCGGTGCTGTGGGCCAACCTGGGCCCCACCATCTGCCGCGAGTTCTACTTCCCGTACGCGGTGAAGATCTGGGGGCACCCGCCCGAGGCGCTCTCCGGCATCCAGGCGCGGCGCCGGGTCTCCGCCGGCTCGTTCGGCAAGCTGGTGAAGAAGGTCCTGACGGCGGTGCCGGGGCTCAAGCCGCCGGGCGCGGGCCGCTTCTTCTACCCCAAGCAGGGCTTCGGCCAGATCAGCGAGGCCTACGCCAAGGCGGCGCGGGAGCGGGGCGCGGAGTTCTGGATGGAGTCCCGGCTCACGGGGCTGGTGCCACCGGCCGGGGAGGATGGCCGGTGGACGGTGCAGGTGCAGCGGAAGGACGGCCCCGCGACGCTCGAGGCGGACTACGTCTGGTCCAGCATCCCGATCACGGTGCTGGCGCGCGCCATGGGCGACCGGGTCCCGGCCGAGGTGACCGCGGCCGCGGGACGCATCAGCTACCGCGCGATGCTCCTGATCTACCTGGACCTGCCGGTGGACCGCCTCACCGAGTACGACGCGCACTACTTCCCCGACGCCGGCATCCGCATCACCCGGTTGTCGGAGCCCAAGCACTACGCCGACCGGCAGGACCTCCCCGGCCGCACCACGATCTGCGCCGAGCTCCCCTGCGAGGTGGACGACGCCACCTGGCAGCTGGACGACCGCGCGCTGGGCGAGCTGGTGGCGCAGGACCTGTCCCGTGCCGGGCTGCCACTCCCCGCGGCGCCGACCGCGGTGTACACCCGCCGGCTGCGGCAGGCGTATCCAGTCTATCTGCAGGGCTACGAGGTGCCCTTCGGCACGCTGGACGGCTGGGCCGAGGGGCTGCCAAAGCTGATCAGCTACGGGCGGCAGGGGCTCTTCGCCCACGACAACACCCACCACGCCCTGTTCATGGCCTATCGGGCGGTGGATTGCGTCGAGAGCGGCCGGTTCGACCTGGGGCGCTGGGCGGGGTTCCGGGAGGTCTTCAAGACCCACGTTGTCGAGGACTGACCCCACCTGTTGCGTTGATGCATCAGAATGGTGCCCAAGAGCAACAGTTGGGAGGCCGGCCCCTCGCGGGCGCCGGCCGCAGGAATGACGTGGGGCGTGAACGGGTTTCCCGCCCCGCGCGATAAGCCATGCAGGGGCATAAGCTTTGCTCCTCGTGGCCCAGTCGAAATCACCCTGATCCGAGCGGTACCGTCCGAGGAGCTGGCATGAACCCGATCGCACGCCTCGCCCGACATGCGCGGCTGACGAGCTATTCCTACCGTGACATGGATAGCCCGCCCTTCCTGGTGCTGTTCATCAACAGTATCTGCAACATGAAGTGCGAGCACTGCTTCTACTGGACCAGCCTGAACAAGAAGGACGACCTCAGCAAGGAGGAGATCTTCGCGCTCTCCGACTCGCTGGGGCCGATCGAGAACCTCAACCTCTCCGGGGGCGAGCCCTTCCTGCGGAAGGAGTTCGGCGAGATCTGCCGCAAGTTCATCCGGACCAACGGGGTGAAGCAGATCTACGTGCCCACCAACGGCTACTTCACCGACCGCTGCATCGCCGCCATCCGCGAAGTGCTCAAGGAGCCCTCGCTGGACCTGTTCGTGGCGGAGATCTCGCTCGACGGCATGCCGGAGTTCCACGACAAGTTCCGGGTGGCGCGCCACGCCTTCAAGAAGGCGATGGAGACCTACGACGCGCTGGTCGAGCTGCAGAAGGAGGACCCCCGGGTCCGGGTGCACTCGATCTCCACCGCCACCGACGTGAACATGGAGGAGATCAAGAAGCTCACGACCTACCTCTATGAGCGCTGCCCCCAGATGGATCACCACAACCTGGCCATCATCCGGGGCGACCGGAAGAATCCCACGCTCAAGGGGCCGAGCCTCAAGCAGTACGAGGACCTCTACGAGTACATCCGCCGCCTCTGGGCGCCGCGGGAACAGGGCCGCATGGGCTCGGCGGTCGAGCCGATGCTGCAGTGGGCCAAGACCGAGTCGGTGAAGCAGGAGCGCCAGGTGGTGCCCTGCAAGGCGGGCAAGATCAGCGGCGTGGTCTACGCCAACGGCGACGTCGGCGTCTGCGAGATCCACAAGCCGGTCGGGAACCTCCGGCAGAAGAGCTTCCCCGAGATCTGGCACTCGCCCGAGGCCAAGGCGCTGCGGGCGTCCATCGCCCGCAGGGAGTGCTGGTGCACCACGGAGGTCTTCATGTGGTCCAGCATCGTGTACCAGCCGCTGCCGCTGCTCGAGGCGACGCTCAAGGGGAAGGTCTGGAGCAAGCCGCTCCCGCTGCACCCCTCGGAGCGGGTGCCGGTGACCCTGGCGGACGGTCCCGCCCCCGGCGGGGCCGAGCCCGAACCCGCCACGGCCGAAGAGCCGGCGGTCTGAGCCGCCGATGAGCGGCTCCGCGGGCGCGGCCGCGCGGCGGCCCGGGAGGCTCGGCCTCCCGGGCCGTCTGTTCCTCACGGTCGCCCTGCTCTACGCGATCCACTTCGCCCCCAACGTGGTGCGCGAGACTTACCTCGCGATCGCGCTGGGGGAGAGCGGCTCGGTGCGGGTGGACCGCTACCTGGGCCTGCATCCCGACCTGTTCGAGATCCCCGGCCGCGGCGCCTACATCGACAACAATCCCGGCGTCTCGCTGCTCGCCGCGGTGCCGTATGCGGTCGCCTCGCCGGCCATCGAGGGGCTGCTCCGGGCGGTCCCTTCGCTGGCGGCGCCCAAGCCCCCCGCCACCTATGACGACCCGCGCCCCAACCGCACCCGCTTCATGAACGAGATGCGGGCCCGGGGGCTGGACGTGAAGCTGGGCCTCGCCGCGGCGGCGATCCACCTGCTCTTCAACGTGCCGCTGGGCGCGCTCGCCGCGGTGGTGATGTTCCTCTTCCTCCGCGCGCGGCTGGGCGACGAGCGCCCCGCCCTGTGGCTGGCGCTGCTCTTCGCGCTCGGCACGCCGATGTTCTTCCGCGACGCCTTCCTCAGCCAGAACCTCGCGCTGGCCTGGTGCACCCTCGCAGCGTATCTCGCGCTGCTGTGGGGTACCGGCGGCGTCGACCCCGGCCCTGCCCGCATCCGCTGGGCCGGCCTGGCCCTCGGCCTCGGCCTGCTGTGTGACTACTCCGCGGCGCCGCTGCTGCTGGTCTTCGGGCTGTGGCTGGTGTGGGTGGGGTGGCGTGCCGGCGGCGCGGCCCGCGGCATCCGGCACGGCCTCGACTTCACCCTCGGTGCGGTGGGACCGATCCTCGCGCTGCTGGCGTACCAGTACATCGCCTTCGGCAGCCCCTGGTTCCCGGCCCAGCGCTACATGCCCGCCACTGACCTCAGCGTGGACGGCTGGAACGGGCTCCGCTGGCCCAGCGTGGACCTCCTCTGGCGGAACCTGCTCGACCACCGCTACGGGCTGTTCGCCTTCTGCCCCATGCTCCTCGCCGCGGTGCTGGCGCCGCGCTATCGCGGCCGGCCGGGGACGCCGACGGGGCGCGAGCTGTGGCTGATCTACGGCTCGGCGGTCGGGCTGTACCTGTTCTGTTCCTCCATCAGCTTCGCGTCGCTGCAATGGAACACCGGGGTGCGCTACCTGGTGCCGGCGGTGCCACTGCTCTTCCTGGCGCTGGTGCCGGTGCTGCTCCACGGGCCGCGCTGGTTCACCTGGCTGCTGGTGGTGCCGACGGTGACGATCTCCTGGGCGGTGGCCATGACCCGGGAGAACGTCTTCACCGCGCTGCTCCGGGTGTTCACGCTGGGCCCTGAGCTGCCCTGGCACACCGTGCTGCAGAAGACCGCCGAGGCCTACCTGCCCGCGCTGGCGAAGGGCGGCACGCCGCTGATGGTGCTGCTGCTGGTGGGCGTGGTGCTCTGGCTGCTCTGGCGGGACGCGCCGGTCGCGGGGGCGGTGGGGGCGGAACGGTGACCCCACCGCGGGTCTCCGTGCTGGTGTGCGCCATCGCCGGCGCCGGGCACCTGGCGCGCTGCCTCGACGCTATCGCCGCCCAGGAGGGCCCGGCGCCGGACGAGATCCTCGTCGTCGCCGACCCCAACCTGCCGGGCATCGCCGAGCTGGCGCCGCGCTATCCCCGCGTCCGCTTCGTCCGCAACGAGGGGCAGTCCACCCCGATCGAGATCGCCAGCCGCGCCCTCCGTGAGGCCACCGGCGACCTGCTGGTGCTCACCGAGGATCACTGCCGCCCCGCGCCGGACTGGCTGCGACGGCTGGTGGCGGCGCACCGGGAGGGGCGCGCGGCGGTGGGCGGCGCGGTGGAGACCGATCACGCCGGCAGCACCGTCACCTGGGCGTTCTACCTGGTGGACTACTACCGCTACATGCGTCCCGCCGCCGAGGGGCCGGCGCCCGCACTCACGGTGTGCAACGTCTCATATCAGCGGGCGCAGCTGGAAGCGGTGCGGGAGCTGTGGCGGGAGACGTTTCACGAGACTGCGGTGAACGCGGCGCTGGCGGAGCGGTTCGGGATGCTGTGGCTGGTGCCGGAAGCGGAGGTGCGGACCCGACGGACGGTGCGTTTCGGCGATGCGGTGTACGAGCGCTACGCCTTCGGCCGGATGTTCGCCTGCAACCGCAACCGCTTCAGCGGTGCGCTGGCGCGCCGTCTCGCCTACGCCTGCCTGGCACCGCTGCTGCCGCCGGTCATCATGTGGCGCATGGCGCGGCGCGCCTTCCGCTCTCCGGCGGCGGGGGCGATGTACCTCCGCTCGCTCGGACCGCTGCTTGCGATGGTGGGGGCGTGGACCTGGGGGGAGTGGCTGGGTTACCTCACCGACCGGCTGCCGGCCCACGTGAATGCGGCGCCGGAGCTGCGCGCGGCGGCCCGTGGGGACGCGGCGCCCGCCTAGGCCGTGCGGCGCCGGGCGAGCATCCAGCCGAGGCTGGCGCCGACCAGCAGCACCAGCACTCCTGCCAGCACCCGGTTCACCGAGAACATCCGCAGCAGCCGCGTCTTAAGCGGCACCGGGATGGGGACCAGCATGTCACGGTAGCGCTGGGGGGTGAACTGCACGTTGCCGAACTCGTTGTAGGTCCGCACCGCGACATCCACCGTTGGCCCGTCCACCCGCACCACCAGGAAGTTGTCGAACTGGGCCGAGAGCAGCCGGCTCTTCTCCAGGTTGCGCAGCGTCTGCAGCTGGGTCCCCGCCTCCATGCTGGTCTGCACGTAGTGCACGCCGTCGCGGTCGTAGTGGCTGAACTTGAGCGGACCCAGGTCGCCGCTGAAGACGTACTCCGTCCCGGCGTCCCGCAGCAGCGGGTGGACCTCGGTCCACCAGGGCGCGTCGTCCTCCCACCAGAGCAGGTGGTGCATGAACACGAACGTGTGGGCGTACGGCCCCGGCTGCGCCAGCGCGCCGCGGAGCCAGGCCACCATGGTGCTGTCGAGGCGGACCGGCCGGACGTACGGATTGTGGCGGGTGTCGCCGTCGGGCGGGATCCAGGCGCTCGGCAGCATGATGAAGCGGCTGCCGTGGCGCTCGATCACCTGGTTGGGCGGGCCGTAGCGGCGGCGCCAGACGTCCCGGCTGCCCAGGTCGCTGATGTCGTGGTTGCCGGGGGTGCGGTACACCGGCACCCCGAGGGTCCCGAGCGCGGAGTCCACGGCGGCCCACAGCCGCTCGACGGTGTCGGGCCGGGTCGGGTCGTGGAAGATGTCGCCCCAGATGATGTCACCATCCAGCACCACGAACTCCGGGTGCTCCGCCTTCACCCGGCCGAGCAGCTCGGGCAGCTTGGTGCTGAGCTCGCCGCTGGCGTTGCCCCGGATGTGGCCCAGCACGACGAAGGTGTACGGCGCCTCGCGCTGCGCGGCGGCCGGCGGCGCGGCGCCGGCGCCGAGGGCGGCGAGCAGCAGCAGGGTGCGGGTCATCGTCCCTCCGGTGCGGGCGCGGCTGGGGCGGCCCCGGGCGAGGGAATCCGGACCAGCTGCCAGCCGCGCAGGTGCAATTGCCCCGGCTTGAGGTCCACCAGCCCGGTGCGGGTGCCCACCTTCTCCACCCGGGGGCGCGGCACCACCCGCAGGGCGAGCGCGGTGTAGTGGCCCGGCGGGAGGTCGAGGGTGGTGACCCGGAAGAGGGCCGGGTCGCCGGTGAGCTCCACCGGCCGGCGCAAGGTTCGCCCCGGCCCGCTCACCTCCACCTCGAGCGAATCGATATCGGTGGTGGCGGCCTCGAGGCTCAGCGAGACCCGCTCGCCCGGGGGGATCACCCAATCCACCGGGAGGGTGATCGTCCCGGGCCGCGATTCCACCCCCGCGATCAGCGCATCGCGCCGCTTGTACAGCCGCTGCACCGCGGGCGAACGTTCCCAACCATCGGCGTAGGCGCCGAAGTCGTCCTGGAACACCTGGCCGGCGAGCGGCGTGACCGGCGTGCCGGGCGTGACGCCCGGCACCAGGACCGCGGTGTCGGCGCTCGCGGGGAGGCCGTAGAGCGCATACAGCCAGGCCAGGTTGCTGTGTTCCGCCGCCGCGCCCCGCCGCCGCCCGAACCAGGCGGCCCCCGCCCCGATCGCGGTGTCGAGCCCGGGATTCTCGCCCAGGGTCAGGCGGGAGAAGACGTCGCCCTGCAGCTCCTTGCCGTTCCCCTCGAACCGGGTGTTGGCGACGGTAGCCCAGCCGCCTCCGCCGTAGCGCCAGTTCTTCCGGTCCTGATACACCCCCACCCCGTTGTCCACCAGCAGGTTGTTGAGGATCACCGGGGTGGAGCGGTCCTTCACCTCGATCCCGCGGCGGGTGCCGCGGATCTCGTTGTTGAAGATCAGCGGCGCGCTGGCCTCACCCACCGAGACTCCCTTGTCCGAGGCGCCATGGATCACGTTGCCGTAGATCAACGGGGTGGAGGTCATCAGGTCCAGCGCGTCGCCACCGGTGTTCTCGAACAGGTTGTTCGCGATGACACCGGTGGAGATGTCCAGGTCCACCGCATCCGCGTTGGTGTTGATGAAGTGCGAGCTGTCTAGCACAAAGGTGCTGTGGATGGCGTGGAAGGTGTCGTCGCTCCGCACGTTGCGCTCGAACGTCACGTGCCGGAGGTGGACGTTGTCCGCCCGCTGCAGGTTGACCATTCCGGTGAACTCGACCCCGTCCACCAGCGCGCCACCGCCGTAGAAGAAGCGGGTCCAGGTAATCCGGGAGTTGTCGGCCCCGTGGCGGAACATCGAGAAGGTGCCCCACGGCGTGCCGGGCTGGTCCGGCACCACGTCGATGGGCCGCTCCCGGGTGCCGCGCATGAACACCGGGCCCCGGGACACCACCGAGACATCGGGGGCGAGCCGGAGCACGGTGCCGGGCTCCACCACCAGGGTGTCACCGGCCGGGATCCGCACCGTCTCGGTGAACCGCAGGGTGCCGCGCCACACGTGGGTGGCGCCGCGGTGCACCGGGAAGCGCCAGGGACTCCAGGTGCGCGACGGCGCGATCGCCACGCCGCCGTCCCAGGCCACCGGCGTCACCGCCGCGCCGGTCACCCGGTTGGTGAACCGGGGCGTGAGCGCGCCCGTGGCCCCACGGATGAACAGCCGGTACGCCAGCCGCCCGGGGCGCACGCCCAGAGTGTCGCTGCGCCAGCCGGCGTAGAGCGCCACGGGCGTGGCCGGCGTGAACACCCCGCCCGCCGTCCGCCCGGGGACCGCCGGATCGCCGGCGTCGAGGAGGCCGTCGCCGTTCCGGTCGAGGAAGACCGCGGGCGCCCCGCTTCCCGGCAGCTCGATGGCCGTCAGGTCCACGCCGGCGTAGCCCCGCAGCTCGGCGTCCAGCACCGTCACCCCGCCGGGCGCGGCGCCGGTGGCCACCGCCACCACGGCATCGTCCAGCCAGCGGGTCAGCTCGGCGGCGTTGCCGCGCAGCTTGGCCACCGCCTCGTCCGGGTCCCCCGGGTCGGGGATGAGCCCGCCCCGCAGCCGGTCGTAGGCGATCGCGTCCGGGTAGCGCGCGACGACGCCCCGCATGAGGCTGTCGGCCTGCGCCACGAAGCCGCCGTCCAGCCGCCGGTGCACCTCGCGCAGGATCGCGTCGGGCAGGAACGGGTCCCGGAGCAGCGCGCGGAACACCGGGCTCAGCCGCTGGTCCTGGCGCCGGAGGTCCAGCACCCGCACGTCCCACGGGATCGGGTGCAGCAGCCCGGTGGAGATGTCCTCGTACCACATCTGGTTGTGGATCGCATCCATGTGGTACGGATCGCCCACCAGCAGCAGGTAGGCGAGCAGCCGCGACAGCTCGGCCCCGTCCAGCCGGGCCATCAGCCGCTGGTGGTCGGCGAAGGTGGTGCCGTTGATGTCCTCGAGGAACCGCCGGAGCTGCACCGTGCCGGGGCCGGTGGCCCGGTCGCTCTTGGCCACCCGGTCCCAGATGTAGGGATTGGAGAAGACGTCCCGCTGCAGCCCCTTGAAGTAGTCGCTCCGCTCGGCGGCGTCGGCGCGGTAGATGTTGCCCGGCATCCGGTCGAAGGGGCGCAGGAAGCTCTCGTCCACCGTCTCGATGAAGCGGTAGACGCCGGCGTACTGGTTGTTGATGAAGACCGGCACCACCGAGGTGGTCGGCGCCAGCAGCCCGAAGTCCCCCGCCAGCCGGTTGGCCAGCCAGGCGGTGAGCGGGTCCTTCACCGACAGCCCGAACGCCCGGTAGCGCTTGTAGAACTCCTCCCGGGGCGTGCGCACCGTCATGGTGTGCTTCTCGGTGGACCAGTGGACGCTGTTGTCGCCCCGCTTGCGGAGCTTGGCCGGCAGCACCCCGCCATCCTGCACCAGGGTGGCCTCCTGCCACTGGCCCCAGTAGAGCTGCGGGTCGGTCCACAGCCGGGTCCAGGCGTCGGTCGGAATGCTCAGGCGGATCACCCCCGCATCCCGGCGCCCGGCGTCCAGCCGCCGCGCCAGGCGGAGTTCCGCCGGGAGGTTGCGGAAGGCCTGTACCCGGGCGTTGAACTCCGACAGCACGCTGGCCCGGGCCGACCACCAGTCGTCGAACTGGATGTCCCGCCGGTAGGCCAGGGCGGCCTCCACCACCAGGTAGAGCGCCACCAGCAGCGGCACCGCGGAGAGCATCAGGGCATCGATGAGCCGGAGCTCGCGCAGGCGGCGCCTCACTGGAGCAGCTCCGCTTCATCGGGGCGCAGCCGCTGGCCTTCGTGGGCCCACTCCTCGGCGTCGAGCACCGAGTCGGCCGCGGCGGGGCTGGGGCGGAGGTCCGCCCGGGCCTGGGTCGCGGCGAGCCCATCCCAGTCGAGCAGGTTGCGGTACGCGGAGGCCACGCTGTTCCACAGCCCCTTGTCGGCGGGCTTGAGCAGCCGCACCGTCGCGCGCACCCGCTCCACCGGGCCGGTGCCGGCCGGCACCGCCAGCGCCAGGGTCCGCACCGTGGGGCTGCGCGGAAGGTCCCGCAGCACCACGGAGTGCCGCGCGGCGGCGGCACCACTCCGGAGCGCACCTACCAGCTCCAGTCGGTCCACCGCGAAGCCCATGGTGCGGGCGTCGAGCCGGAGCGAGTCGGCGGGGACGGTGCCGGCCGGGAGCAGGAACTCCACTTCCTGGGGCTGGCCGGTCGCGATCGCGGTGACGGTCACCGAGTCGGCACCGAGCCGGAGGGTGAGCGGCTGGGCCAGGAAGGCGTCGAGATAGGTGGCCCAGGCGGCGCGGACGTCGCCCCAGTCGGCCTTGGCGGTGGAGTAGGCGACCACCCCGCGCACCGAGGGCAGGTGGCTGGGGTGGATGGCCAGCACCGCGGCGTAGGCATCTCGCGCCTCGACCGCCAGGGCCCAGCCGCTGAGCAGCTTGTCGGAGGCGATGGCCAGCGCGTAGTGGTTCCGGTAGTTGAGCGGATCGAAGGCGGCCAGCGCCTGGAAGGTCTCCAGGGCCCGGCGCTTCCGGCCCAGGTGCAGGTACGCCGCGCCGAGCGAGAGCAGCAGCCGCTCCCGCTCCTTGTCGCGGCCGTGGCGCACGTCGCGGGCGGGAAAGGCGCGATTGAGCGGTGCGAGCACCGCCACGGCCGCCTCGTACTGCCGGGCCCGCACCAGGGCCTCGCCCCGGGCGAGCTCCGTGCTCCAGCGGTCCTCGCGCGCAAGCACGAGGCGCTGCACTCCGCCCAGCACCCAGGCCCGGGTGGGCGGGACGGCCAGCAGCAGGAGGAACCCGGCGACGAGGCAGAGCCAGCCGTAGGCGAGCGTCCCCTCGTGCCGCCGGAACCCCTCCCGCCACGCGGGCGGGAGGAGCGGCTCACGGGTCATACGTCGATGTTTTCCTGGCCGGTCAGCAGCGCCACCTTGCCGCCCTGGGTCAGGCCGCGCAGCTCGCCGAGGAACGCCGACTCGGCCGCGTCGGGCTTGAGCTCCACCGAGTAGATCAGCTCCACCCGGCCGCCGTCCCGCAGGGTCTCCACCGAGAGCAGCGCGTGCTCGCGGGTGAAGCGGAAGAAGATGTCATTGAACGCGGTGTGATAGTCCACCGCCTCGGGCAGGTGCAGCTTGAGCAGCTGCTCCCGGCTCACCGTGGCGCCGATCTCGAAGCGGGACAGGAAGTACACCATGAAGCAGATGGCGATGGTGAAGATCACCGCCGTCAGGTAGAAGCCGGTGCCCACCGCCATGCCGACGGCCATGGTGAGGAAGATGAAGGCCACGTCCCGCGAGTCCTTCACCGCGTTCCGGAAGCGGATGATGGACAGCGCGCCCACCAGGGTGAAGGCGCGGGCGATGTTGCTGCCGATGATCAGCATGATCACCGCCACCGTCACGCCCATCAGGATCATGGCGTGGACGAACGACACCGAGTAGGACAGGCCGCGGTGGGTCTGGCGGTAGAAGTACGCCACCACCAGGCACAGCCCGAAGCTCAGGAACAGCGCCGCGAAGGTCTCCGCGATGCCGAAGCCGCTGGCGGTGCCCGCCGTCGCCTGCCGAAGAAATTCGTCCACAACGCCCCCAGGGAAGGTGGTGGCCGGGCCCCGCGGGGCCCGGCGCCGACTATGTCAGGGTGTGCCCGAAGTACGCCCGGTCCACCGCGGTGCAGTACTTCGACATCCGGACCATCGCGAGCTCGTGCCGCTGGGCCACCTTGGTGAACCAGACCGGCGCCCGGTGGTTGTACTTCACCTCGAGCACCGTCACCCGCGGGTCCATCACGTAGGTCCCGGTCTCCAGCGGCTGCCCCAGGTCCAGTTCGGTGGTCGAGTACTGGATCCGCGAGTCCAGGGTGATCCGGAGTTCCGGGTCGAAGGCCCCGAACAGCGCCCGCCGGCGGTAGAGCACCGCCATCCGCGGGAACAGCCGCATCCGCTCGATCAGGAGGGTCGCCTCGGTGGCCACCGGGTCGTCGCCCAGGGCATCCCAGTTGGGCTTCCCGTCCAGCGGGAACGCCTCCCGGACCCGCTCCAGCGGCCAGCTGAGCCGGCGCTTCTGGACCGTCCGGTCCTCCCGCTGCTTGATCTCCACGACCACCTGCGGGCTGTCACCGTAGCGCCGGAACCGCAGTTTGCGGCGGAACTTGAGCCCCTCCACCTTCTCCCAGAACAGGGTCCAGTCGGCGGTATCCCAGTAGATCGACAGGATGCCATACCCCTGGCCCCCCGGGTCGTGGGGGTCCGGGGTGGTGTACTCACCGAGTTCGCGGAGGAATTCGGGGACCCGGCGGGTGGCGACCAGGTACTTGACCTCAAAGCGATTGAGGGTCGCGGTGTAGGTCGGCATCAGATCCGGTTCAGGGGGTGGTACAGCCTCGAAACACGCTGGTGACTCAAAGCAAAACGTATGCCCGGGAAAGACTTGGACGACTTGTCCCGGTCACACCGCCAGGGAGGGCCGGCCCCCGGCCCGGAGCCGGATCCCCCCGGTCAGCCCCAGGACCGCCAGGAAGCTCACCCCCCCGGCGGCCACCCGGACCAGCACGTTGGCCCCGGGCAGCCCCAGGACCGCCCCGACCATGGCCCCCAGGGCCAGGAGGGTCTTCCAGAGCCGGAGGGGGGAGACCAGGTCCACCCGCTCCCGCCGCACCGCAGCCAGCGCCAGCCCCAGCCGGGCCGCCTCGGTGGCCACCCCGGCCCAGGCCGCGCCGACCAGCCCGTAGCGGGTGACCAGCACCCCGGTCAGCACCAGGTTGATCCCGGCCGCCCACGCCGTGAGCCGGAGGACCGCGCCCTCCCGGCCTCCCGCCTGCAGCGCCATGATCGGCACGTCCCGCAGGACGCAGAGCGGCAGGGTCCACAGCAGGATGGCGAGCGGCCGGGCCGCGGCGGCGTAGCCCACGCCGTAGATCAGGCCGATCACCTGGGGTGCGAGCAGCGCGCCTCCGAGCGCGACCGGGAGGCTCAGGGTGAGCACCTGGGCCATGGCGGTGTGGGCCACCTGGCGGCGGGCCTCGGCATCGTCCCGCACCCGGGTCAGCTCCGGCAGCAGTGCCAGGCTGTACGCGATCCCGACATTCAGGAAGAAGGTGACCAGGGTATAGGCGGCGGTGTAGTAGCCTGCCGCCGCCGGCCCCCGCTCGGCCCGGAGGAAGATGAGCCCCGCGTTGAAGATGAAGATGCCGAGCAGCGCGCTGCCCATGAGCGCCCCGCCGCGGGGCACCAGCGGCGCCACCACCGCGCGGTCGAGGCTCACCGGCAGGGCATGCCCGCCGCGCCGCAGGGCGACCAGCAGCAGCAGCGCCGCCGCAGCCTCGCCCGCCAGCTGGCCGAGCGGCACCCGGGCCACATCGCCGGGGCCGTGCACCAGCAGCACCAGCAGCAGCCCGAAGAGCGCCTGCCCCACCACCATCGCGAGCGCCGCGACCCGCGCCTGCCCCAGCCCGATGTGCACCCAGCGGGTGCTGAGCGCCACGTTGAGCAGGGTGAACATGCTGAGCGCCACGACCGCCGCATCCGGCGCCGGCAGGAAGAGCAGGCTGCCGCCGACGGCAAGCGCGATGACCCCGAACGCCAGCAGCAGCCGCGCGGTGAGTATCGCGGGGAGGGCGCGGGCCAGGTCGTGCCCGCGGGCGGCGACCTCCCGCACCCCGAGCCCGAGGTCGAGACCCCAGTCCACGACCCGGTTGAGGTAGAGCGCCAGCGCGGTGGCCACGCCGACCACGCCGTACATGGCGGGGCCCAGGCGGCGCGCGGCGACGACCATGGCGGCGAAGGCGAGCAGGCGCGCGAGCGCCTCGCCCAGGCCGAGCGCGAGGAAGCCCCGCGCGACGGGGCGCTCGGCCGTGGTCATGGAAGGATGGGGGGGCGCCGCGTCAGGGACGCGGCGTCCCGGGGAAGCCGAGCTGGAGCGTGCTCTCGCGTTGGCGCAACGCCTCGTAGAGGTGGTCCGCAATCAACTTCTGCGCCTCGGCGTTGGGATGGTAGTCCCAGGGGGCGATCATGTAGCCCGGCTCGGCAGCCACCGGGTACACGCCCCGCGTCAGGTCGATGATGTCGAAGCCCGCCTTTGCGGCCGCGTCGCGGGTCTCGACCATGGGCTCGATGTCGTCGGTCGGCGGCCGGAGCAACAGGAGGATCGGGGCCCGGCCCGTCGGGCGCGCGGCCGCGGCGAGGTAGGCGTAGGTCGAGTCGAAGAGCTCCTGGCGGAAGGGCCGCATGAGTTGCTGGAACCGGCCCTCCTCCATGCCGGGCTGGACCCCCGCATCCTGCAGGATCTGGCGCACGAACGGATACGGCACGGCGTACCCCGAGTCCACCACCTTCTTGAGGTGAAGCTCCATGACCCGCGCGTCCTGCGCGTGGGCGGTGGCAATCACCAGGTCCGGCTGGAAGGAGAGCCCGCGCTCCTGCAGCACGAACAACTGCTGCAGCATGCCGATGGCCGGAATGGCGAAGTTGAGGATCTCGAAGCCGCGGTAGCGCTTGCCCGCGATCTCCGCGTTGAGACGCCGCTCGAGTACCGCCTCGAAGGTCTCGCCGTCGGCCACACCCGAGCCGATCACGTCCGAGGGCCCCAGCAGCGCGATCCGGAAGGTGCCGGCCGGCTTCGCCAGCGTGTACTCCTGGTCCCGCATGCCCCAGCTGTTGATCGTGGCCGGCTTGCCCTTGAGAGAGGGGACATGGGTACTGGGCCGGTTGTCGCCAACCATGAAGTCGGGGCGGGCCATGTACATCTGGGTGTCGGTGAACTCGAGCCAGTCCTTCGGCTTTTCCACTCCGGCGTCCCAGGCGCGGGTATCGAATCGGGCCACGTCGAGGTTCTCGTAGTACCCGCGCTGCTGCAGGCTCCGGTCGCGCCGGTTGAGCCGGGTATCCTGCACCAGCATCACCACGCCATTGTATTCCGGCCCCATCCGCTGCCGGGTCCACGGCATGGTGAGGCCCAGGAGCCCGCAGGCCATGAGCGTCTGCGGGGCGAGCTGCCGGGCGTACTCGAGTCCGGTGAGACGGGGCTGGCCGGGACGCACCAGGTCGGCGGACGGCCAGGGCCATCCCCCCATGAGCGTGAAGCCGACCACGATGCCCCCCAGCAGCAGCACCCCCTTGAGGTCGACGTGCGTCGCCGGCCCCCAGAGGGCAATCCATTCCCCGAGGGTCTCGGAGCTCCACAACGACCACAGCGCGCACATGAGGAGGAAGAAGCCCGCGGTCTTGAGGCCCGTGACCAGGCTGAATCCCGCCTTCCGCTGCAGCGACTTCTGCTTGGGCGCGCGCGCCTCGCGCAGCGTGAGCATGGCAACCGCCACGCCGAGGAATGCCCAGAAGGCAACGTCGGTGCCGCGCAGCGGGAAGGTGCCCCGCAGCCAGTACCACTGGTAGGAATGCAGCAGCCAGGTGATCAGGAAGACCACCGCGGTGGCGGCCATCAGCGCGAAGGTGTTGCCCCGCTGGCGGAACCTGAAGTAGCTGGGGTAGTACACCAGCTTCATCATCAGGTCCTTCCAGTAGATGTTGATCCGGCGCCAGAGGTCGAGGAAGCTGGCGGAGAGGTAGTATCGGTGGTGGGTTTCCGGCAGGCGGAACCCGAACAGGTACAGGATGCCGACGACCAGGTGGAACTGGCCCGAGACCCGGAGGTAGAGGCCGTAGGTCGCCACCACATACGTCACCACGTCAGACAGCGAGACCAGCTCGCTCTGGTCCAGCACCATGTAGTGATAGACCAGCCGGTAGCCGACCAGTTGCACCATGCCGCGGAGCATCCACTTGAGCCCGATGCGGTACAGTCGCCCTTCGTCGGCATCGTAGTACTGGCGGGTGAAGGTCTTGTAGTCGACCACCGGGAACAGCGTGAAGCTGGGGTTGGGCAGCATGAAGAGGTAGGCCAGGCTGCGCCAGGGTGCGGTCGGCACCTCGTTGTGCTTGAGGCTGTGGAGGTAGACTGCGAAGCGGAACATGAACAGCCCGCCGAGCACCGGCCACACCTTGGGCGCGATCCCGTTGGGCAGGACCTGGCTGCGGAGCAGCGCCAGGACCACCCCCGCGAGCACCACCGCCACCGCCCGGTACGACCAGCGCACCGGCAGGTGGCACAGCCCGAGGAGTCCCACGCCCGCGCCCACCACCACCACCGCACCCCGCCCGAGGACCAGGGCCAGAGCACCGAAGGAGAGCAGAACGAAGAAGGGCAGGCGGAACCGGAGGGGCAGCACCGCGTGCACCACGAAGCCGCCCAGCACCAGCAGCATGAGCTGGAAAAAGGCGGGGGTCTCCAGGCGGAAGGTCCGGGCCACGACCACCAGCAGGGCGAGCTGCAGGGTCACCAGGACGAGGGTCAGCGGGGTGGCGGCCGTGGTACGCTCCGCCACCGCCTCCGGCGCGGGTGCCAGGCCCACCGCGAGCCCCGAGGGAATGCTGGTCATGACACGGCCTGCGTCTTGAGGGTCTGGTAGTCCACCTTGTCCGTCGAGGTGCGTGGCAGCGCCGGCACGAAGCCGAATGCGTCGGGCACCATGTACCGCGGCAGCTTCTCGGTCGCGAATTTCTTGAGCGCGATGATCGACAGCCGCTCGCCGCTGCGCGGGACGAGCCAGGCGGTGATGGTCACGACACCGTCGGCACCGGAACTGGCCACCACGGCCACCTCCCGTACGTCGGGGTGGCCCGAGAATGCCGCCTCGATCTCGCCCAGCTCCACCCGGTAGCCGCGCCGCTTGACCATCCGGTCACGCCGCCCGTGAAAGATGTAGACCCCGTCCCCCTCCTCGACGACGAGGTCACCGGTGTGGTACCACGGCACGCCGGCGCCGTCGACCAGGAAGGCGGTCGCGTTGCGCTCCGGCAGGCTCCAGTAGCCGGTCATGATGCCCGGGCCGGCGACGATCAGCTCGCCCTCGTCCCCCGGCGTCAGGTCCGTGCCGTCCAGGTCCACCACCCGGCAGCGCAGGTGCTCGCAGCAGCGGCCGATCGGGTACGGCTCCGTCCGGTCGGCGGGCACCGGCCCCGGCGGGAGCTCATAGTAGGTGCAGACATTCGTCTCGGTCGGGCCGTACAGGTTCCAGTACCGCGGGTGGGGCCACGCCGCGCGGGTCACCCGGAGCTGCGGCACCGGGAAGACCTCGCCGGCGAACAGCACGTGCCGCAGCCGGCTGAAGTCGTGGCGCTCGAGCTTCCCGTATTGGGCCAGCAGGCTCAGGATGCTGGGCGTGGAGTACCAGATGGAGATGCCCTGCGCCGCAATCAGCGGTGCCAGCGACGCGGGGTCCTTCCCCTGCTCCTCGCCGATCAGCACCAGCCGCGCACCGTGCTTGAGCGAAAGGTACAGGTCCAGCACCGACAGGTCGAAGTGGAAGGGGGCGTGCGAGCTGAAGACGTCGTCGGGACCGGGCTGGAAGATGTCGCTGCACCAATCGACGAAGCTGGTCGCCGCCCGGTGTGTGAGCATCACGCCCTTGGGCTTCCCGGTCGAGCCGGAGGTGTAGAGGATGTACGCCAGCCCGTCGAGCCCGGGATCCTGGGTGGCGGCCGCCGGGGCTGGCGCCGCGGCCTCTGCCGCCTCGAGTGCTGCCACGAGCCCCCGGCCGCCGCCCGTCGCGGGGAGCACCAACAGTGGCAACGTGGCACCAAGCGCGCCCGCCTCGGCCTCCAGTTCCGTGCCCCGACGCGCCGCCACCACGACTACCCGCACCCCGGCATTGGTCAGGATGTAGGCCGCTCGGCCCGCGGGCGAGTCGGGGTCCACCGGGATGTAGGCGGCGCCCGTCTTCAGGATGCCGAAGATCGTGGCCACCGAGTCGATCGACTTGGGGAGAAACATTCCCACCCGGTCACCCGGCCGCACGCCCATGGCCCAGAGGCGGTCGCGCACCCGATCCGACAGGTGCGCCAGCCCCCCGTAGGTGATCGTGCCCTCTCCCGGGTCCACGATCGCGGTCGCCTCCGGGCACCGGTGGGCCGAGGCGTCGAGCCAGGCATGCAGGCAGGGCACGAGGCTAGACCTTGGCCGACTTGTTCTGCACCAGCGCCGCGATCGAGGTGAGCGTGTCCAGCCGCTCCGCATCCACCTCGTGGGCCTCGAGCTCGATCCCGAAGCGCTGCTCCAGGAAGCCGACCAGCTCCAGCGTCGCCAGCGAATCCAGCACGCCACCCGAGATCAGCGGGGTGTCGGCAGTCAGCGCCGAGGGGTCTTCGCCCTTCAGGAATGTGGAGAGAATGTAGTCCTTCACCTGCCCCCGGATTTCCTCGCTGGTCACGGCGTGCCTCCCTTGACGGTGGTGTTCGCAGGCCCGGCACTCAGCCCGAGCCGGAGTTCCTGGTCATGCGCCCGGAGTTCTGCCTCGAGATGCTCGGCCAGACGCTCCTGCCCCAGCGCATTCGGATGCTGGTCCCACGGATTCCGCCGCAGCAGCACCCGGTCCGTGCCGATCCAGACGTCGCGCAGGTCCAGGACGGGGTATCCCTGCCGGCGCGCCCAGGCCCGGGCCGCCGGAAGGGCCTGCCCGGGGTGCTCGGTGGGCAGCGTCAGAAGCAGGAGCGCGAAGCGCGCGCCCGCGGCGCGGGCCTGATCGGCGACCTGCTCCACCGACCAGTGGAGGATGGAGTCGGCGGCGGGCCGCAAGGCGAGCATCACGTCCTCGAGGGTCGCCCCGGGCCGGAGCCCGGCGCGCGTCAGCGCGGCCGTGATCGGCGGCACCGGAATCGGGACGCGGCCGTTCAGGCACCCCAGGACCCGCCGGGCGGTCAGGGTCAGGTCCTGGTTGTGCAGCGTCATGATGACCAGGTCCGGATGGAAGCGCGCCACCGACTCGCCCATCTGGATCGCCTGCTGCGGCGGACTGAACCCTGGCAGGGCAAAGTTGAGGATCTCAAACCGGCCCGGGGCGCCCGCGTTGAGTGAGCGCTCCACCAGCGGCTCGAACCCCTCGTCATCCCCCACCCCATAGCCCATCACATCGGACGGTCCCAGCAGGGCGATCCGCGTTGTCCCTGGGGGTTTCTCCAGCGTGTACTCCCGGTCCCGCATGCCCCACTGGTTGGTGCTGAAGGGGGCCCCGAGGTACATCGAGTGGATCGAGGGCCGCAGACCGTAGAGCTGGAAGTCGTCGCGCGTGTACCCGACGCCGGCCTCGACGATGGTCTCGTCCTTCGGCGGCCGACCCTCGTCCCACGGCTGCAGGCCTTCGGCGCCCGCGCTCCCCATGTTCTCGTAATAGCCGCGCACCTGGCGCGACAGGTCCTTCTGGTTGTGGATCGCGCCACGCAGGGCCTGCACCAGCTCGAAGCCCGCCGGGCCGAGGGCCGGCGGGACGCCGGGCAGCCCCAGCACCACCATCCCGCCCAGCAACGCCACGCTCCCGGCCGCCTGCCGCCGCCACGACGGCTTGTCGTCCGGGCGCGCGCCGGCCGTGGTCGGCTCCCAATTGTAGCTGCCGGCGACCACCAGGGCGCCCGCGACGAGCAGGAGGGCCGCCGCCGAGCCTGGCGTGACGACCGCGGCGGCCCGGAACATCTGCAGCCACGCGGCCATCGAGTCAGCGGTCCACAGCGACCAGAGAACGCTCAGCGTCACCACGGTGAAGCAGGTCCCGAAGCCTCGCTGCAGGTCCCAGGCCCGGCGCCGCGTGGTGGCCGCCCGGGCGGCCCCGCGTCCGGCATCCCGGGCCGCGGTGAGCACCACCAGCGCCCCGAGCAGGCTCCAGAAGGCCAGGTCGGTCTCCTTGAACGGGTTCGACCCGAGGGCCCAGAACCAGGCGTAGGCGTGCAGCAGGTACGTCGCCACCATCACCAGCACCATCGCGAGGACCACCGCGCGGGTGTCTCCCCACTTCCGTCGGAGCCGGAAGTACGAGGGGAAGTACACCAGCTTCTGCATGAAGTCCTTCCAGTAGATGTTCACCCGGCGCCAGAGATCCACGAAGCTCGCGCTCAGCAGCCAGCGGTGGTTGGTCTCCGGCAGGTTGAAGCCGAACAGCAGCAGCACTCCCACTGCCAGGTGGAACTGGCCCGTGACCTTGAAATAGGCCAGGAAGGCCGCCGCCACGTGCTGCAGCAGGTCACCGAGGTTCCGCACGTCGTACGGGTCGACGGCCAGCAGCGCGTTCACGAGCCGGTAGGCCAGCATGTGGGTGAGGCCGCGGGTGATCCAGAAGATCCCGCGCTGATAGAGGACCGGGGCCGGCTCGTCGAAATACCGGCGAACGAAGGTCTTGTAGTCCACCACCGGGAACCAGGCGAACACCTGGTTGGGCAGCATGAGGAAGTAGGCGGCGCTGCGCCACCCGTCGGTGGGTACCTGCCCGTGCTCCCGGTCGTACAGGTACACGGGAAGGCGCATCATGAGCATCGAGGCCGCAATGGGCCAGGCGGCGGACGCGACGGGCGAGGGTACGAGGCCCGCACGCGCCACGGCACAGGCGAGCCCGCACCCGACGAGCACGCCGACCCGGATCGCCCAGCGGGCGGGCAGCTGCGCCAGCCCGACAAACACCACCACCAGCAGCAGCACCGAGACTCCCGCCCGGCCCAGCAGGACGCCCAGGCCGGTGAGCGAGAGCAGCACAAAGAACGGCAGCCGCAACCGGAGCGGGAGCAGGGCGTGGATCGTGAACCCCACCGCGGCCAGCAGCAGCATCTCGAAGAACGCGCGGCTCTCCAGCCGGAACAGCCAGACGACGAGGAGCGCGCCCCCGAGTTGCACCGCGGGCAGGGCCATGCCGAGGACGGAGGCCATGCCCCGGGAGGCATCCTCCCCCGCGGCCCCGACGGCCGGGAGATCTCTGATCAACGTTGCCATAAGACTCGGGTGGATCGGGAGCGGGCCGCCGGGCTCGCCGGGGCCTGGGACGCACCGCACTGCCCGGCCGAGTGAGCCAAGAACGTGCCAGCCACCTGCAGGGTCGGCCGGGCCCATCGGGCCTCTGAGTTGTTGCACCCACGCAACAGGAGGGGGCCCTCGGGGGTCAGATCCCGAGGCTTCGGGCGATCAGGTTCCGCTGGATCTCGGAGGTCCCGGAATACAGGGTCCCGCCAACCGCGTCCCGCAGATCCCGCTCGACCTCGTATTCAACGGCATATCCGTAGCCCCCCCGGAGCTGGACCGCATCCAGGCAGGACTGGACCATGGCCTCCCCCAGGTAGAGCTTGGCCATGGCGGCCGCCGGGCCGGGGTTGCGGCCGGTGTCTTTGGCCCAGGCAGCCTGATAAAGGAGGAGGCGGGCGGCCTCGAGGCGCAGTCGCATGTCGGCCAGCTTGTGCGAGATCGCCTGGAAGTCGGCGATGGCGTGGCCGAACTGGCGCCGCTCCCGGGCGTACCGTACCGAGTCCTCCAGGAGGCGCTCCAGGGTGCCAAGATTGCTGGCCAGGATACAGGCCCGCTCCCACTCCATGGAGTCGTTGAAGATCTGGACGCCGCGACCCGGTCGGCCCAGCAGATTGGCCGCCGGAACCCGGCAGTTGTCGAGGAACAACTCGGCCATGGGCGAGGTCCGCAGGCCCATCTTCGCGATCTTCCGGCCCACGCCGAAACCCGGCGTGTCGCGCTCGATCAGGAAGGCACACAGCCCGAGGGCGCCCTTGCTCCGGTCGAGGGTGGCGAAGACCACGAACAGGTCGGCGACCGGCGCCTCGCTGACGAAGGTCTTGGACCCGTTCAGGATCCAGGTGTCGCCATCCTGTGTGGCTGTGGTCCGCAGGGCGAAGGCATCGGAACCCGAGTCCGGCTCGCTCATCCCGTGGGCGCCGATCCACTCGCCGCTGTTGAGCCGGGTGAGGTAGCGCCGCTTCTGGTCCTCGGTGCCGAACCGCTGAATCGGCATCTGGACGCTCCACATCTGGGCGGCCAGGCCGAAGAGCAGCCCATTGTCCCGGCAACCGTAGCCCAGGGCCTCCATCGCGAGGATCGTGGTGAGGATATCACGCCCCGACCCGCCATGGGCCTCGGGAAACGGGAGGCCCTGGATGCCGAACTCCCCGCAGCGCTGCCACAGCTCACGGGAGAAAGCGCCCTCCGCATCGCGGGTAGCGAGATCATCCTGCAGGGCCTTCCGGGCGAACTCGATCACGAGCCCGCGGAATTCGAGCTGCTCAGGGGACCAGGCGAAGTCCATGTCGGCCGCGTCGGTAGAAGGGTTGAAGGGAGCGAACCCGCTGCGCGTGCAGGATTCATGCTGAGGTGAGGGGGCCCGGGGGCCCGGATCCTTCGGTGGCCTATCAGGCCCTGGGCGGACCGAGTCACTGTGGGATTCTGGCGGATTGCCTGTGGGATGCAATCCACACCCACCGGGTGATGCCGCGATCGGGGCCTCAAACACACTCGACAAATTGCGCTAAATCGTTTTACAACAACAATTTACGACAACAGTAGACGCCGACTGCCCGGCGTCACCCCGGTCCGGGAATAGCACGGATCTCGCAGGGCGTATCTCCTGTACGCACGGCTCCTCATCACCCGCCTGAACTGGACGAGCGAATGACCATCCAGACCGAGGGCGCGGGCGGTGGCGGTGGGGCCGGCGGGGGCAG
>CAZYIV010000030.1:0-5171 GCA_964647615.1 uncultured Gemmatimonadaceae bacterium | reverse complement strand
CCCCGCCCCCCCCCCCCCCCCCTCCACTGGCCCGCGCCAAGCACCCCCCCCCCGGGGGGGGGGTGGGGGGGGGGGGCCCGGGGGGGCCCCCCCGCGGCGCTGTACCTCCTGCGCGAAGGGCTGCGACCCCTGATCATCGAACGGGACAGCTTCCCGCGCTACCACATCGGGGAGTCCATGACCGGGGAATGCGGCGCCATCCTCCGTGACCTGGGGCTCGCCGACGAAATGGTGCGCGCCGGGCATCCGCAGAAGCAGGGCGTCAAGGTATTCGGCCCCTCCGGCAAGACGAGGTGGTGGATCCCGGTGATGGCCCGCGAGACACCCGACACCATGACGCCGGCGTTCACCTGGCAGGTGCGGAGGTCCGCGTTCGACGACATGATGCTGCGGGAGGCTCGGGCCAAGGGCGCCGCCTTCCTGCGGGGCGATGCGGTGGAGGTGCTGCAGGATGCCGACGGCACCGTGACCGGGGTCATCGTCGAGTGCCCCGACGGGGAGCGCGTGCGGGTCGAGGCACGCGTCACCATCGACGCCAGCGGCAAGCGGATGTTCTTCACCCACCAGGGCATCACCTCGGACAAGGTGATGGGACGCTACGACAAGCAGGTGGCGATCTTCTCGCAGATCGCGCACCCGGTCCGGGACGACGGCCCGGACCGGGACATGCATCCCGACAACACCCTCATCTTCTACAAGGAAAAGTTCCACTGGGCGTGGTTCATTCCGCTGGACGAGGCATCGGTGAGCGTGGGGGTGGTGGCTCCGGGCGCGTACTTCAGCGGCTGCCAGGAAAGCCGCGAAGCCTACCTGCGACGGGAACTGCTGGAACTGAACTCCGAACTCACCGCGCGGATCCAGGACGCGAGCCTGATCGAGGAGGCCCGGGCCATCCCCAACTACTCCTACCATTGCCGGACGTTTACCGGCCGGGGCTGGATCGCCCTGGGTGATGCCCATCGGTTCATCGACCCGATCTTCTCGTTCGGCCTGTTTGTGTCCATGAAGGAGGCGCAGCTCGCCGCTCCCCAGATCCGGGCCTTCATCGACGGCCGCCTGCCGCGGGAGGGCAACCCCTTCCTCGCCCATCAGGAGCGGCTGGAACGTGGGCTCGACGGCGTCCAGGCGCTGATCGACGGCTTCTGGGAGAACCCGGTGGGCTTCGCCCACCTGGCCCACGGGTCGAAATACCGGGACGACATCATCGACCTCTTCGCCGGCCGCATCTACATGGACGAGGAGACGCCGGGCCTGCAGCAGCTGGCCCGCATGGCTGCCAAGGCCACGGCGGCCCGCCCCACGCCGCAGCCGGCCTGAGCCGGGGGCCCACGGCCCCCCTGAACGCCGACGGGCGGCACCCCCCGCGGGGGGTGCCGCCCGTTGGCGTCTTCGGGGCCGGCGCGGCTCACATGTAGCCGTCGCGGCGGAGCGTCTCCAGCCCGCCGCCATCGTCCTTGTCCTGCGCCCGGCCGGAGCGCTCGGCGATGTTGGCGAACTTGCCGGTCTTGAGCTCCACGATGATCTCGTGGACATTCTTCGCGGTGGACTCCACCGGCTTGGTGCAGGGACCGCAGCCCAGCGAGCGGTAGCGGATCCCGGTGCCGTGGTCGTAGTACAGCGACACGGTGGGGATGTTCTCCCGCTCGATGTACTCCCAGATGTTGAGCTCGGTCCAGTCCAGCAGCGGGTGGATCCGGAGGTGGGTCCCCGGCGCGAAGTCGGTCTTGTACTGGTTCCAGAACTCGGGCGGCTGGTCGCCCACGTCCCAGGTGGACTGCTGGTTGCGGGGGGAGAAGTAGCGCTCCTTGGAGCGGCTCCCCTCCTCGTCGGCCCGGGCGCCCACGATCACGCCGGTGTAGGGCTCGGTGTTCTTGTCCACCTCGTAGGCCTTCTTGGCGTGGTTGAACTTCCACCGCGGCCACTCGCCGGAGAGAGTCTTCTTGAGCGCCTCGGTCTTGAGCGCGCCGCAGCACGCGATGCGGTCCACCGCCCCGTCCGGGAAGGTCCGCTTCTCGTCCAGCGCCTGCCGGTTCTGGCCGTAGATCAGGTTCAGGTTCCACTCGGCCGCGAGCCGGTCCCGGTAGGCGATCATCTCCGGGATCTTGAACGCGGTGTCGATGTGGACCAGCGGGAACGGCACGTGGCCGTAGAAGGCCTTGCGGGCCAGCCACAGCAGCACCGTCGAGTCCTTGCCGATCGACCAGAGCATGCAGAGACTCTTGAAGTTGGCGTAGGCCTCGCGGAAGATGTGCACGCTCCGGGCCTCGAGCTGCTCGAGGTGGTCCATGGTGGCGGTCGGTGCGGTCATGCGACGTGCTCCTCCAGGTATCCGAGCACCTCGGCGACCGCGTCCTCCACGGTCCGGTGCGTCGTGTCGATCGTCAGTTCCGGCGCGCTGGGCGCCTCGTACGGGTCGTCCAGCCCGGTGAAGTGCTTGATCTCGCCCCGCAGCGCCTTCGCGTACAGTCCCTTGATGTCGCGCCGGGCGCACTCGTCGAACGGGGTGGACACCCACACCTCGACGAACCGCCGGCACAGCCCCCGCACGAACCGGCGGGAGTCCTCGTAGGGCGAGACCAGCGACGCCACCACGGTCACCCCGTGGCGCTCCAGCCGGCTCGCCACCCAGCCCACCCGGCGGATGTGCGCGTCGCGCTCGGGCCGGGTGAAGCCGGTGGCCGGGAAGATGTCCCGGATGGCGTCCCCGTCGAGGTACTCGACCGGGACCCCCCGCGCCTCCAGCGCGTCCACTACCCGCCGCGCGATGGTGCTCTTGCCCGACCCCGAGAGCCCGGTGAACCAGAGCACCTGCCCCGCCCCGCTGCCGGTCTCCCGCGCGCTGTCGGCCAGGCCGATCACGAAGCCCTGGTTCCTGAGCTCCGGCTGGTTGTACACCAGCTCCGAGACCCGCGGCCCGTGCTCGCCCGAGTTGCGGAAGATGCAGTCCCCTGCGGCGACGTCCCACTCCATGGTGGGCCCCAGCCGGGGATAGACGTCCGCCTTGCCCTCGGCCACCCAGCAGAACTTGAGCGAGCTGCCCGCCGGGACCCGTTCCGCCACCAGGATCGTCTGGAGGTAAGCCTCCAGCTCCGGCGACGGATGCGAGCGGCTCTCGGCCACCCGCAGCGCGTGCTGCGGCAGCGGCGGGCGCGAGGTGATCCGCTCCGGCGGCCCGTTCCCGGTCCGCTTCCAGCTGCCGAGCCCCTGCCCCGCGTAGTAGAGCAGGGCGAGAGCCGGGGCGTAGATCACGCCCAGCACCGGCACCCCGCCGTCGATCAGGGCGATGTTCACCGTGAACTCGCCGTTCCGCTGGATGAACTCCTTGGTCCCGTCCAGCGGGTCCACCAGCCAGAACCGGGTCCAGCCGCGCCGCGCCTCCCAGCCGGGCAGCTCCCCTTCCTCCGAGATGATCGGGATCGAGGGGTCCCAGGCGGCAAGCGCCGCCACGATGATGCCGTGGGCGGCGCGGTCGGCGGCGGTCACGGGACCGCGATCGCCCTTCTGCTCGACCTTCACCCCGGCGTGGTAGTGCACCAGGGTGGCCTCCCCGGCCTCCACCGCCAGCGCGGCGAGGCGGATGAGGATATCGGGCGAGACGGCGACGGGGCTTGCCGGGCTCACCATGGGCGGAAGAGGATGCCCTTGTCCTGGAGCAGCCGCTTGATGCGGTCCACCCCGTCGGCGGCAGCCTCCTGCTCACCCAGGATCATGTCGTAGTTCACGTCGGTGGTGACGTGGTCGCCCACCCACACCGTCTCGATCCGGTCCGGATCGACGGCGGTCTTGATCACCTCGAGATCCTCCTGCGCCAGCTCCTGCGCGGTCACGATCAGGAGCCCGCCGGCGTCGAGCAAGATGTTGGCCACCTCACCCAGCCGCCGCAGGTGCTCGGTCCGGTTCTCCGACTGGCGGGCCAGGTCGGCGTCCACGCCGTAGAGCACGCTGGCCATGCCGAGGTAGTAGACCACCCGGCCGTCCTCGAACAGCCGCACCTCGAGGTCCTTGGCGAGGGTCTTCCGGTCGGCATCCTTGGCGCCGGTGATCAGCACCAGCGAGGCCTTCTGGCTGTAGCGCTCGGCGCGCCGCTCCGGCGGGAGGATGCTCGGCTCCCACTTGAAGTTCCGGAGCATGACCTTCTCGCGGATGTCGGCCTGCCGGTCGGCCACCGCCTCGCGGATGATGCCGCCGCCGCGGATCTCGTAGTCGTCCACCAGCACGAAGCGCGAGGTCGCCGCCAGGTCCGCGGCGAGGTCGAACGCCACCGCCCGGTTGAGGGCCAGGGTGCACTCGGCCACGTCGTGCCGGTCGATGCGGTCCTTGGCCTCGCTGGCGTTCAGGTTGCTCGCGTCGATGACGCGGTGCACCGTCTCCAGCCGGCAGGGCACCCGCGCGGTGCCGATCTTGAGCAGGTAGTCGCGCTTCTTGGTGAGCGGCGTCTTCCCCAGCCAGAACAGGCTCACCCGCACCCGGGTGGTGACCTCCGGCTTGGGCTGGGTGGCGAGGGTCGCCACCTCCCCGCGGGAGACGTAGAGCTGCTCGGCCAGGGTGAACCCGGCGGCCTGGCCCGCGTGGGCCTCGGTCCGCACCGGGGTGTTGAAGCTCTCGACCGACTTCACCCGGCTCTTCTTGCCCGAGGGGTAGAAGACCACCTCGTCGCCCACCCGCACCACGCCGGTCTCGATGGTCCCGGCCACGATGCGGCGGTCGTCGCCCTGGGCGGTGAACTTGTAGACGTCCTGCACCGGCATGCGGAACGGCTTGTCCAGCGCCGGCCGCTCGGTGTGGAACTGGTCCAGCGCCTCCAGCACGGTGGGGCCATGGTACCACGGCATGGCGGCCGAGTGGGTGGCGATGTTGTCGCCCTCGCGGCCCGCCGCCGGGATGAAGCAGGCGGGATGCACCCCGATCTTGTCGAGGAAGGCGCTGTACTCCTTCACGATCCCGTCGAAATGGGCCTGGCTGTACTGCACCAGGTCCATCTTGTTGACCAGCACCGCCAGCTGGCGGATGCCCAGCATGGCCATCATGTAGCCGTGCCGCCGGCTGTTCTCCTGCACCCCTTCCTTCGCGTCGATGACGAGCAGCGCCGCCTCCGCCCGCGAGGCGCCGGTGATCATGTTCTTCAGGAACTCGATGTGGCCGGGGGCGTCGATGATGATGTAGTGGCGCTT
>CAZYIV010000029.1:0-39390 GCA_964647615.1 uncultured Gemmatimonadaceae bacterium | reverse complement strand
TGGTCGCCTCGTAGGCGCCGAGGTGCGGCACCGGGTTGTACTGGTTGGCGCGGTCAATGAAGAACACGCCCGGCTCGCCGGTCTTCCAGGCGCCGTGGATGATCTTGTTCCACACCTCGCGGGCGCGGAGCTGGCCCACGACCTGCTTCGTCTTGGGGTGGATCAGGTCGTACTCGCCGTCCGACTCCACCGCGGCCATGAACGAGTCGGTGACCGCCACCGAAATGTTGAAGTTGGTGATCTTGGTGATGTCGTCCTTGCAGCCGACGAACTCGAGGATGTCCGGGTGGTCCACCCGGAGGATCCCCATGTTGGCCCCGCGGCGAGTGCCGCCCTGCTTCACCACGTCGGTGGACGCGTCGTACAGGCTCATGAAGGAGACCGGGCCGCTGGCCACGCCCATCGTGGAGCGGACGATGTCGTTCTTGGGCCGGAGCCGGGAGAAGGAAAAGCCGGTCCCGCCGCCGGACTGGTGCACCAGCGCCATGGCGCGCAGGGTGTCGTAGATCCCGTCCCGGCCATTGGACAGGGTGTCCACCACCGGCAGCACGAAGCAGGCCGACAGCTGGCCCAGCGGGCGGCCGGCGTTCATCAGGGTCGGGCTGTTCGGCATGAACATCCGGTGCGCCATCAGCCCGAAGAAGGCCTCCGCGAGGGCCTCCACCGCCCCGGCCGAGGCGCCGTACCGGCGGTCCGGCTCCGCGATGGTCCGCGCGACCCGCCAGAACAGGTCGGGCGCCGACTCGACCGGCTTCCCGTGATCATCCTTGATGAGATAGCGCTTCTCCAACACCGTGATGGCGTTGGCCGACAGATCGAGCTGGTGCTTGGAATCGCTGGACATCGCCATGGCCATCCCTGCTCTCGCGGCGAGAGTTGTAACGAAGACACTGCGGTCAGATCACGGAGTCGTGTACCGGGGAGGTCAAAAGTAGAAACGGCGGGCGTCTGGAACAATATGCCGGTTTTCCACGCAAACACGCGGAAAACCTCTTTTCACATCACAAACGTGTTGAGCCCTCCCGGGCCTCGGGTTTCGCGCCGCGCGCGAGCCCCATCACGCCGCCCACGATCACTTGACAAGCGGGTACGCGCCGCGCTTGTGCTGCCGCGCCTGCTCCACGTAATGCTGCCAGGTGTGCGCAATCCGCGCTGCCAGCCTGGCGTCCACCGGCCGGACCACCTTGCCCGGCATCCCCATCACCAGTGACCCCGGCGGCACCACCATCCCTTCCGGCAGCAGCGCGCCGGCCGCCACCAGGCTGCCCCGCCCCACCACCACCCCGTTCAGCAGCACCGAGCCCATGCCGATCAGGCTCTCCTCCTCCACCGTGCACCCGTGCAGGATCACCCGGTGCCCCACCCCGACCCGGGGGCCGATGGTGCACGGCACCCCCTCGTCCACGTGCACGATGGTGCCGTCCTGCAGGTTGGTCCGGGCCCCGATCCGGATCGGGGCCATGTCCCCCCGGAGCACCGCCCCGTACCAGACGCTCGATTCCTCGTCCAGTACGACGTCGCCCATCACCGCGGCGGTGGGCGCGATGAAGGCCGTGGGATGCACCTGCGGGGTGGTCATGGGACGTCGGGCTGGAACGGCGCCTGGGTCCAGCCGTCCACCGGCTGGCCTTCGCGCATGGCGGGGGTCCATTGGAGAGACTGGGCGTACCCTTCGACGGCCTGCGTGAACCGATCGTCGTTGGACCGCTGCCGGGTCCGGATCGCAATCGTCCGCCCCTGTCGCGACACTTTCACGATCAGCACCACCGGGCTTGGCGTACCTCGCACTCCGCTCGGCACCGTGACCCGGAGCGGGCCGAGCGGCTGGGGCCGGGAGTCGTAGCAGGCCTGCCCGAACCGGTTGACCGGGGAGGGATTGTCGCAGTCCAGCCGCGCGAGCGCCCTCCGCCGCAGCTCCAGCGCCGACCCGGCCGGGGCCGCCGGCAGGTTGGTGGCACTCAGGTTGGGAACGTGAGTGGTGGTGCGGTTGGCTTCGATCTGGACGCTGTCGATGTAGAGCGAGTAGCCGGGGGCCGAGATGCCGATCTCGTGCCACCCCGCCGGCAGGCGGATCCCGCCCCCGCCCTGCGTGGCGGCGCGGCCATCCACGTAGATGGTGGTGCCGCCCGGGAGCGACGTGAAGCGGAGCATGCCGCTGTCCGGGGCTACCACGGCCGCCACGCGGCTGGGCACCGGCTGCGGCTCGATCGCCTGGCCGTCGAGGCTGGTGCGGCCCGGTCCGGGGCGCGGCACCAGGCTGGAGCCGGCATCGTCGGCGAGGGTGTCGGGCCGGGCGCCCGAATCGGCCGGGGCGGTGAGCGTGGGCGACTCGGTCTGCACCGGCCCGCCCAGGACTCCCTTCCGATAGAGGTACAGACCGCCCAGCGCGAAGCCCAGCACCGCCAGCGCGGCCAGCGCCCACGGCACCCAGTTGGCGGCCGGCGGCTCCTCCACCACGACGGAACGGCGCATCACCGGGCGCCGGGGGTCGCCCGGCATCATCACGGCCTCGGAGGCGCGGCGCGCCGGCTGGGCCGGGTTGGAGCCGGAGATCGGGTTGAGCGGCACCGACGGCGAGGGCAGCGGGGAGGTGGACTGGGCTGCCATCAGCGCCTGGGCCGAGGAGACCCGCCGCTGCATTACCGACTCGCGCGGCTGGCCCTCCAGGGCCTTCACCAGCTGCTCCGCGTCCTGGAACCGGTCGAACGGGTCCTTGGCGATGAGCCGCTTGACGATCTCGAAGACCCGGCGCTCCTCGACGGTGTCGAGCAGCGGCACCGGGATCGGTTCCATGATGTGCTTGTAGCCGATCGCGAAGCTGTCCTCGCCGTCGTAGGGCACCTCGCCCACCAGCGCCTGGTAGGCCAGGATGCCGAGGCTGTAGAGATCGCTCCGGCCGTCGATGCTCTGGGCCCGGGCCTGCTCCGGGCTCATGTAGTGCGGGGTGCCGATGGACATCCCGGTGCCGGTCAGCTTGGAGCCGCTCCCCGCCTTCGCGATGCCGAAGTCGGTGACCAGGCACTGCCCGAACTCGTCGAACATGATGTTGTCGGGCTTGATGTCGCGGTGCACGATGCCGCGCTTGTGGGCGTAGCCCAGCGCGCTCCCCACGTCCGCCAGCAGCTTCCGGATCTCCGCCGCGTTCAGCCGCTTCCGCTCCGCGAGCACCTGCGACAGCGATCCGCCGCGCAGGTACTTCATCACGAAGTAGATCACCCGGCCGTTCTTCCCGACCCGGTAGATGGGGATGATGTTGGGGTGCTCGAGCTGGGCGGAGGTACGCGCCTCACGGGTGAAGCGCTCCACGAACTCGGCGTCGAAGGCAAGCGAGAACGGCAGGATCTTGATGGCGACTTCACGCTCGAGGTGCTTGTCCATGGCGCGGTAGACGATCGCCATGCCGCCCCGGCCCAGCTCCTCGAGCAGCTCGTACTCGTCGTTCAGCGATTCCTTGACCAGGTCCTGTTCGGTCACGTCCCCCGACGCCACGGCCTGCACCGGGGTCGAGGTGCGCAGGTCGAGGCCGCACGTGGGGCAGAACTGGGTCGGCTTCTCGACTTCCGTCCCGCACCGTGAACAGAACATGGCCGAACCTTATCCGTGTGCGGCTCGGCCAGTCAAGTGCGTGGAAGTCCGTGAGTTAGGGGACGACCTCGAAGCCCGCCAGGCTCTCCCGGACCAGCCCCGTGGCGTCCTTCACCCGCAGCAGGAGGTTGTACCGGCCGGGCTTGAGCCGGTCGAGGGTCACCGCCCGTCGGAATTCGCTGGCGAGGCCGTTGGACTCGTCCTGGAACCCCAGCCGGATGGCCGGCTTGCCCTTGCCGAAGATCCCGAGGAACCCGCCCCCGCCATCCTTGAGCACCAGGACCTCGGTGCTGAAGGGCGCGCCGGGCGGCAGGCCGTAGACCTCGTAGTACAGCTCCATCGGCTCCTTGCGGCTGTAGCGCCGCAGGGGGTTGAACCAGACCGTGTCGGCCGGCGCGGGCAGCCACATGACATGGGCGCTGCGCGCGCCGAGCACCACGCCGCTCAGCTGGAACCGCTGGCCGGAGAAGTCGCCGGCGGTGATGGTGTCCGCGGCCATCACCACGCCGTTGTCGTCCCCCTGCTCCACCGCCAGGCGGTAGGTCAGGACCCCGGACAGCACCGGCACCCGGAGTTCCCCGACGAGGTGCTCCCGGTCCGGCACCGGCACCGGGTTGAGGAAGTAGCGGGTGCTGTCCACCGCCACCACCAGCCGGCCGGTGCGGTCCACCACGGTGAGCCGCACCCGGACCGGGTACAGGTGGCCCCGCTCCGAGGGCACCGCGGTCAGCGCGGCGCCGGGAATCGCATAGGAGACGTGCAGCAGGCTGCCGGCGGAGTCGCGCCCCGCCACCACCACGTCGGTGGACACCCGCAGCCGGTGGCCGTAGGTCAGCTCGTAGCTGTCGGTGGAGGTCCCCAGGGCGATGCTCCGCCGTCCCAGCACCCGCTCCTCGGTCAGGTACCGCTCGGTGCCGGCCTGGCCCGCCTGCATCAGCCGGCCGTAGATCGGGTCCAGCCGGTCGCGGGTGTTGATCAGGTCGTTCACGTGTCCGGTGGTGGTGTTGTCCCGGTCCCCGCGCAGCGCCAGCGCATCGCTGAAGCCCAGCACGTCGAACAGGCTCTCCACCAGCTTGAAGTCCTGCACGTCTTCCCGCGCGACGAAGTGGAACACCAGGTTGCCGTCCGCGCGGGCGTACATCCACGACTCGTTGGGCTGGATGCCGGGCGCGGTGTAGGTGGCGCGCCGGGTTGGTTCCCCGTGGCGGATGTAGATGATGCCGCGGTCATCGAAGTCGCGACTCCCGCTGCGGAACCGCTCCACGATGTCATAGTGCCGGTTGAGCGAAACCAGCTGGAAGTTGCGCTTCGCGTAGAACAGGCGGCGGTAGTGCTCGCGCAGCCGCTCGCCATCGGCCAGCAGCTCGTGCCGGTCGCGCTGGCCCCAGAAGCGGTGCAGGAACGCCACCCGGCGCTCGCCGCTCTCGCGGTCGAACTCCGCCAGCGCGCTGTCATTGGCCACCAGGGACAGGTCGTTGCGGTACTCCGCCACTGCGCGGTCGTCGTCGAAGGCGGCCCCATCGTAGTAGGGCCGCTGACCCTGCAACTGGCCGGCGAGCAGCTCGGTGCGCGCCAGCTCCAGCAGTCCGAGCGGCCGGTCCCCGCCGCGGTCGAGGTAGCCGCGGAAGGCGGTGAGCGCCGAGTCCATGTCGCCCACCTCGCGCTCCAGCCGGCCGCGGTACAGCAGGACCTCGGGATTGGCCGCGGCGCTGGTCAGGGCCGCCTGACGGAACGCCTCGCGGGCCAGGGTGGTCTTCACGTTGATGCGCTGCCGGAGCGCCGTCGCCGCCAGCTCCACCAGCCCCCGGACGAACGACGGATCGGCCTGCAGCGAGCGGGCGTACGCGTTGGCCGCCCGGGTCAGGTGGTCCTTGCCGAACATCGCCTGCAGACCCTGGACGATCGAGATCTGGCTGTCGCCGACCTTGTCTTCGGAGATGCCGAGCCCGTACCAGGGCCAGGGCCAGCCCGGCCGCAGCTCGGTGGCCCACTGGAACTCACCCGCGGCATCGTCATAGCGCGAGTGGCTGCCCAGGTCCCCCATGCGCAACGCGAGGAACCCGAGGCGCAGGTGGCGCATCGGGTTGTCCCGGTCGGACTTGGCGGCGGTGATCATGCGCTGCTCGAGCGCGATCAGTCCGCCGGTGTCCGCGACGGTGTCGAGCGAGTCGCGGAACTGCTGCAGCTCGGCGCGTTCCGCCTCCGCCTGGGCGGCAAGCCCGCCCACCGCGGTGACCAGCACCGCCGTGAGCAGGAGCCCCGCCAGGCGCGGGGAACGGGGAAGGACGGTTGCACGCATTCGATTCAGGTCGGATTCCGTTCGGCTTCGTGCTAGGGGACGTCGGGCCCCGGCCCTTCGGCCACATGTTGCAGGAAGTCCACCAGCCCGTCCAGCACGGCACCGGCATAGGCCGCCTGGCCCGCGGGGGTGCGGAGCAGCGCCTCCTGTTCCGGCAGCATCATGAAGAGGCCTTCCGTGAGGACGGCGGGCATCCAGGTCGGCCGGGTGAGGGCCAGGTCGCCCCGGGCGCTGCCGAGATCGCGAAGGCCCAGCCGCCGCACCAGCGCCGACTGGATCGCCTGGGCCAGCGGCAGGCTGCCGGCATGATTATAGAAGGTGCTGGAGCCGTTGTTGGTGAACGGGTTCACGCCGTCCGGCAGGGCGTTGTTGTGGATCGAGACCAGCACCTCCGCGTCCACCGAGTCCGCGAAGCGCGGCCGGGCGCCGAGGTCCACGGGCCGGTCGTCGCGCCGGGTGAGCAGCACCCGCGCCCCGGCGGCGGTGAGCATCGGCTCCAGCGCCAGCGCGACCGCCAGGTTCGCCTGGGCCTCACGCAGCCCGGTGGGGCCGGTCGCGCCGGCGGGCGGGTGGCCCGGGTCGATCACGATCAGCCGCCCCCGCAGCGGGTGGGCCCGGTCCACCGGAGGCGGCCGCCGGAGCTCCAGCAGCAGGTCGTTGCCGTTCCAGCGGGCGCGGTAGCCCCACAGCACGCCGCGCAGGTCCACCGTGATGGCCACCTCGTCGCTGCCCTCCTGCAGCCAGCGGATCTCGCGCAGCCACCGGTCGGTGGGGCCGTAGCGGGTCCAGTTGATGTCGCTGAGCGCCCCGTAGAGGCGCAGCGTGAGGCCGCCGGGCGCCTCCTCGAGCCGGAACGGTACCCGCCCGGTCAGGGGCACCCGGAGCAGGACCCGGTCGGGAAGCGGCGTCGCGGTGAGGGACAGGACCGTGGCCCGGCGCGCCGGCGTGCCTGGCGGCAGCGGCACCACGTCGGCGGCGCTCACCCAGGCCTCCTGCCGGTCGGAGAGCCGGAGCCGGACGTCGTCACCCAGGCGGCCGGTGAGCACGGCGCGGGTCCCGGTGGGGAAGAACCAGTGATAGGTGGCCCCGGGGCGGGCGCGCCCCACGGTGAGGCTGTCGCTCCCCTTCCCCGCCGTGTCGTCGTCCAGCCGGACCACCAGCGGCACGGTGTCGAGCAGCTCGAGCTGCAGCGGCCAGGCCGCGCGCACCGTATCCGTGCCCCGGATCGCCTCCACCAGTAACGGGGCCTCGGCCCGGCAGCAGCCGACACCGACGCCCCCGAGCACCGAGCCCGGCGAGGCGCCGATCGCCACGCCGCGCAGCTGGCCTACGTAGCGCTCCCGCTGGAGCGGCGGGTTGAGCCGGGTGGTGTCGCGGTCGAAGGCGCGGATTCCCGCGGGCACCGGCCCCGGGCTCCGGTCCGGCGCCAGCGGCACCACCCCGCCGCCGGGGAGCAGCAGGCGGACCTCGGAGCCTTCCGCGGCGCGCACGCTCACCGGCAGGTACTCGCCTGCCGGCCACCAGACCTGCCGCGCGGGGGAGAAACTCAGGGTGTCGATCCACACCGGCGCATCTGGCGGCACGAAGCGCGGCGGCCGGCGCAGCGGGACCGGCAACCGGACCGTGTCCGCCCCCGACGCCGCGACCAGTTCCAGGCTGGCCACCGTGTCCGGCGGCATCGGGATCCACGCCAGCCAGGCCCCATTGGGCCAGACCCGGACCGGGGAGCCACCGAGCGTCAGGCTGGCCGATCCGTCCCCGAGGGAGCCGAAGACGAACTCCGAATCGGTGGCCGTGACAAGATCGTCCGGGCCGGGATAGACCACATGGGGGGCGAGGGGCCCGCGCACCGGGGGAACGGGCGGCAGCGCCGCGGGGCGGGTGGCGCAGCCCGCCAGGCTCAACAGGACGACAGCAGCGAAGGCGGCGGGGGCGGACCGGGACATGGTCTGCAAGGTACACGGCCACCGCGACTTAGGGCAGATCGTCCGTTGACGCTCCCGGCGGGCAAACCTAGATTGCTGAGAGAGTCCTTCCCTGCAACGCACTTGTCCGAGGAACACGCTATCACCACCCAACCGGCGTGCATGGGTCAGCGGTCGCTGGTCCTCGTCCGCGCAGGGCGGGCCGCATGAGCCCGCCCTCCCCGGAGGTCTCGCGCGGCCCCGCGGGGAGCGGTGCCGCGCTCAAGTGCCCGAGCTGCAACGCCGGCGTCACCGCGGACCTGCCCTTCTGCGGCCAGTGCGGCACCCGGCTCACCCAGGCCCGGGCGGCGCACGCCTGCGGCCGGTGCGGCCGATTGAATGAGGGCGGCCTCAAGTTCTGTCCCGCCTGCGGGGCCGCCTTCGGCAACACCGGACCCCAGCCGCTGGTGCCCCAGGCCGGGGGCAAGGCCGCCCCCTCGACGCCGCAGCTCGCCCTGCTCGACCGCGGCGGGCAGGTGGCGCAGCGCTTCACGCTGCACAACGCGGTGACGACGCTGGGGCGGCAGGGCGCCGACATCAACTTCCCCGACGACGACTACCTCTCGCCACTGCACGCCCAGTTCCTGTTCATCGACGGCATCCTCACCGTCCGCGACCTGGGCTCCAAGAACGGCACCTGGCTCTACCTCGACGAGCCTCACAAGCTCTCCGACGGCGACCTGCTGCTCCTCGGCAGCCAGATCGTCCGCTACCGCCGGCTGGGCTACCCCGGGCCGCGCCCCCCCGAACAGGACCAGACCCGCCGGCTCGGCAGCCTCACCCCGGCGGCGGACATCGCCAACCTGGCGCAGGTCCGCGGGGATGGGAGTGCGCGCGACATCCTGACCCTCTCGCCGGGCCGCTCGATCCGGATCGGGCGCGAGCAGGGCGACTGGCAGTTCCCCTACGACTCCTCGATGAGCGCCTTGCACGCGCTCATCCGGAGCGAGGACGCCGACTTCGTGCTGGTGGATGCCGGCAGCCGCAACGGGGTGGCGGTCGCGGTGAAGGGAGAGCGGCGGGTGCCGCCCGGGGCCCGCCTCCTCACCGGGGACCAGATGCTCCGGGCGGAGATCGGATGAAGGTCTGCACCACCTGCGGCGCCGAATACGGCGACGACCAGCTCTTCTGCCAGCGGGACGGCACGCCGCTCCGGAAATCGGGAGCCGCCGGCGACCTGCTGGGGCAGGTGATCGCCGACCGGTACCACATCACGAAGAAGCTGGGTGAAGGCGGCATGGGCCAGGTGTACCTGGCCGAGCACGTGAAGATGGGCCGCCGCTGCGCGATCAAGATCATGATGCCCGGCACGATGAGCGATCCCGACGCCATCAGCCGCTTCAACCGCGAGGCGGCCAACGCCAGCCGGATCAGCCACCCCAACGTCTGCGCCATCTACGACTTCGGCGAGACCCCCGACGGCCTCATCTACCTCGCGATGGAATTCATCGAGGGGAAGAGCCTGAGCGGGCTGCTGGAGGAGGTGGGCACCCTGCCGCTGGCGCGTGCCGCCGCCATCACGACCCAGACCGCCGAGGCCCTGCAGGTCGCCCACGACCTCGGGATCGTGCATCGCGACCTCAAGCCCGACAACATCATGGTGGTCACCGCCCGCGGGAAGGACACCGTGAAGGTGGTGGATTTCGGCATCGCCAAGGCGGTGGGTGGCGACGACGGCAAGGCGCAGAAGGTCACCAAGACCGGCTTCGTGGTCGGCACGCCGGAGTACATGAGCCCGGAGCAGCTCTCGGGCGACGCCGTCGACGGGCGGAGCGACCTCTATTCGCTGGGCCTGGTTTTCTACCGGATGCTGACGGGGGCGAGTCCCTTCCCCGCCGACAGCCAGCAGGAGACCATGATCAAGCGGCTCACCGACGACCCGGTGCCGCTCGCGGTGGCCCGGCCGGAGACGAAGTTCCCCGCCGAGGTGCAGCAGGTCCTGGACCGGGCGCTGTCGCGCATGCCGGACCACCGCTACAAGAACGCCGGCGACTTCGCCCGCGACGTGCGGGCCCTGGCCAGTGTCTCCACCGGGATGGTGGATGCGGAGGCCGGGACCCAGGTGGTGCGGCAGGAGGACCTGAAGGCGGCGGTCCCGGCCACCCGGGTGGACCCCGCGGCGGCCAGGTCGGTGAAGGGTGCCGCCGGTACCCAGCCGATCGCTGCGGCGCCGCGGGCCGCCGCCCCGGCCAGGAAGGGCGCCCCCGTGATGCCCATCGCGGCGGGCGTCGCGGTCGTGGTGCTGGCGGGCGGCGGGTTTCTGATGAAGGACAAGCTGTTCGGTGGCGCGCCGACACCGGCGGGCCAGGACAGCACCCAGCTGGTGGCTCAGGGAGCGGACACCACGAAGCCCGCGGGCGGCACCAGCCAGGATCCTGGCCCGGTGGTGCCGCTGAGCCACCCGGATACCACCACGAAACCGCCGGCAGACGGCAACGTCCGGCCGAACAACGGTGGCGGGAGGACCAGCGACCCGCCGCGGACGGACCCGGTGCCGGCCGGACCGGACCCGACGGTGGTGGCCGCCAGGCTCAAGCCCTTCTACGATGATCCCGACTGGGTCGAGTCGCCGACGCAGTTGGCGGAAGGGAAACGGGTGGCGCGGCAGGCCTACGACCTGGCCACCATGCCGAAGAGGACCCGTGCCCAGGCGGCGTTCGTGCTGTATCAGGGGTACCTGAAGGAGCAGGACCGCACCCAAGCGAAGCGCTGGCTGGATGAGGCGATCGCGCTGGACCCGGGGAACAGCGAGTACGAGGGGCAGTTGCGGGTGTTCGCCCCGCCGTCGCAGTAACCGGCGCCGGGCAGCCAGGGTGTTCAACTGAGGACCAGCATGGCCCAAGCCAGCGTCCACATCTCCGTCTTCGGCAAGACCGATGTCGGCCGGACCCGCGACCACAACGAGGACACGTTCCTCGTCGCGGATCTGGGTCGCAAGGTCGCGAGCCTGCAGCCCGACGTGCGGGAGCACGACGTGGGGCCCCGCGGCACGCTGTTCATGGTGGCCGACGGCATGGGCGGCGCCGCCGCGGGCGAGATCGCCAGCCGGATGGCCGCCGACCTGGTCTTCACCCACATGTCCACCGTCTGGATCGCCGACGATGCCGCCACGGCCCAGCGGTTCGCCTACCGCATGAAGGAGGCGGTGGAGCTGGCCAACAACCGGATCCACCAGCACGCCAAGGACCACCCCGAGGTCCGCGGCATGGGCACCACCGCCACCGTGGCCGGGGTGTTCGGCAGCGACCTGTACCTGGCCCAGGTGGGCGACAGCCGGGCCTACCTGATCCGCGGCGGCGCCATCACCCAGCTCACCAAGGACCAGTCGCTGATGCAGCGCCTGGTGGAAGCCGGCGAGATCAGCGAGGAAGAGGCGGAGCAGAGCGAGCGCCGCAACATCATCCTCCAGGCGCTGGGCCCCGATCCGCGGGTGAAGGTGGACCTGACCTACCAGTCGCTCCGCCGCGGCGACCTGCTGGTGCTCTGCTCCGACGGGCTCTCCGGCCAGGTGAAGAAGGAGGAGATCGCCCAGGTCGCGGCGGAGACCCCGGAGCTGGTAGAGGTCTGCTCCCGGCTGATCACCATGGCCAACGAACGCGGCGGGCCGGACAACATCACCGCCATCGCGGCCCGGTTCGGCGGCCCGGGCCTGCCGGAGCCGGCTGGCGCGGCCGGCGTCGGGCATCGGGTCTACCCCCTCACCGAAGGCGACGCGACCACCGAGCCGGTCCCCGTGTACACCGGCAGCCCCGCCCCGGTGCCGCTGAGCGAGCAGCCGGCCGCGCCGCGCAAGCTGCTCTACGGCCTGCTGGCGCTGCTTGGCCTCGCCGCGGCGCTGTACTTCGCCCTCGGCGCCAGCTGATCCCGAGCGGATGAAAGCCCAGTTCACCTTCCTCTCGGGCGCCCGCACCGGCCAGACGGACATCTTCAGCCAGGCCCACATCGGCATCGGCCGGCACCCGCAGTCGGAGCTGCGCTTCGACGCGGAGAAGGACCTCGACGTCTCCAGCCGCCACGCCTCGGTCACCCTGGTGGGTGATTTCTACGTCCTCCGCGACCTTGGCAGCACCAACGGCACCATGGTGAACGGCAAGCGCCTGACGGGTGACCACGTGCTCGCCACCGGGGACGTGGTCCGCTTCGGGGCGAATGGCCCCCAGGTCGAGTTCACCGCCATCGGCGCCGCGCCGACGCCACCCGCCGCGGCCCCGGCCACCGCCCCGGCGCCCCCGAAGCCGGAAGGCACGGTCGTCTTCGGTCAGGCGCCGCCCCCCCTGCCCCCACCGCCGCCCAAGCTCACCCCGGAGCAGATGCGCACCCCGCGCCGCACCCCGGGGCCCGGCACCCAGACCCGGGTGCGGATGGAGGTGAAGCGGCAGACCCGCACCCTCCGCAACACCGCCCTCGGCCTGTTCGGGCTGCTGGTGGCGCTCTCCGGCCTCTACCTGTGGCAGGTACGGCAGACCGGCGAGGCGCTCGCGACCCAGCGCCGCCTGCTGCTGGGCCAGGTGGACAGCCTGATGCAGGAGATCCGCTCCCTCTCCGAGGGCAGCGTCGGGCTCCGCACCGCGCTGGACTCGGCGGAGGCGGAGGCCAACCGGCTGCGGCAGCTCCTGGCACAGGCCCCCAACGATGCGTCCCAGATCGCCGAGCTGCGCAACCGGCTGGAGGCCGCGCTCAAGCAGCAGCGCACGCTGGCGGGCGCCGCGACCATGGACGCCCGCGGCATCGCCGCCGCCAACCGCGACGCCATCGCACTGGTCTTCGTGGAGTTTCCCAGCGGGAAGGTGGTCACCGGCACCGCCTTCGCGGTGCAGTCCGACCCGACCGGCGGCCTGCTGCTCACCAACAAGCACGTCGTGGTGGACACCAACGGGGCGCTCGCGTCGCGCATCGGGATCGTGTTCGAGGGCTCGCGACAGAACTTCCGGGCCGACATCCTTCGGGTCTCCGGCGACGCCGACCTGGCCCTGCTGCGGGCCAGCGTGCACCGCGGCTTCCCGGTGGTGAAGGGGCTGGCGGACACCACCCGTGCGGTAGAGGTGGGGGAGCCGGCCGCGATCCTGGGCTTCCCCCTGGGACTCGACCTGGAGGGCGGGAGTGACTGGGCCCAGCGCGGGGTGGCCGCGACCCTGAGTCTTGGCACGGTCTCCCGGATCCAGCCCGGCCTCCTCCAGCTCGACGGTTACGGCGCCCAGGGCTCCTCCGGCAGCCCGATCCTGAACCGGGACGGCTACGTCATCGGGATCCTCTACGGGGGCCAGCCCGGCACCAATGGCCGGGTCCTGTACTCGGTCCCCGTCCGCTTCGCCCGCACTCTCCTCCGCGACGAGTAACCCCCCGGGGTGAGGGGGGTCACCGCCCCCCACCCCTGTCCGCTCACATGATGGGCGGAATGTCCCCGTTCTCTTCAGTCCAGATTCGAGGCATGCTGGAGCGGCTCCCCGGAAGGGTGGCGCTCGGCGGCATTCTCCTGTTCGTGGTGGGCGTCGGGGCCGGAACCTGGTGGACCCTGGGGCAGATTCATGAAGCGGTCAGGGAATCGGTGCGGACCAGCCTTACCACGGTGCTGGCCAGCGCCCGGGAAGCCACCCACCACTGGGTGACCCGGCAGCAGGTGCTCGCCGCCGGGCTGGCGGCCGACCGGGGACTCGCCGCCGCGGTGAGTGGCCTCGTGGCCCCCCCGATCTCGGGCCGGGCCCCGGCGGTGGATACCGGCTCCGTGCTCCGGGTGGTCCGGCCGGCGGTCCGGGCCAACAGCCTCGGCGGGTTCTGGATCCTCGACGCCAGCGGTCACGCCGTGCTGCGCGAACCCGACTCCCTGCCGCTCCAGCTGCCGCACGGCCTCGAGGCGGCCTTCGAACGGGCGCTCGACGGGCTCCCCACCGTCGCCAGCTTCGACCGGCCCGGCCCCGAGGCGGGTCCGCTGGCGACGCTCGCCCCGGTGCGCGACGGCACCGGGCTCCCGGTCGCGGTGCTCGCCCTGGTCCTGCCCCGGCAGGCCGACCTCGACCAGCTCGCCGCCCAGAGCCATCACGAGGCACTGGGCGAAGTGACCTTCTTCGATCACAACGGCCGCGTCCTCGGCAGCAGCACCCCGCGCTCCCCGTGGGGGGACCCGACGCGGCTGGAGAACCCGGTCACCCACCGCCTGACCCGGATGGCGACCGCCGCGATCTCGGAAGGCTCGGGGATTGACCTGGAGGGTTACCGCGACCGGAACGGACACATGGTCGTGGGGGCGTGGGACTGGGACAGCCAGCTGGGCCTGGGCATCGGCGTCGAGGCGTCGCGGGGCGCCGCCTTCCACGTGGTGGACACGGCGCGCCAGGCCCTGCTGGTGGCGCTGGCAATCACGCTGGTCCTGTTCCTTGCGGTGCTCGCGAGCCTGCTGCTCGCCCGGCGGCGCGCGGCGGCACTCTCGGGGCTCCAGCGCCGCCTGGCGGCGGTGCTCGAGTCCACCACCGACCCGGTCTGCTTCGCCGATCGCGACGGGCAGCCGCTCTACCTCAACCAGGCCGGCCAGGCGCTCCTGGCCGCCGGCGGGAACGAGGGGGGCGACACCCTCGCGGCCTCGCGGGTGCTGCTCCGGCCGGAGGCGCGGCTCGCGGCCGAGACTGCCGGCACCTGGAGCGGCGAGTCCACCTTCCTGCTGGCCGACGGACGCGAGCTTACCCTGTCGCAGGTCCTGATCTGCCACCGCTCCACCGCCGGCGAGGTGGACTTCTTCTCCACCCTGGCCCGCGACATCACCGAGCGGAAGCGGCTGGAGCGGCGGCTCTCGGAGGAGAAGGAGCGGGCCGAGGTGACGCTGGGCTCGATCGGCGACGGGGTGATCCGGACCGATGCCGAGGGACGGATCGAATACCTCAATCCGGTGGCAGTGGACCTGCTGGGTGGCACCCCGGGCGACCTCGCGGGGGTCCCCATCGGCGACGTGCTGGTGCTGGTCCACGAGACCACCCGCGAGCCGCTGGACAACCCGGTGGAGGTGGCGCTCCGGGAACGGCGGGTGGTCGGCCGCTCCAACTTCTCGCTGCTCATCCGGCCGGACGGCCGGGAGTTCTCGATCGACGAGAGCGCCGCCCCGGTGGTGGCCGGCGACGGCGAGCTGCTCGGCGCGGTGTTCATCTTCCATGATGTGAGCCGGGCCCGCAGCATGGCGCGGCAGCTGGCGCACCAGGCCAGTCACGACTTCCTGACCGGGCTGGTGAACCGGCACGAGTTCGAGCGCCGCGTGGGCCGGGCCCTCACCCGGGCGCAGCAGGAGTCGGTGACCCACGCGCTCTGCTTCCTGGACCTGGACCAGTTCAAGGTGGTGAACGACACCTGCGGTCACGTGGCGGGCGACGAGCTGCTCCGGCAGCTGGCGCAGGCGCTGAGCCGGAAGGTCCGCCGCCGCGACACCCTGGCCCGGCTGGGCGGCGACGAATTCGGGGTGCTGCTGGAGCACTGCTCTCCCGGGCAGGCGGCGCGAGTGGCGCACGAGCTGCTGGCCACCATCCAGGAGTTCCGCTTCGTGTGGGAGGGGAAGCCGTTCGCGCTGGGGGTGAGCATCGGGGTGGTCCCGGTGACCGCGGAGAGCGAGAGCCTCGCCTCCCTGCTGCGCGACGCGGATGCCGCCTGCTACGCCGCGAAGGAGCGGGGCCGCAACCGGGTGCACTTCTACGAGCCCAATGACGTGCTGCTCGCGGTGCGCCAGGGCGAGATGCAGTGGGTCTCCCGGATCACCAGCGCGCTGGAGGAGCAGCGCTTCCGGCTGTACGGCCAGGTGATCAGCCCGCTGGTCCCCCGCGCCGGCGAGCCGGCCCGGCTGGAGGTGCTGCTGCGGCTCATGGAACGCGACGGGACGATCATCGCCCCGGGCGCGTTCATCCCGGCGGCGGAGCGCTACAACCTGATGGGGGCGGTGGACCGCTGGGTGGTGCGCGAGGTGACGGCGCTCTACGAGCGGCTGGTGCACCGGGGGCCGGTGCCGATCGTGTCGATCAACCTCTCCGGCGCCTCGCTGGGCGACCCGAGCATGCTGGCCTACGTGCGCGAGGCGCTGGCGCGCCATGCGCTGCCGCCCGAGGCGCTGTGCTTCGAGATCACCGAGACGGCGGCGATCGCCAACCTGTCGCTGGCGGCGCAGTTCATCCGCGAGCTCAAGGCGATGGGGTGCTGGTTCGCGCTGGACGACTTCGGCAGCGGGATGTCCTCGTTCGCCTACCTGCAGAGCCTGCCGGTGGACGCGCTCAAGATCGCCGGCGCCTTCCTGCGGCACATCGAATCCGATCCGATCGAGCATGCGATGGTGGAGGCCATCACCCGGGTGGGCCACGTGATGCGCCTCAAGGTGGTGGCGGAGGGAGTGGAGAACCTCGAGACGCTGGAGACGCTCCGGACTCTCGGCGTGGACTATGCCCAGGGCTACGCGATCGGCGAGCCGGTGCCGCTGGAACAGCTCCTGGCCACGTCGCCTAGCGGAGCAGGAGCGCGCCGAGCCCCAGCATCGCCCCCAGGAGCCCCACGCTCCAGGCCAGCCATCGCCTGAGGTCGCGGCCCAGGTCGTCGAGCGGGGCCAGCCCGGTGGCCTCGCGCTGCGGCCCCCAGGCTCCGCCGGGCCGCACCCGCCGATAGAACCCCTCCAGCACCTCCGACGCCTCGGGCGGCGTCAGCAGCATCACCGGAACCCACACCGCCATGGTGCCGAAGGCGGTGATCGCGAGCCGGGCACCGTAGGTGAGGCCGCCGTACGCCGGCAGCAGGCTCAGGAAGGCGATCACCACCGCCGTCGCCATCGCGGCGATCTCCGCCCAGGCGTTGACCCGCCACCAGAACCAGCGCAGCAGCAGCACCAGCCCCGGCCCGGTCCCGATGAGGATCAGGAAGCGGAACACCGTCCCCACGTCATCCATCACGAACGAGACCGCCGCGGCGAGCAGGGTGATCCCGACCGAGGCCCAGCGCGCCATGCCGAGCAGCATGCGGTCGTCGCTGACCCCGCGGAACCGGGCGTAGAGATCGTTCACCACGTAGCTCGCGCCCCAGTTGACCTGGGTGGAGACCGTGGACATGAACGCCGCGAGCAGGCTGGCGAAGACCAGCCCGAGCAGCCCCGGCGGCAGGTAGCGCCGCATGAGGATCGGGTAGGCCAGCTCCGGGTCGGCCAGGCCGGGCAGCAGCACCAGCGCCGCCAGCCCCACCAGCACCCAGGGCCAGGTCCGCACCAGGTAATTGAGGATGTTGAAGGCGTGCGTCGCCCGCTCCGCCTCCTGCTCGTTGGCCGTGGCGGAGAGCCGCTGCACGAACATCCCGCCACCGTCGCTGTTGCGGAACGCCCACCACTGGATGCCGAGGTAGCCCGCCAGCGTGCCCAGCGGCAGCAGCGCGTCGGGGCCGTGCGGCACCAGCTGCAGGTGACTGCCCTGCCCCGAGGCGCGGATCCCGGCCACCAGCGCGCCGAGACCGCCGACCTCGTGCAACGCGAAGCCCATCACCAGCACCGCGCCGGCCATGGCCAGGACGTACTGCAGCAGGTCGGTGACCACCACGCCCCAGAGGCCCGCCACCGCGGTGTATGCGAGGGTCAGGAAGACGATCGGCAGCACCGCCCAGAGGCGGTCCCCGCCGGGCAGCCCGGCGAACGCGCCGAGCAGCCCCAGCCCCTCCAGCACCTTCCGCAGGGCCAGCATGCCGTAACCGATGGAGATGCAGTTGAGCGGCACCGCGAACAGGAAGGCGCGGAAACCGCGCAGGAAGGCGGCGGGCGGACCGCCGTAGCGCAGTTCGGTGAGCTGGAGGTCCGTCAGGACACTGGCGCGGCGCCACAGCTTGGCCAGCAGCACCGCCACCAGCACGTGGGAGAACGCGAAGCACCACCACTCCCAGTTGCCCGCGACCCCCTTCCGCGCCACCACCCCGGCCACGTAGAGCGGCGTGTCCACGTTGAAGGTCGTGGCGGCCATCGAGGTCGCCGCGAGCCACCAGGGGATGGCCCGGCCGCCCACGAAGAACTCGGCCAGGTTGCGGGAGCCCCGCCGCGCCACCCACAGCCCGAGCAGGAGGCTGCCGCCGAGGTAGCCGGCGACCACCAGCCAATCGAGCAGCGTCACGCGGTGCCGCCCAGCCGGGCAGCAAGCCAGTCGGCCACGGCCTCCTGCATCAGCGGCTGCCGGTGCCACGCCACCAGCACCGGCGCCTCCCCCGGCAGCTCCGCGACCAGCCGTTCGTGTGCGAAGAGCACGATCAGCGCAGCGCCCGGCGCAACCGCGTCGAGCCGGGCGAGGCTCTCCGTCCCGAAGCCGCCCCGCCCCTTGGCCGCCCGCGGTTCAGCGAAGGCCAGGACCACCCTGGGCGCGTCGTGCCGCTCGAACTGGCCCAGCGTCGCCAGGCGCCGCCGCACCAGGTCATTGGGGCCGGGCGCGTACCAGCCGCCGAGGTCGTCGTCCACGATCTCCAGCGTGATCCCGTCCAGCCGGTCGGGCGGCGCGCCCCGGGGTACGCCCGCATCGAGCAGGCGGGCCGCGATGGCACGTGCACCGGCATGGTCCGGCACCGCCGGCGGTGCATCGTGGGGGGCCCGCGCCAGCGCGGCGTCGTAGTGGGCCAGCGCCTCCGCCATCCGCGCCTCGGTGAGCGTCCCCGCCCGGCGCGCGGCCTCGAGCGCGCTCACCGTTCCCGGCAGGTCCCCGGGATAGAGCAGCAGGTCGCACCCCGCCACCACGGCGCCCACGGCGGCTTCCGCCTCGGTGGCACCCGACTGCGCCCCGCTCATGATGAACGCATCGGTGACCACCAGCCCGCCGAAGCCGAGCGAGGCGCGAAGGTGGCCCAGGATCACGCGGGACCTGGTCGCGGGGAGGCCGCTCGGATCCCACCGCGGGAAGGCGACATGCGAGGTCATCACCGCCGCCACCCCCGCCCGGACCGCGGCGCCGAACGGCGCCAGGTCGGTGGCGGCAAGGACATCCGTGGGTTCGTCCACCTCGGGGAGGCGCTGGTGGGAGTCGTGCCGGGTGCGGCCATGCCCGGGGTAGTGCTTGGCGCAGGCCAGTACCCCTTCCGCCTGGCAGGCGCGGATCCAGCCCTCCACCTGGCGCGAGACCATGGCCGGGTCGGCGCCGAAGGCGCGGGTCTGGACAATCGGGTTGGCCGGCTCCAGGTCGAGGTCCGCCACCGGTGCGAAGACCCAGTTCACCCCGAGGCTCCGCGCGTCGCGCCCGGTCACCCGCCCCGCCCAGGCGATCACCTCGTCGTCGCGGAGCGAGGCCAGCGCCCGCGGCGGGGGCACCGGTGTAAGCCCGCGTGCCTGCTGGGCGGCGCCGCGCTCGAGGTCGGCCCCGATCAGGAGCGGCCGGCCGGCGCGGCCCCGGATCCCTGCCACCAGCGCCGCGACCTCCTCGGCCCGCGCCCCGGGTACGCCGAAGATGATGAAGCCGCCCACCCCGAGGTCGAGCGCGGCCTCGATGGCCGCCTCCTCGTGGTGAAAGCCCGTCTCCCGGCGCCAGCGGAGGGCCGGGAGCACCAGGCGCGCGACCGTCATGCGGGGGTGACCTGCCCGAGGATCCGGGACGCCCGCGCGCCGGTGGCGGCGGGGAGGTTGCCCGGCTGGCCGTGGATCGTGAGGTAGCCCAGCAGGGCGAAGGCCACGGCTTCCTTCGCGTCGCCGTCGAAGAACAGCGCGTCAAAAGACTGCAGGGCCAGGCCGCGGGCGCCGAGCAGCGCCTCCAGCCGGGCGCGGAGCACCGGGTGCCGCATCCCGCCGCCGGACCCGATCACCTCGGGCGATCCCGGGATCCAGCGCGCGATCGCATCGGCCACGGAGCGGGCCGTCAGCTCCACGGCGGTGGCCACGCCGTCGGCGCCCGGGGCCTCGCGGTGGATCCGCTCCGCCAGCGCCAGGCCGAAGTGCTCCCGCCCGGTGCTCTTGGGCGGGTCGGCCGCGAAGTAGGGGTCGGCCAGCAGCGACTCGAGCAGCGGCGCGCGCACCGTGCCCTGCGCCGCCAGCCGCCCGTCCTGGTCGAAGCGCAGCGAGCGGTCCACCATGCGCGCCACCGCGTCCACCAGCGCGACCCCCGGGCCGGTGTCGAAGGCGGTGACTCCGTGCTCCTCGGAGCGGCGCGGCACCATGGTGAGGTTGGCCATCCCGCCCAGGTTGAGCAGCACCCGGGTGTGGTCCGGATGGCCGAAGAGCAGCATGTCGGCCATGGGGACCAGCGGCGCGCCCTGGCCGCCGGCGGCGACATCGCGCGCGCGGAAGTTGCTCACCACCCGCACCCCGAAGCGCTCCGCCAGCACCGCGGGTTCGCCCAGCTGCCAGCTCACCGCCGGCGGCTCGTGCCAGATGGTCTGGCCATGCATCGCGATGAACCCGAGGTCCGAGGCGCGGGTGTGGGTCACCGCGAGCAGCGCCTCCACCGCCTCCGCCGCCCACTCGGAGAGCCGCACGTGGAGCCGCGCCAGCTCCCGGGCGCCACCGGCCGCGATGCCGGCGAGCACCTGCTCCCGCTCCCCCGCCTGATAGGGGCGGGCCTCGAAGCCCAGGAGGTCCACCGCCGTGGGACCGGCGATGCGCACCAGCGCGGCGTCCACCCCGTCGAGGGAGGTGCCGGACATGAGGCCGACGGCCAGGGTGGGACGCTCGGTCATGCCCCGGCTACCGCCGGCGGGTCCCCGAGGATCTCGCGCAGCCGGCCCTGGTGCGCCTCGAGCAGCGCCACCGCCCCGGCGTAGTCCACCCCGCGCCGCTGCATCACCAGCGCCACCTTCACCCGGCCCTCGGCCGCGGCCAGGACGTCCCGCGCGCGGGCCCGGTCCACACCCGTCACCTCCATGAGGATCCGCTCGCTCCGGTCCTGCAGCTTGGCGTTCCAGGCGCGCAGGTCCACCATCAGGTTGCCGTAGGTCTTGCCCAGCCGGATCATGGCGCCGGTGGTGAGCAGGTTGAGGACCAGCTTGGTGGCGGTGCCGGCCTTCATCCGGGTGGATCCGGTCACGACCTCGGGGCCCACGAGCACCACGATGCAGACATCGCAGGTCTCGCGGAGCAGCGGCGGCGGCTCGGCGCAGGTGAGCAGGACGGACCGCGCCCCGAGCGTCTGGGCCCGGCCCAGCGCCGCCCGCACGAAGGGCGTGGTGCCGCTCGCCGCGATGCCCACCAGCACGTCGGCGGCGCCGAGGCCCGCGCCGTCCACCGCCGCGATCCCGGCGTTGAGGTCGTCCTCGGCGCCCTCCACGGAGCGCAGCAGCGCCGGATAGCCCCCGGCGATGATTCCCTGGACCATCCCGGGATCGGTGCCGAAGGTGGGCGGGCACTCCGACGCATCCAGCACGCCCAGCCGCCCGCTGGTCCCGGCACCGACGTAGAACAGCCGGCCGCCCTGGCGGAAGGCGGCCTCGATCAGGTCGATGGCCCGGGCGATCTCCTCGCGGGCCTCGCCGACGGCCAGCGGGACCGCGCGGTCCTCGGCGTTGATGAGGTCCACGAGCTCCAGCGCGGAGGCGCGGTCAATGCCCGCGGAGCGCGGGTTGCGCCGCTCGGTGAGCCGAGGGTCGAGGAAATTGTCGGTCATTGGTCCCCGGGGGATTCGCACCGTAAATTAGGGGAGTCCGGACCAAGCCAGCAACACGATCCCGCCCACCACCTCGAGGTCTCAGTGCGTCGTCCCCTCGCCCTCCTCCTCGTCACTGCGCTCGCCGGCTGTGCCCACCGCACCCCCGCATCGGGGCCCGCCGCGGCGCCCGCGCTCCACGCCGGCATCAATTCCGCGTGGCCCTACGCCGGCAAGGCCCGTGTGGCCGATGGGCGGCAGGCGATGGTGGTCTCCGGCAGCCCGCTGGCAAGCGACGTCGGCCGGACGATCCTGGAGCAGGGCGGCAACGCGGTGGACGCGGCGGTGGCGGTGGGCTTCGCGCTGGCGGTGGTGCACCCCGAGGCCGGCAATATCGGCGGCGGCGGGTTCATGGTATTCCACCTGGCGGACGGCAGCAACGCCGCGCTCGACTACCGCGAGGCCGCGCCGGGCCGGGCCAGCCACGACATGTACCTCGACCGCGCCGGCGAGCCGACGGCGCTCTCGGACAAGGGCCCCCTCGCCGCGGGCGTGCCCGGTTCGGTGGCCGGGCTGGTCACCGCCCACCGGCGCTTCGGCCGGCTGCCGTTCGCCCAGGTGATCGCCCCGGCGATCAGCCTCGCCAACGACGGCTTCGTGGTGGACGACTACCGCAGTCGCTCGCTGGACGGGCACCGCGCCTGGCTGTACACCTTCGCCGCCTCGCGGCGGTACTTCCTCCCCGACAATGGCCAGGCCCCGGCGCCCGGCAGCCGCTGGACCCAGCGGGACCTGGGGCGCACCCTCGAGGCCATCCGGGACCATGGGGCCGACGGGTTCTACCGCGGCTGGGTGGCGGACTCGATCGTGGCGGAGATGGATCGGGGCGGCGGGCTGATCAGCCTGGCGGACCTGGCCGGCTACAAGGCCGAGTGGCGGGAGCCGATCCGGATCAGCTACCGGGGCTACACCGTCTATTCCATGCCCCCGGCGTCGTCCGGCGGGGTGACGTTGGCGCTCATCCTCAACATCCTCGAGGGTTACGGCCCCCTGCCCCCGTTCGGCTCCGCGGACCTGCTGCACCGCGAGACCGAGGCGATGCGCCGGGCCTTCACCGACCGCAACATCTACCTCGGCGACCCGGGCTACGTGAAGATGCCGCTGGAGCGGCTGCTCTCGAAGGAGTACGCGGCGCAGCTGCGGGGCCAGATCAACCTGACCCGGGCCACCCCCACGCCGCCGTTCGACCCGACGCTGCGCGACGGCAACTCCACCACCCACTATTCCGTGGTGGATGCCGAGGGCAATGCCGTCAGCTGCACCACGACCCTCAACGACAGCTATGGCAGCGCGGCGGCGGTGTCGGGCGCGGGATTCCTCCTGAACGACGAGATGGACGACTTCACCACGGCCCCCGGCAAGCCCAACGGCTACGGCCTGGTCCAGGGCGAGGCCAACGCGATCCAGCCGGGCAAGCGGATGCTCTCGGCGATGACGCCGAGCATCGTGCTGGACCCGTCGGGCCGGCTGTACATGGTGGTGGGCACCCCGGGCGGCCCGACCATCATCACCCAGGTGTACCACGTCATCTCCAATGTCATTGACCACCACATGCCGCTGCCGGACGCCGTGGCCGCGCCGCGGATGCACCACCAGGCGCTGCCCGACGAGGTGCGGCTGGAGCGGAACGGCTTCCTCCCCGGCGCGGTCACCGCGCTGGAGGCGATGGGGCACAAGGTGGTCTATCGCGGCCGCTGGGGGGACGTGGAAGCCATCATCCGCACCCCGACGGGGTGGGAGGGTGTCTCCGATCCGCGCCTGGGTGGCGGCGGCAGCGGCTACTGACCGCCGCAACGACCGACGGGGGACGGGGCGCAAGGCGCCCCGTCCCCCGTCCTGCGTCCGGGCGTGCCCGGACCGCGGCTCAGCGGGTGATGTTGAAGTTCGCGCCCAGGGTCACGATGACCTTGAAGCCGGGCGCCACGACCACGTCGCGGTCGGCGGTCTTGTCCGCCAGCACCGCGCCACCGACCGCACCGGCGATGCCGCCGACGATCGCGCCGGTCTTGCCGCCGACCACCTTGCCGGCCACCGCGCCGCCCGCGGCGCCCGCGCCGACCCGCACCGCGGCGCCCGCGGTGACGCCCTGGCCGACCAGGTCATGCTCGATGTCCTTGGCTCCGGCCTCGCCGCTGATCGGGTAGGACTGCCCGCCGATCACCACCTCCTGCGCCGAGATCCGCACCTTGCCGTCCGCCGCGCTCTTGTTCTTGGCCGGCTCCAGCGCGATCACCTTGAACGTGATCACCGACCCGGCCGGGATCGCGACGTGCCCGCTGGCGTCCTTCACGTCCTCGCTGACGGTGGCGTGGAAGGTCTTGCCCACCTTGTCGTGCCGCGAGTGCAGCGAGTCGTTGGCGGTGGCGTTGATCTGGGTGCCGCTGGCGATGCTCATCGCCCGGGGCGCCGGGGCCGCCGGGGCCGGGGCGGAGGGCGCCGGGTTGGTCGCCGGCTTCGGCTTGGGCTGCGCCGGGGCCGGAGTGGTGCCGGGCGCCGGCGCGGGGGCCGGGGCCGCCTCCTGCCCGGCCGCCGGCTGGTCGTTCAGCGCCGTGGTGGACTCGGCGGGGGCGAGCTGCAGGTCACGCGACAGGCTGTCGGCCTGTGCCTGCTGCTCCCCGCCCTTGCCACCGCACGCGGCCAGGGCCAGGAGAATGAGTCCTGCGCTGAGCTTCCGAACCATGGGACCTCCCTCGACGGGTGACTTGCCGGGCGCGGCGCGCCCGGGCGACATTGAAGCACGATGCTGCAACTCCGGCGACTCCTGCCCGCGGCCCGGCCCTACTGGCCCACCTTTGCCGCCGGCCTCCTGTTCGTGGTTCTCTCCAACTTCTTCACCACCCTGGCCCCGCGATTCCTGCAGCAGGGGATCGACGCGCTGGGGGCCGTGGATGGGGCCGCCGCCGTGCGGCACGCCATCCTCCTGCTGCTGGCCGTCGCGACCGCGGGCGGCCTGACCCGCTTCGGCATGCGGATGACGCTCAACAGCGTCAGCCGCCGGGTCGAGACCGACCTCCGGGACCGCCTCTACCAGCACCTGCAGCGCCTCTCCGCCGCCTTCTACGACCGGTTCCAGACCGGCGACCTCATGGCCCGGAGCACCAACGACCTGCTCGCGGTGCGCATGGTGGCGGGGCCGGGCCTCATGTACCTGAGCGACACCATCGTCCGGACCGCGCTGGTGCTGCCTTACATGCTGCACATCAGCCCGCGGCTCACCGGGCTCGCCCTGCTGCCCCTGCTCGGGCTCCCCGTCGGGATGGTGCTCTTCGGCCGCGCGATCCACGTGCGGACCACGAAGATCCAGGCCGCCTTCTCCGACCTGTCCAGCGCCGCACACGAGAACCTGTCCGGCGCCCGCATCGTCCGCGCCTATCGTCAGGAGGCGGCGGAGGTCGAACGGTTCAGCACGTTAAACGCGGAATACGCGCGCCGCAATCTATCACTCGCCCGGGTGATCGGTGCCTTCCACCCGCTGCTCGCTCTGTTCGGCGGGCTGGGGGCCGTGGTGGTGATCTGGGTGGGGGGGAGGCTGGTGATCCAGGGCACCATGACGGCCGGCGAGTTCGTCGCCTTCGGGGTGTACCTGGTCACCCTGGTCTGGCCGATGATCGCCCTGGGATGGGTGGTGAACCTGGTCCAGCGGGGCGAGGCCTCGATGGGGCGGATCAACGAGCTGTTCGACGCCGCCCCGGACATCCGTCCGCCGGCGGCGCCGGTCCCCCTCCCCCCCGGCCGGGCCGCCCGGAGCCTGACCTTCGAGGGGGTCTCGTTCCACTACCCCAACGCGCCGGAGCGCGGGGCGGTCCTCGCCGACATCTCCTTCACGGTGCCGGCCGGGGCCTCGCTCGGGGTGGTCGGCGCCACCGGGAGCGGCAAGTCCACCCTCGCCGAACTCATCGTGCGCACCTACGACCCGGTCGCGGGCCGGGTCCTGGTGGACGGGGTGGACCTGCGGGACCTCACCCTGGAGGAGCTGCACCGGACGGTGGGGTTCGTGCCGCAGGAAACCTTCCTCTTCAGCGACACCCTGCGCCACAACGTGCTCCTCGGCGCCCCTGACGACGGCCGGCTGGAGCGGGTGACCGCCACTTCCCAGCTTGCCGAGGCGCTCCCGTCGCTGCCGCGCGGCGTGGACACCATGCTCGGCGAGCGGGGCGTGAACCTCTCCGGCGGCCAGCGGCAGCGGACCGCCATCGCGCGGGCGCTGGCTCAGGAGCCGCCGATCTTCGTACTGGACGACGCCCTGTCGGCCGTCGATGGCGAGACGGAGCAGCGGATCCTGCGCGGGCTGCGCGGTGCGCTGGCGGAGCGCACCCGCGTGATCATCTCCCATCGGCTCTCGGCGGTGCGGGATGCCGACTGGATCCTGGTGCTGGACGGCGGACGGATCGTGGAACAGGGCGTCCACGACGACCTGATGGCGCGGCAGGGACGCTATTGGGAGCTGCTCAAGCGCCAGGAGGTGGAGGAGGAGCTGGCGGGCGCCGGGGAGGCCGCGGCGGAGGAGTGAGGCTCAGCCGAGCCCGTAGCCGAAGTGGGCCACCAGCAGGATCGTGACGATCACCGCCAGCGTGAGCGGCGCGCCGAGCCGGGCGTAGTCGGTGAAGCGATACCCGCCCGGCCCGTACACCATGGTGTTGGTCTGGTAGCCGATGGGGGTCAGGAACGAGGTGGAGGCCATGGTGGCCACCACGACCCCGAAGAGCCGCGGGTCGGCGCCGATGGACCCCGCCGCCGACCAGGCGATCGGGAACACGATCGCCGCGGCGGCGGCGTGGGAGATCATCTCGGTCACGAGGCTGGTGGCCAGGATGATCCCGAGCAGGATGCCGAGCGGCCCGAAGCCGTGGAACACCCCGATGATCCCCCCCGCCAGCCTGTCGGCCAGGCCCGAGTTCTCCATCGCCGCGCCCAGCCCGAACGACGACGCCACCATCAGGATCACGTCGAGGTCCACCGCGCTGCGCGCCTCGCCGGCGGTGAGCACGCCGAAGGCCACCAGCGCCACCGCCGCCACCAGCGACGCCTGCAGCATCGGCAGCACCCCGAGCCCCGCCACGACCACCACCGCGGTCATGATCACGGCCACGATCCCCGCCTTGCGGGTCACGCCGGGCGGCGTGCCACCGAGGGGCGAGATCAGGAGGAACTCGCCGCGGTCGCGCCAGCGGCTGCGGAAGCCGGGGTCGGCGAGCAGCAGCAGGGTATCGCCGGTGCGCAGGTCCACGTCGCCCAGCTTGGCATTGACCCGCTGCCCCGCGCGATGGATCGCGACGACCGCCGCCTGGTACTTGCCACGGAACTGGACTTCCTTGAGGGTCTTGCCCACCAGCGGCGAGGTGGCGCCGATGACCGCCTCGAAGAAGGTGTGGGCGGCGGTGTCGTAGCCGGCGAGGTGCCGCGCCTCCGCCGATTCCAGCCCGCGGATGGATTGCAGGTCCACCACGTTGTCCACCCGGCCCACGAAGCAGAGCCGGTCCCCCCCATGCAGCATCGTGGCCGAGCCCACCGGCGCGATCAGGTCGCCGCTGCGCTCGATCTCGATCAGGAACACGCCCTGCAGGTTGCGGAGCCCGCCCTCCTCCACGGTGCGGCCGTCCAGCGCGCCGGAGACCGTGACCAGCATGCTCACGCTGAACTCGCGCCCGTTTTCCTCGAGGTCCCGCCGCGCGGGCCGGCGCTCGGGCAGCAGGCGGGGGGCCAGCACCACCAGCAGCAGGATCCCGACGATCGCCACCGGCAGGCCGATCGGGGTGATCTCGAACATGCCCATCGGCGTCCCGGTCTTGGCATCGAGCAGGCCGGAGACGACGAGGTTGGTGGAGGTGCCGATCAGGGTCGCCACGCCGCCCAGGATGACGGCGTACGACAGCGGCATCAGGTAGCGGGACGGCGAGGCACCGGTACGCTCCGCCCAGTCGGAGACCGGGGCGATCAGCATCGCGATGAGCGGGGTGTTGTTGAGGAAGGCGCTCGCCCCGGCGGAGGACGCGCACAGCCGGAACAGGGATCCGCGCCGGGCGGCGCCGCGGCCCAGCAGCGGGCCCAGCAGCGGCTGCATCAGGCCGGTCTTTTCCACCGCGCGGGCCAGGATGTAGAGCGCGGCCACGGTGATGGGGGCCGAGTTGCCGAAGCCGCGGAAGGCCTCGGTCGGGTTCACGATGCCGGCGAGGAGCAGCACGATCACGGCGCCCAGCATGACGTTGGCCGGCGCGATGACTTCGCGCGCCATGAGCAGCAGCGCCAGCAGGGTGGTGCCAAGGGTGAACCAGGCTTCCCAACTCATCGGGCGACGATCCTTGGCATGGTGATGTGGGCACCGGCGCCGGCCGGCGCCGCGCCCCGATATGCTACAGTCGTTCCAGCAGCCCCGCGGGCGTCAGTCCCTGCAGCCACCCTGCGAGCCGGGTGAACTGCCCCGTCACGAGCAGGATCCCGACCACGATCAGCAGCACCCCGCTCACCCGCATCACCCAGGGCAGGTACGGGCGGAAGCGCTGGAACCAGCCGAGGAACCGGTCCACCGCCCACGCGGCGAGCAGGAACGGCACCGCCAGCCCGGCGGAATAGGCGCCGAGCAGCAGCATGCCCCGGCCGAAGGTGTCGGTCGCGGAGGCCAGGCCCAGGATGCCGCCGAGGATGGGCCCGATGCAGGGCGTCCACCCGGCAGCAAACGCCATGCCCACCAGGACCGATCCGAGGTAGCCGAGTGGCTTATCCTGCAGGTGCACGCGCTTATCCTGCAGCAGGACCCCCGCCTTGATCACCCCCAGGCAGACCAGCCCGAAGGCGATGATCAGCACCCCGCCGATGCGCTGGAGCCACACCTTGTGGAACGCCAGCGAGCGGCCCAGGGCGCTGGCCGTGGCGCCGAGCAGCAGGAAGACCAGGCTGAACCCGAGCACGAAGAGCACCGCGTGCAGCAGGGCGGTGCGACGGCGGGTGGTCATCTCCTCCAGCGACATCCCGGTCAGGAAGCCGATGTAGGACGGCACCAGCGGCAGCACGCAGGGGGAGAGGAAGCTCAGGATGCCGGCGGTGAAGGCCACCAGCAGGGAGAAGTCAGCCAAAGGCCCTCCGCTGGCACTCGCGGCAGGTGCCATAGAGCTCGAGGCGGTGGCGCTCCGCCTGGAAGCCGTGTTCGTCGGCGATCATGGGCAGCATCCGCTCCAGCCGCTCGTGGGTGAATTCCTCGACCCGACCGCAGCGCAGGCAGATGAGGTGGTGGTGGCCCGGCCGGGTGGGGTTGGGTTCGAAGCGGCGGAAGCCCTGGCCGAAGTCATGGGCCTGGACCAGCCCGCTCTGCTGCAGCAGGTCCAGGGTGCGGTAGATGGTGGCCAGGCCCACCGCGGCGCCGCCCGCCGCGAGGTCGCGCCGGATCTGCTCGACCGAGAGGTGCCCCTCCGAACAGAGCACCACCCGGGCGATCTGTTCCCGGGGCCGGGTGATGGGCTGGCCGTGGTCCCGCAGGTAGCGCCGGAACCGCTCGACCAGCTGCTCTCCCTCAGCCGGGCTGAGGTACGCCATCCGGCACCGGGAACCAGTCGGCCGGCGGCACCGGGCGGGGATCCTCGTCCTCCAGCCGCTTGCGCACCCCCGCCAGCAGGTCGCCGAGGGTCTCGACCGGGCCGCTGCCGACCTCCTCCAGCACCGCCGCGAACTTGCCCCGCTCCTTGCCCTTGAGGGTGTGCTGGAAGCGCGCGGTGTAGATCCGGCGCCGCTCCCCCGCCTCGCCATCCACCCGGGCGATCACCGCGGTGCCGAACTCGCACCCGTCCCGCCGCAGGGTGCGGAACTGCCACACGCCATCCACTTCGGTCACCGGGATCTCGACGGCCACCTGCTCCGCCAGCCGGGCCCAGCCGGTGCCGGGTTGGTTGAGGATCACGCCTGGGTTCCTTTCTCGACGTAGAAGCGCAGCACGTGCATGAAGTCCTGCGCGTTGGTCACCACGCCGTAGGCCTGGTGGGTGCCCCGGTCCTTGAGCTTGGAGACCACGAATTCGGTCTGGTCCACGCAGATGGTCATCAGCGGCGTGGGCACGCCGTCGTAATGGGTATGGTACGCCGGCAGCTGGTTGCCCGCCGCGATCGCGTGCAGCGCGCTGGCGATCAGGATCGCCCCGGTGGCCCGGACGGTGTGCTCCCGCATGGCGTCCTGGGCCGCGACGGCGTCCGTGTGGACCCCCGGCAGGGGCCCGTCGTCACGGATGGACCCGGCGAGGACATAGGGCACCCCCGCGGTCACCAGGGCGTGCATGATCCCGCTCCGGATGCGCCCCGTCCGCACCGCGGCCTCGATGGAGCCCACCGCCCGGACCTGGTTGATGGCGCGCATGTGGAGCCCATGGCCGCCATCGGTGGGCTTGCCGGTGTTGCTCATGCCCAGGGTGGTGCCGTAGATCGCGGCCTCGATGTCGTGCACGGCGACGGCGTTGCCGGCCAGCATGGCCTGCACGTAGCCCTCGCGGATGAACCACTCGAAGTCGTGCCGCGCGCGGGCATGCACCAGTGCGGGGCCCGCCACCCACACCAGGTAGCCCCCGCGCCGCTTCTCCTCGATGATCCGTGCCGCCAGTTCCTCGTAGTTGACCGGCCGCTCCCGGCTCACCTCGCTCGACATGAACCGGAACTCGTTGGGGCTGTGCGATCCGCGCAGGAAGCCGGCGGCGTGCACGTAGATCCCTTCCGAGCCGTCCTCCGCGAGCCCCATCGCGACCAGCTCGCCCCGGCGCGCCAGCCGCGGCTCGATCACCTCGAGCCCGCCGGCAGCCTGCCGGACCGCCCCGTCCATCCGGGGACGCGACGGCATGTGCCAGCGCCCGCCGACGCGGAGATAGGTGGGCAGGTTGGACGTGGAGAAGAACCCCTCGGGCAGCACGCCGTCCGCGGGGACAGGCTCGAAGCGGGCCTCGGGGGCCCCCGCCAGCGCGGGCTGTGGAAAGTCCGGCGGCGAATACTCTTGCGGGGTCATAGGATACCGAAATCTAAGGCCGGGCCGGAGGCCGAAACAAGCGCGGGCGGGCTGGGGCATATGCCCCAGCAGTGGGGCAAATCCCGCGCGCCGCAGGACGGCCGCCGCCCTGCGCCGGCCCCCGCCCGGGGCAAGGCGGCGCCGGTGGGCGCGCGGCACACTCCCTGCCCTCGCTACGCGCGCGCGCGTTCACTGCGCCAAATCCCCCACGTCAGAGGAATCCCGATGCGAGCTGTCCTGTTGAGCTGTGCCTGCCTCCTCTCCGCCGCCCCCCTCCTTGCCCAGCAGCCCGTCGGCCGCGACACCACCCGCACCGATTCGGCACGGGTGCAGCTGCCGGAGCTCACCGTCACGGTGACCCGCTCGCCGGAGACGGTCAGCAAGGTCCCGGCGGCGATCGGGGTCGTCAGCCAGCGGGACCTGCGCGGGGCCCAGTCCACCCTCGGCCTCGACGAGACGCTCAACAACATCCCCGGCGTGTACGTGGCGAACCGCTACAACTACTCGCTGGACCAGCGGCTGGTCATCCGCGGCTTCGGCACCCGGTCCAACTTCGGGGTGCGCGGCATCCGGGTGATGCTCGACGGCGTCCCGCAGACCCTGCCCGACGGCCAGACCCAGCTCAGCAACGTGGACTACGGCAACCTGGGCCGGGTCGAGGTGCTGCGCGGCGCCTCCTCATCGCTCTACGGCAATGCCTCCGGCGGCGTGCTCAACCTCACCTCGGAGCGCGCCGGCCCCGGGCCGTTCTCCCAGGCGCTCCGCGCGGAGGGCGGTTCCTTCGGCCTGTTCCGGATCCAGAGCCGCACCGCGGCCCGGAGCGGCCCCGCCAGCGGCACGCTGTCGCTGTCCCGCACCACCTCGGACGGGAGCCGGCAGTGGAGCCGGAGCGAGTTCACCCAGGTGAGCGCCGGTGGCGACTACCTGCTCGGCAGCAGTGACGTGATCGGGCTCCGCTTCGGCTACACCGACGCGCCCAAGGCCAACAACCCCGGCGCGCTCACCGCCGCCGAGTTCCTGGCCAATCCCGACTCGGCGTCGGCCAACAGCATCCGGCGCAAGGCGGGCAAGGACGTGTGGCAGGGCCAGCTGGCGCTCACCGGGAAGCACTACACCAGCCGGGGCGAGTTCAGCGTGGCGCTGTTCGGCGTGCGGCGGGAGCTCATGAGCCCGCTCGCCACCCCGGCCCCGCAGGGCCCCGGTCCCACCGTCGGCATCCTGAACGGGATCAGCCGGAAGGTCGCCGGGATCCGGCTGAGCGGGGACCAGCGGCTGGGCGACTCGCCCACCGCGGTGCGGGTGGTCGCGGGCGTGGACGTGCAGACCATGCGCGATGACCGGAAGGGCTGGCGGGCGGTGGCCGGACAGGCCGACACCCTGATCCAGAGCCAGCTGGAGAAGGTCACCGAGGTGGGGCCGTTCCTGCAGCTGCACTGGTCGCCCACCTCGCAGGTGGCGCTGAGCGGCGGCCTGCGCTACGACGCGGTCCGGTTCGACGTGGCCGACCGGTTCCTCGCCGACGGGGTGGACGGCACCGGCGTCCGCACCATGTCGGCCGCGAGCGGCAACGTCGGGCTGAGCTGGCTCAAGTACGAGACGTTCAGCCCCTACGTGACGGTCTCCACCAGCTTCGAGACCCCGACCACCACCGAACTGGCCAACCAGCCCAATTCCACCAGCGGGTTCAACCGGAACCTGGATCCGTCGCACTCCACCAACTACGAGGTGGGCGCGCGTGGCGTGGCGGGCCGGGTCACCTACTCCGCGGCCGCGTTCCTGGGCCGGGTCCGGGACGCGATCGTGCAGTACAGCGAGGTGAGCGGCCGCGGCTACTTCACCAACGCCGGGCGGATCAAGAACGACGGGATCGAGCTGGGCCTCACCGCGCGGGTGGCGGATCCGCTGCTGGTGTTCGGCAACTGGACCTACGCCAACTACCGCTACGACCGCTACCGCATCGTGAGTGGCACCACCACCACGGTGCTGGACGGCAACCGGGTCCCCGGGGTGCCCAAGGCGTTCGTCCGGCTCGGGCTGCGGGCCGGCCCGGTGCGCGGCTTCGCGCTGGACCTGGATCACACCATGGCCTCATCGATCTTTGCCGACGACGCCAACACGATCTACGTCTCCGGATGGGGCACCAAGCGGAAGACGGGTGACATCGCCGGCGTGGGCAGCGGGGTGACCAACCTCCGGCTCAGCTGGGAGGGCCGGAGCGGCGGGGCCTCGATCAAGCCCTTCATCGGCATCAACAACCTGTGGGACCGGACCTACGTCAGCGCGCTGACGATCAACGGCGCCTTCGGCCGGGTGTTCGAGCCCGCGCCGGGGCGCAACTACTACGTGGGCGGCGAGATCGGCTGGGCGGCGCGATAGCCGCACGGCCGGCCCCGGGAACCGGCGCCGGCGGCGGGGGTGGTTCGCGGACGACGGGGGAGCTGACCTCACCCTCGTCCCCGCGGGCCACCCCCGCGTCATTCCCCCCGCCCGGCCCCTCTTTCGCCCCGGGCCGGGCCCCTGCAGCTTAGGGGCATCCCCAGCCCCCCCGAGATGCTCGGCACGCCTCCCCTGTCCGCCACCGACGCCCACTACCGCGAGCTGTTCGAGCAGGTGGGGGCGGTCCAGATCCTGCTCGACCCCGGGCAGGGGGTCATCGTGGACGCCAACCCGGCGGCGGCGGCGTTCTACGGCTACCCGCGCGAGACCCTCCGCGGGATGCCCATCACCCGGCTCAACACCCTGCCCGAGGACGAGGTCCGCCAGGCGATCTCGCTCGCCTCCCTGCTCGGGGGGCACTACCGCGGCTTTCCCCACCGGCTGGCCTCGGGCGAGATCCGCCTGGTGGAGATCTATGCCGGCCCGGTGCACCTCGACGGCCGGCCGCTGCTGTACGAGATCATCCACGACGTGACGGAACAGATCCGGCTGGAGCGGGCCCGGGCGGAGATCGCCTCCAGCACCCAGCGCCTGGGTGCCGTGGCGGTCGGCGTGGCGCACGAGGTGCGCAACCCGCTCTTCGGCATCTCCTCGACGCTGGACGCCTTCCAGGCCCGCTTCGGCGAGCGCCCCGAGTTCCTCCCTTACCTCCAGGTGCTGGGCGAACAGGTCGAGCGGCTCAGCCGGCTGATGCGCGACCTGCTCGAGTACGGCAAGCCGCCCCGGATCGAGCGGGTGCGCACCGAGCTCGCGCGGGTGGTGGACCAGGCGGTGACCAACTGCCAGGCGCTCGCCGCCCAGCGCCGGGTCCGGCTGGCCCGGGAGGGCGCCTCCGAGGGGCTGCCGGCCCGGCTCGACCCGGCGCGGCTGCAGCAGCTGGTGCAGAACCTGGTGGAGAATGCGATCCAGCACGCCCCCGCGGGCAGCGCGGTGCGGGTGACGCTGGAGGAGTGTGCCGGGGAACGGGGACCGGAGGCGCGGCTGCAGGTGGCCGACGCCGGGCCGGGCTTTGCCCCGGAGGACGTGGCGCGGCTGTTCGAGCCGTTCTTCACCCGGCGACAGGGGGGCACCGGCCTCGGGTTGGCGATCGCACAGCGGATCGTGGACGAGCATGGCGGCACCATTGAGGCGGCGAATGGCCCCGCCGGCGGGGCACAGCTCACGGTCATCCTGCCGCTGCGGGCCGACTGACCGATGGCCCGCAACCGGATCCTCATCGTGGACGACGACGCGGCCGTGCGGTTCGGCCTGCGCGACTACCTCGAGACCCGCGGCTACCGGATCGAGGAGGCCGCCACCGCCGCCGAGGCCGAGCAGGCCTTCCGCGCCTCGCCGCCGGACGCGGTGATCAGCGACTACCGCCTCCCCGACGGTGACGCCCTGACCCTGCTGCCACGGATGCGGGCGATCGCGGAACAGGTGCCCGTCATCCTGCTGACCGGTCACGGCAGCGTGGAGCTGGCGGTGCAGGCCATGAAGGAGGGCGCCGAGCACTTCCTGACCAAGCCGGTGACCCTTCCGGCGCTGGAGGTCATCCTCGCCCGCAGCCTGGAGCACGTCCGCGACCGGCAGCAGCAGCTGGCGCGGAAGGCACGCCAGGAACGCCGGGCGGTGGATCCCTTCGTGGGGACCAGTGCCGCGATCCGCGCCCTGGCGGAGGAGGCCCGGCGGGTCGCGGGGGCGGAGCGTCCGGTGTACCTTCGCGGCGAGACGGGCACCGGCAAGGGCGTGCTGGCGCGATGGCTCCACGCCCACGGCCCCCGCGCCGACGAAGCCTTCGTGGACCTCAACTGCGCCGGGCTGCCCCGGGAGCTGGTGGAGTCGGAGCTGTTCGGCCACGAGCGGGGGGCCTTCACCGGGGCGGTCCAGGCCAAGGTCGGGCTGGTGGAGATGGCCCACCGCGGCACCCTGTTCCTGGACGAGATCGGGGACATGGACCTGGCGCTCCAGCCCAAGTTCCTCAAGGTGCTGGAGGAACAGCGCTTCCGCCGGCTGGGCGAGGTGCGCGACCGGCAGGTGGACCTGCAGCTCTTCGCGGCGACCCATCAGGACCTGGCCGCGCGCGCCGGGAGCGGGCAGTTCCGGAGCGACCTGTACTTCCGGATCAGCACCCTGCCCCTCACCGTCCCGCCGCTCCGGGACCGGGTGGAGGACCTGCCCGTGCTCGCGCGGGTGCTGCTGGACGGACTGGCGCGCGACCTCGGCAAGCCGGCGCCCGGGCTCACGCCCGGGGCCCTCGCCGCCCTGGCACGGTACCCCTGGCCCGGCAACATCCGCGAGCTCCGCAACGTGCTGGAGCGCGCGGCGCTGCTGGGCGACGGGCGGGAGCTGCGCGAGACCGACCTCAGGTTCGAGTCGGTCGGGCCGGCGCCGGCCACCGACGACGCGGCGGGCCTGACGCTGAAGGAACTGGAGTGCCGCCACATCGAGCGGGTGCTCCGGGACGAGAAGGGCAAGGTGGAGGCGGCGGCGCGGCGGCTGGGCATCCCGCGCAGCTCGCTGTACCAGAAGCTCAAGCAGTACCAGATCGCGGTGCCGAAGCACTGACGGCCCGCACGATTCCCCATCGCGAGGCAGCCATGGACCAGGCCGAAACCGGCGGCAACATTGACCAGATCCGGGACATCATCTTCGGCGCGCAGATGCGCGACTACGACCGGCGGTTCGCCCAGCTGGAGGAGCGGCTGCTCAAGGACTCCGCCGACCTGCGCGAGGAGCTGCGGCAGCGCTATGCCTCGCTGGAGGAGTTCATCCGGCGGGAGATGGACGCGCTGAACGAGCGGGTGAGCGCCGAGCAGCGCGGCCGGGTGAGCCAGCTGCAGGAGGTGGCCGGGAATCTGGAGCAGTCGAGCCGCACCGCCGACCGCCGCTTCCAGGAGACCGGCGAGGAGCTGGCCCGGACCCAGCGCGACCTGCGCGGCGAGCTGGCCCGCCACGCCGCCAACTTCGCCGAGGAGCTCAACCGCCGCGGCGCCGAGCTGGGCGGGGCACTCAAGCGCGAGGCCGACGAGCTGCACAACCGCAAGGCCGACCGCGCCACCCTCGGCGCGCTGTTCGCCGAGATCGCCGCGCGGCTGACCGACGATCTCCGCACGCCGAATGACGCCTGAGGTGCAGCTGTCGGACCCGCGCGTCGAACCGGACGCGGGTGGCCCGGCGCCCGGGCCGGCGCCCGCCCCCGCCACGCCGCCGCCCCCGGGCGACGCGCTGCCGCGGCTGCGCGCCATCATCCTCGGGCGGGAACAGGAGGCGCTGCGCCGGCTGGAGCGCCGGCTTGACGACCCCGCCGCCCTCGCCCCGGTGGTGGAGCGCGCCCTCACCACCTCCGTGCGCCGCGACCCCCGCCCGCTCGCCGACGCGCTCTTCCCGGTCATGGGCCCCGCCATCCGCCGCGCCATCAGCCAGGCGCTCGCGGGGATGCTGCAGTCGGTCAACCAGGTCCTGGAACAGTCGTTCTCGCTCCAGGGGCTGGCGTGGCGCTGGGAGGCGCTCCGCACCGGCACCTCGTTCGCCGAGGTGGTGGTGCGCCATACGCTCCGCTACCGGGTGGAGCAGGTCTTCCTGGTGCACCGCGAGAGCGGGCTGCTGCTGCAGCACCTGACCGCGCCGAGCGTGGCGGCACAGTCGCCCGACATGGTCGCCGGCATGCTCACCGCCATCCAGGACTTCGCCCGCGACTCCTTCCAGGTGGCGCAGGAGGAGATGCTGGAGACGATGCAGGTCGGGGAGCTGACGGTGTGGGTGGAGCAGGGCGGCCGGACCCTCCTGGCCGCCGTGATCCGCGGGCACGCCCCGGTCGAGCTGCGCACCGAGCTGCAGCGCACCCTCGAGGAGATCGAGGCGGCGCACGCCACCCCGCTGGAGCGCTTCAACGGCGATGCATCGGTGTTCGAGCCCAGCCGCCCGAAACTTGAAGCGCTGCTGCTGGCCGAAACCCACGCGCCGCGGGAGAAGGGCACGCCCTGGCGCAGCTGGATCCTGGCGGCGATCGCGGCGGGGCTGCTGCTCTGGTGGGGGATCCCCGCCCTGCTCCGCCAGCACCGCTGGGAGCAATACCTGGCCCGGCTCCGCACCGAGCCCGGGCTGCTGGTGATCCACGCCGCGCGCGAGGACGGCCGCTACGTGGTGCAGGGGCTGCGCGACCCGCTCGCCGGCGACCCCGCCCGGCTCCTGGCCGAATACAAGCTCGACAGCACCGCGGTCCGGGACCAGTGGCAGCCGTACGTGGCGCTGCTGCCCGGGTTCATCCTGCGGCGCGCCGGCACTGCGCTCAACCCGCCCCGCACCATCTCGCTCGAGCTGCACGGCGACACCCTGGTGGCGGTGGGGAGCGCCTCGCCGGAGTGGTTCCAGCGGGCGGGAACCATCGGCCCCGCGCTGAGCGGAGTGAGCCGCTGGCGCGAGGAGCGCCTCGCCCTCCGCGACCTGCCGGTACTGGCCCCGTTCGTCCGCCCGGTCGAGGACGCCCGGGTCCTGTTCGCCTCCGGCAGCGTGGCCTTCGACCCCGCGGCCGGCGACACCCTGGCCGCCCTCGCCGCCCGCATCGCCGGCCTCGACTCCGCCGGCAGCAGCCTGGGGCTGCATCTCGACGTGGTGCTGGGCGGCTCCGCCGATGACCTCGGCAACGCCGACATCAACGAGCGGCTGCGGCGGCTCCGGGCCGACGCGGTGCGGGAGGCGCTGCACGGCCGGGTGCCCGCGGGCGTTACCCTGAGCGGGACCGTGCTCCCGCCCGACACCACGCCGGCCGACGAAGCGACCCGCACCCTCCGCCGGTCGGTGGTGCCGGTGGTGACCTTCGCGACGGAGCCGCCCCGGCCATGATCCTGCAGAAGAAGATCTGCATGCTGGGCGCGGTGGGGGTGGGCAAGACCAGCCTTGTGCGCCGATTCGTGGAAAGCATCTTCTCCGAGCGCTACCAGGCCACGGTCGGGGTGAAGATCGACCGCAAGGCGCTGACCCTCGGCGGCGACACGCTGAACCTCATGCTCTGGGACCTGCAGGGCGAGGCGGAGCACCAGGCCACCCGGCTCGAGTACCTCCGCGGCTCCGCGGGCTACCTGGTGGTGGCCGACGCGACCCGGCCCGACACCCTCGTCGTCGCCCACGACCTGGTGCGCCGCGCCGGGGAGCTGCTCCCCGGAGTCCCGTGGCTGCTGGTGCTGAACAAGATGGACCTGGCGCCGGCGGTCACGGAGCAGGAACGGTCCGGGCTCCGCGCCGACGGCTGGACCGTGCAGGACACCAGCGCCGCCACCGGCGCCGGGGTGGACGAGACCTTCATCGAGCTGGGGCGGCGCCTGCTCGAGGCGCACGCCGCCCTGGGAGAGCCCACATGAGCGTGCTGGAGAAGAAGATCTGCATGATGGGGGCGCCGGGCGTCGGCAAGACCAGCCTGGTCCGCCGCTTCGTGGACAGCGTCTTCTCCGAGAAATACCTCTCGACGATCGGCGTGAAGATCGACAAGAAGAGCGTCACCCTCGGCGATGACACCCTCAACCTGATGCTGTGGGACCTGCAGGGCGAGGAGCGCTACCAGTGGGTGCGGCTGCAGTACCTCAAGGGCGCCTCGGCGTACATCCTCGTCGCCGACGGCACCCGCGGCGACACGTTGGAGGTCGCCCTCGGCCTGCAGGAAAACGCCGCCGGCCGGGCCGAGGAGCTGCCATTCGTTCTCTGCCTCAACAAGGCCGACCTCTGGGGCCAGTGGGCCGTCAGCGCCACCCAGCAGGAATGGCTCAAGGAGAAGGGCTGGACGATCTTCCAGACCAGCGCCAAGTCTGGCGAGGGCGTCGAGGACGCCTTCACCTCGCTGGGCCGCCAGATCCTCGCCCGAGGCACCTGACCCCGTCCCGGTTCTGGACCCTGCGTCCGGATCCGGGACCACCCTGGTTCCCCCCGCTGCACCGCCCTCCGACCGTACTCGCAAGGCCATTCCCCGCCGCGAGTTAGCCAGACCATCCCGGCACGACCAGGATGGCCCCGTGCTTGCCTAGGCGCGGGCTGCCATGGTCTTCCGCGCCACGCCGCTTCCGCACGAGTTCCTGGTCCTGCTGGTGCACCCCGAGTCGGGGGTGCGCTTCGCGGTTGCCGACTTCCTGCGGCAGCGGGGCTTCCAGGTGGATGAAGCCCGCGACCCCGGTGAGGCCTGGGCCCGCCTCGCCGCGGTGACCTACCAGGTCCTGATCACCGACTACCACTTCGCCCGCCGAAGTGGCGAAGGGCTCACCCTGGCGGGCCGCGCGCGTGCCCTGCTGCCCACGCCGGTGGTCTGCCTGCTCGCGCCCCCGCTCGAGCCGGACGAGGCGGAACTGGCCGCCCGGGATACCGACCTGCTGGTGGTCGGGCCGCGGCCGCTGCCCGACCTGGCCCAGATGCTGTTCGCACTGCTGCAGGATCGCGCGGCAGTGACTCTTCCCTCCCATTCATGAGGCAAATGATGCGACGCATGTCGTGGTATGGTGCCGCGCTCCTCGCCCTCCTCGCCGCGCCGCTGGTGGCGCAGTCGGCGGGGACGGTGGAGGTGGGCGCCTTCGGG
>CAZYIV010000028.1:32405-39987 GCA_964647615.1 uncultured Gemmatimonadaceae bacterium | reverse complement strand
ATGACCAACTACGCCTCCCTGCGGGGCCCGGTGGGGCTCGACCGGGTGTACGTGGAGAGCCCGTTGCCGCTCGACCGCGGGCGGTGGTACGCCGCGCTCAAGGCGGGGAAGAGCTTCGCCACCAACGGGCCGCTGCTCCAGTTCTCGCTGAACGGACGCGGGCCGGGCAGCGAGATCGTGCTGCCGGCCGGGAGCCACCGCCTGGCAGCGAAGGTGATGCTCCGGTCCATCGTGCCGATTGACCACCTGGAGATTGTCCGCAACGGCCAGGTCGTCGCGTCGCTCCCGCTCGGCGGGGACCGCACCAGCCTCGATACCACACTCACCGTCGAGGCCCCCGCCAGCGGCTGGTACGTCCTCCGCGCCATGTCCGACAGTGCCATCGAGCCGGTGCTCGACATCTACCCCTTCGCCACCACCAGCCCGGTGTATGTCACCGTGGGCGCGAAGCCGGTGCGCAGCCACGATGACGCCGAGTACTTCCTGCGCTGGATTGACCGCCTGGCGGCGGGGGCCGCCGCGTATCCTGACTGGAACACCAGCCAGGAGCGGCGCGAGGTACTGGACCGGATCCGCCGGGCGCGGGCCGAGTTCGAGCGGCGCGGCGCCGAGTGATCACCCTTCTTCTTCGTGGAGCTGGCATGACCCGCCGGTCCGTGTTCCTGGCCGCCGCCCTCCTGGCGGCGCCGCTGGCCGTGCTCCCGGCCCAGGAGCTCACCGTCATCCGCGCCGGCCGGCTGGTGGATGTGGAGCAGGGCCGGGTGCTGACCAGCATGGTGGTGCTGGTCCGCGGCGACCGCATCGAGGCGGTCCAGCCCGCCTCCGCGCCGGTCCCCCGCGGGGCGCGGGTCATTGACCTCTCCGGCTACACCGTCCTCCCCGGGCTGATCGACTGCCATACCCACCTGGCCGACAACGTCGAGTCGGCCTCCGCCGCCGATCCGCTCACCTACTCCGCCGCGGACGTCGCCTTCCTCGGTGCCGAGCATGCCCGGGCCACCGTCCTGGCCGGGTTCACCGCCGTGCGGGACGTGGGGACCTACCGCGGCTTCGTGGACGTCTCGCTCCGGAATGCCATCAACCGCGGGGCGGTGATGGGACCACGGATGAAGGTGGCGGGGGCGTACATCACCGTGAGCAGCGGCGGCGGGGAGGTGACCGGCCTGGCGCCGGATGTCGTCCCGCCGCCCGACATGCGCCGCGGGGTGGCCAACTCCGCCACCGAGGTGCGGCAGCGGGTGCGCGAGCTGCTCAATGGCGGGGCCGACTTCATCAAGATCATCGCGACGGGGGCGGTGCTGGCACCGGGGACCGAGCCCGGCGCGCCGGAGTACACCGAGGAGGAGATCCACGCCGCCGTCACCGAGGCGGCCAACTACGGCACCTTCGTGGCGGCGCACGCCCACGGGGCGGAGGGGATCAAGCGGGCGGTGCGGGCCGGAGTCCGGAGCATCGAGCACGGCTCCCTGGCCGACGACGAGGCGCTCCAGCTCATGAAGGACCATGGCACCTGGCTCGTGGCCGACATCTACAATGGCGACTACATCGACTCGGTCGGCACCCGGGACCACTGGGACGCCGACATCCTGCGCAAGAACCGGGAGACCACCGAGACCCAGCGCACCGCCTTCCGCAAGGCGGTCAAGCTCGGGGTGCCGATCGCCTACGGCACCGACAGCGGGGTGTATCCCCACGGGATGAACGCCGCCCAGCTGCCCTACATGGTCCGCTACGGCATGACCCCGATGCAGGCGCTCCAGTCCGCCACCATCAACGCCGCCCGGATGATGGGCTGGGACGGCGCGATCGGCAGCCTGGCCGCCGGGAAGTACGCCGACCTGATCGCCGTGCAGGGCGATGCCCTGGCCGACCTGGGCCGGTTCATGAGCGTGGACTTCGTGATGAAGGGCGGGGTGGTGCTCAAGCAGGGAGGGAAGGCTACAGCTTCCTGGTGAAGATGACCTGGTCGTCGTCCGGGGCGTAGAAATCGGGCACCCGGGCCACCGCCTTGTAACCGCGCGCCTCGTAGAAGGCCCGGGTGGGGGCATAGTCGGCGCGGCCCGACGTATCCACCGAGATCAGCCGAGCCGCCCCCTGGAGCCGCCGCTCCATCTCGGCCACCAGCGCACTCGCGACCCCGCCCCGGTAGGCCCCCGGATCCACCGCCAGCCAGTACAGGTCCCAGGTCCCCTCGGTACAGGGGGTCTTGCCCCAGCAGATCCAGCCGGCCAGCTCGCCGTTGGCCTCCGCCCCCAGCGCATAGTAGGAGCGGTGCTCCTTCTCGGCGGCCATGCCGCCCCGCTCCACCGGCAGCCCGCCGGAGGGACCGGCGGGGGTGATGGCGTCGTGGATGACCTCGTCCGCGATGGCCAGCTCCTCCTCGCGGAAGACGCCGGTGGCGCGGGTGATGTCGAGGATGCGGGGGATGTCGGCCTGGGTGAGGTCCCGCAGGCGGGGACCGACCGCCCCGGTCACTGGACCGGGGCGGTGGTTCCGACGAGGGCCGCGGCGGCCTGGCGGCTGGTGTTGCGGGAGAGCGCCTCGTCCACGATCCGGACGATCAGCTCGTCGTACTCCCAGCCGAAGGCCTTGGCCATCCGGGAGAGGCCGGCGCAGTCGGAGATGTCGGGGTTGGGGTTCACCTCGAGCACGAACGGCTGCCCGGAGGCGTCCACCCGCAGGTCCACCCGGCCGTAGCCCTCGGCGCCGCACAGCTCCTCCCACGCCTGGCGGGCCACCGCCACCATCCGCTTGTGCAGCTCGGGGGCGATGTTGGCGGGGCAGACCGGGACCGAGCCCAGATCCTCGGGGCTGCCCTCGTCCCACTTGGCGGCGTAGGTGAGGATCGGCCAGCTCCCCTCGGGCATGTTGTCGAAGCACAGCTCGGCGATGGGGAGGACCTGCTTGCCGATGAAGCCGATGTTGAACTCCCGGCCGGCGACGTACTCCTGGACCAGGATGGTGTCCCACTGCTCCACGGCGGCGGCCAGGCGCTTCTTGAGGGCCCGCTTGCTGGTGACCACCGAGCCGGCGTCGATCCCGACGCTGGCGTCCTCGGCGGCGGGCTTCACGATCACCGGCAGGGTCAGCTCGGCCGGGATCTTGTTCTCGTCGCAGACGGCGAAGGGCGGGATCGGGGTGCCGCTCCGGGCCAGCAGCGTGTTGGCCACGTGCTTCCGGTGGGCGACGGACACCGCCCAGGGGCGGCAGCCGGTGTAGGGCACCCCGGTGAGCTCCAGGGTGGCGACGACGAAGTCCTCGAACCGGGAGTGCCCGCCGATCCCTTCGCACAGGTTGAAGACCGCGTCCACCTTGCGGACCCGGGGGAGCCAGGAGAAGTCGCCGGGGGACCGGACGGGGATGGAGCAGGTCTCGTAGCCGCGGCTCCGGAGGGCGGCCTGCACCTCCTTCACGCTGGTCCAGACCGACGCCACATCCTTCGCATCCCACTCGTCCCAGCCGCCATCGTACAGGACCGCAACCTTCACGCAGCCGCCTCCGCGAGGAGTGAACGCCCGCTGATCCGGCGCCAGGCGATGTCCGCCACGGTCCGGATCAGTTCGTCGTAGCTCATGCCGGCCGCGCGGGCGGCCTTGGGGAAGCAGGAGTTGTCCCGGGGATCGGGCAGGATGCCGGGCAGGGGATTGAGCTCGACGACGTTCGGCGTGCCCTCCGCGTCGCAGCGGATGTCCACCCGGCACCAGTCGCGGCACTCCAGGGCGTGGAAGGCGCCCAGGGCCGCGGCCCGGATCTGGGTCGCCAGCCTGGCCGGCACCCGGGCGGGGCACTCAAAGATCTCGAGGGGGTCGTCCGGCCGGTCCCAGATCCACTTGGCCTCGTAGCCGTAGATCGGCGGCGCCCCCTCGGGCAGCTCGTTGAACTGCATGCCGACGATGGGCAGGCAGCGCGCCTCCTTGCCGTTCCCCATGATGGCGACGGTGAACTCGGCGCCGGGGAGGTAGGTCTCCACCAGGACCGGCTCCCGGTAGGTGGAGAGGAGGTAGTCCACCTGCTTCACCAGCTCCTTGCGGGTGGTGCACAGGCTCTTGACGCTGACCCCCTTGCCCGAGCCCTCGAACGCCGGCTTGGCGAACAGCGGGAACGGCAGGGAGCAGTTCCGGGCGTCCGCGACGGTGCGGGCCATCAGGAACGGCGCGGTCGGCACCCCGCGGAGCGCGAGCATCTCCTTGGCCCGGCCCTTGTGGAGCGCCAGCGAGAGGGCGAGCGGGTCGGAGGCGCTGTAGGGCACCCCGAGGAACTCGCAGATGGCGGGGATGTGGCCTTCGCGGTTGGGGCCGTACAGCCCCTCGGCGATGTTGAAGACGAAGTCGGGGCGGGCCTTCTGCAGCCGGGACGGGAAGTCGGCGACGGCCTCGAGCCGGATCACCTGCCCCAGCGGCCGGAGCGCGCGCTCGACGGCGTCGATCGTCGCCGGCTCATCCCACTCGGCGTAGAGATCGGGCTGGGGCAGGTCGTAGCGGAGGTCGCGAGAGGAGCCGGGATTGGTGGGGGGGGCGACATTGACCCCGGCGTCGGGTGCCGGTGCTTCCGGTCTCAGGTTGAAGGCGAGTCCTATGCGAACTGCCAATCGATCCTCTCTGCGTCGGGTCATCGCTTCCGGAACTGCTGGCGACCGGCCGAATGGTGCGGTCAAACGCGATGTCTTGCAGAAACCGTTCCTAAAGTAAGAAAGTCACCATCAACACACAATAGTTTTTTCGGCAATTTCCGCGGAAAGTTGATGGTCGCCGGCGGGGAGAGCGGAGACCCGCGACGGAAGGAGGAGCGCATCGCAGGGTCGGGCGCGTCGGTGTGAGGCCGCGGGAGGCGTCATCTCCCTCCGGAATCGTTGCCTCTCGCACGGCGAGTATCGCAGAAAGCAAGACGGGAGAGCCATGGGCTCTCCCGATGCGTGACGACCATTTCCCCTCGGCAGGGAGCTCGGCGCCAGGCGCTCAGACCTTGTGGTACCCCACCCGTCCCGCCTCCGTCCCGTCCGCCGCCTTGTAGATCTCGAAGTCGGCGAAGAACGACGGCGACTCCCGCGCCAGCGCCCGGAGGCAGCCCATCGCCATCCGGCGGATCTCCAGCTCCGCCCCCTCCCCCAGCCGGAGCTCCAGCATCGTCCGCCAGGCCCGGATGTTGGCGCTCACGACGATTTTCACCTCGGTGGCGTTGGGGAGGACGCTCCGGGCCGCCTCGCGGGACATCTTCCGCCGGTGGACCTTGTCCTCCACCCAGCCGTACTTCTCCATCAGGTGGTCCACCGCCTGGACGTAGGCCTGCTGGGCCGCCTGGACCTGGCCGGTCCACTCCTGCTCCAGCATCGGGTCCCCGATGATCGCCGGGGGCATCACGAAGGCCGCCTGCGACTCGTCCACGTACCGCTGCGACAGCTGGGAGTACCCGAACCCCGCCCGGTGCCGCACCAGCTCGTGGCTGCAGGAGCGGCTGATCCCCTCGATGAGCACCACGTACACCGCGTGCTCGAACACCGAGCCGTGCCCCTGCCGCAGGATGTTCTCCAGGTACTCCTGGGTGGTCCGCCCCGCCGGGTTGTGCTGGCTCATGTAGCAGATCCGGCCGGCGAACTCGGCCAGCTTCTCGCCGTCGGAGGACTCCCCCTTCCACTGCACCGGCATGTGGCCCGGCTCGAGGAACTGGGGCCGGGAGATCAGGGTGACGGTCGGGGCCTTGATGATGTCCATGGTCGCCTGCGGTCGGGGTCAGGAAGTCGGGGTCAGGGCGATCTCGAGCCGGCTCCGGGCGTAGCCGCCGCTCCGCTCGATCTCGCGCAGCGCCCCGGCGATGTCGTCGGGGATCGGGGCCGCCTCGGGCCCCAGCTTGAGCGCCCCCAGCGCCGGGAGCCCGGTGGGCAGCTTCACGCCGGGGTTGAAGATACCACGCGGGTCAAAGGCCGCCTTCACCCGCCGGAAGAGCGCCACCACCTCGGGGCCGTACAGCGCCTCCAGCAGCGGCGCCCGGAGCCGCCCGTCGCCATGCTCGCCGCTGACGGTGCCCCCCAGCCGGATCGCGGCCTCGCTCACCTCCCGGTAGAGCGGCTCCAGCCGCGCCAGCCAGTCGGGGCGGCTCACCTCGGGCAGCGCGTTGACGTGCACATTGCCGTCCCCCGCATGGCCGAAGATCACCACGGTGATCCCCTGGGCCGCCGCCGCGGTCCGGATGGCGTGGACGTACTCGCCCAGACGGGGGAGCGGTACGCAGCCGTCCTCGATCACCTGCAGCGACCGCCGCTCGGGGGGAAGGCTCGCCAGGATGGGGCTCGCGGCGTGGCGCAGCGACCAGAGCCGCTGCTCCTCCTCCGGCGTCAGGGCGGTCTCGATGTCGGTGGCGAACCCCTCCACCGCCCGGACCGCATCCCCCGCCGCCCCCCGGGCCGCCTGCGGCTCGGCCCGCTCGAACTCCACCAGCAGCAGCGCCTCGGCGCCGTGGGTGTCGCCCGCCTTGTCGCCCACCAGGTCGAGGAAGGTCCGGTCCAGCAGCTCCACCGCCGAGGGCTCCAGCGCCACCAGCGCGCGGACCGCCGGCTCCAGGTCGTCCAGCGAGCGGAGGGCGATCCGCACCCCCGTCCGGGCCCCCGGCACCGGGGCCAGCCGCCAGCGGACGGCGGTGACCAGGCCCAGCGTTCCCTCCGCCCCGATGAACAGCTCCAGGTCGTCGCCGGTCCGGAGCCAGTGGTCCAGGGCGTACCCGGCAGTGTTCTTCCGGACGGCGGGGAACCGGGCCCGGATGGTATCGGTGGCCGCGCGGAGGTCCGGGGCCACCTCCCGCCGGAACCGCGCGACCGTCGCCCGGCCGTCCGCCACGACCCCCCGTTCCAGCCATCCGACCTCTCCCTCGGCGGTCACCACCTCCAGCGCGTCCACCCAGCTCCGCGCCGGGCCGTAGCGCACCGTCCGGGCGCCGGCGGCGTTGGTGGAGACGATCCCGCCCAGGGTCGCCCACCGGCTGCTGGAGGGATCGGGGGGGAGCCGGAGCCCGTGGGACGCCGCGATGGTGTTGAGCGCCTGCTGGGTGACCCCGGCGCTGGTGACCGCGGTGCGGGCGACCGGATTCACCTCCAGCCGCCGCGGCATCCGCTCGCGCAGATCCACGACAATCCCTTCGCCCAGCGCGTTGCCGGGGATCCCGCTCCCCGCCCCGCGGGCGATGAGCGGCGTGCCGGTCGCCGCCGCCCAGCGGACCAGCTCCACCAGTTCCGCGATGGACCCGGGGAAGGCCACCCCCGCGGGAATCACCCGGTAGATCCCCGCCGTCTCCGAGTAGGCGGCGCGCACCCGGGGCTCGGCCCGGATGCAGGCGGGCTCGGCGCTCACGCCGGCGCTCCCGCGAGCCCCGGCCGGGGCCCGCCGACCAGCCGGCGGTAGTACCACCGGAGCGCCCAGTTGCACGGGGCGAGCAGCATCGTCGCCGCCAGGATCCGGTACACCTCGCCCCGGGGGATCTTCACCCGCTCCCCCCGTACCAGCCGCTCCGGCCGCGCGTGGATCAGGGCGATCGTCCGGGCGGAGAAGAACAGGCTGGTCAGGCAGAACACCCGCACCCGCACCGCGTGCCGGGG
>CAZYIV010000028.1:18569-32305 GCA_964647615.1 uncultured Gemmatimonadaceae bacterium | reverse complement strand
CCGCGCACCATCTCCTGCACCCACGGTGCGACGGCCGCCTGGTCCTCCGGCGGCAGCCGGCGGAACTCGCGCAGCACCCGCTCCGCGTTGTCCATCAGCCCGCCGAGATCCTGGTTGCTGGGCCAGCGGACGGCGACGATCCCCTCGAATCCCGCCGTGGGGTCGGTCATGGCGCGGTCCACCTCGCCCAGCAGCTCCCGCCGTGCCGCGACGCTCAGGTCGGGGTGATCCTCGGCGGTGTCCGCGATGCGGCAGATCAGGTAGGCGATCGCCACCGGACGGCTCAGCTCCGGGGGGAGCAGCCGGATGCCCAGGGCAAAGGTCCGGGAGACCCGCGGGAGGATCGCGCGGCAGAAGGCCCAGTCGGCGCCGGGATCGGTCACCGCGGCGGGCGGGGAGAGCGCCGGCGAGGCGGAGGTCGCGGCCATCGGGCTCAACGGCGGGGTGGCGCGGGAGCGGGCGGCGGCTGGGGTTGCTCGCCGTCCTTCTTCGTGCCGGGCCCGTCGAGGGTCGGGCCGGTGAAGGGTTCCTCGCGATTGTAGAGCTTGTGCAGCTCGGTGACGATCTGCTGGATCCGCTTCCCCACCGGGTGCTCCAGCGGCACCTGCTGCTCCAGCTCGCGGCCGGGACGGCTCGGGTCGGCGAGGGGGCGGTACACCGTCTCGACGATGATCTGGCTGAAGCCGGACCGGGTCGGGTTCACCCACCCGCGGATGCGCACCACGCCGGGGCCGACGGGGCGCGCGGGGGTGGCCCGCTTGCTCGCGGCATCGAACCAGTCGGTCTCGAGGTAGCCGTCCTTGAGCTCCACCCGCGACACCGGCAGGGTGTCGCTTCGGAGCACCGCGGCGAGGGTCTCGGTGGCGTCGGCGCGGCTCAGCTCCAGCTCCGCCGCGGGCGCTCCGGTCACCGGCGGGAAGTACGGCCGCGCAGTGTACGGGCTGCAGGCAGCGAGGAGGAGTGGCAGCAGGACGAGGCGACGCATGCGATGGTCCTTCGGCGATGAATCGGAAGTGCGGCCCGGAGGCCCTAACCTACCATGGGGGCCGGGGGGGCGGTACGGCGTCCGGGCCGGTTCACGCGAGGGCGATCGGCTGCGGCGGCTCCAGGGCGTAGTCGTAGAAGCCGCGCCCCGTCTTCCGGCCGTGCAGCCCCGCGCTCACCATCCGCCGCAGCAGCGGCGGGGTGACGTAGCGGCTCTCGCCGTACTCGCCGAACATGATGTCGCCGATGCTCGCGAGGGTATCGAGCCCCACGAAGTCGGCGAGGGTGAGCGGTCCCATCGGGTGTCCGGCGCCGAGCCGCATGGCGGTGTCGATGTCCACCGTGGAGGCGATGCCCTGCTCCAGGGTCCGGATCGCGTCGAGCAGGTAGGGGACCAGCAGCCGGTTGACGACGAACCCGGGCGTGTCGCGGGTCTCGACCGGTTCCTTCCCGAGACGCCGGATGAAATCGGTCGCGACATCGAGGGTCTGCTGGCTGGTGCCGAGGGCGCGCACCACCTCGACCAGCGGCATGATCGGGACCGGATTGAAGAAGTGCAGCCCGAGGAACCGGTCCGGCCGCCGGGTGGCGGCGGCGAGCGTCGCGATGGGGAGGCTCGAGGTGTTGGAGGCGAAGATGGTGCTGGGCCCGGCGTACGAATCGATGGCGCGCCACAGCTCGAGCTTGGCATCGAGCCGCTCGACGATCGCCTCGATGACGATGTCGGCCCGGCCCGCGGCGCCGAGGTCGGTGGTGAACTCCACCCGGCCCAGGACGGCGTCCCGCTCGGCGGCGGTCATCTCCCCCTTCTCGACGAAACGGGAGAGCGAGCGCGCCACCGCCGCCAGCGACTTGTCGAGCGCGAGGGGCAGGACGTCCTGCACCACGGTGCGGTAGCCCACCGTCGCGGCGGCCTGGGCGATGCCGCTGCCCATCTGTCCCGCGCCGAGCACAGCCACGCTGGAGATCATCCCTTGGGTGCCTTCCGTAGTTGGTCCACGATCACGCCGAGCAGCCCCTGCGGGCCGGGCGCCAGCTGGTGGGTGGGCTTCACCGCCCCGCGCTCCAGGAAGTCGAGCGTGCGCTCCAGCCCCAGCAGCGCCCGCGCCGCCACCGGCGGGTAGCTGCGGGCGATGAGCCAGCCGATCCCGAACGCGCCGGCGACCGGCAGCGCCGCGAGCAATGCGAAGGGCGAGAGGATGGCCAGCACGGTGGCGCCGAAGGTGCCCACGACCCCGATGGCGGTCATGCCCGCGATATAGCCGTTCCGGGTGCCGCGCAGCGAGGCCGAGAGCGTCACGTGGCAGTAGCCCGGCTCCAGTGCCGTGACCGACGCGCTGACCAGCTCCGCATGGGTGAGCATGTAGGACTTCCGCCCGCCCAGCGCCATGGTGCGGCGGATGGCCGCCTCCACCCCGCGGAGCGGCTCCCAGGTGATCCGACCCGGCTGCTCCCGCTGCAGCGCCAGCAGCTCCTCGCGCTCCAGGTAGTCACGCAGCCGGTGGGCGACGTCCTCGGCGGTGCCGCTCACCACCCGCTGCGCCGTCACCTCGGCGGCGCCGACCACCCGGTCGAGCAGCCCGCCGCCACCCCCCGGTACCACCCGGCCGTGCTCCTCGAGAATCGCCTGGCGGAGGTACCGCTCCGGGATGCCGACATCCTTCCCGAGCGAGACCACCTCGTCGGGGCTCATCCCCTCGCCGATGTCCCGCTCGCCGGTCTGCAGCTCGGTGGCGCGCTGGATGATCCGCTCGATCGCCGCGCGATCGATGCGCGCGGGCAGGTTGTCCGTCATCAGGGCGCCTCGACGATCACCGCCTGCCCCTGGCCGCCGCCGATGCAGGCGCTGGCCAGCCCGCGCCGGCCGCCGGTGCGGCGCAGCGCGTGCAGCAGGTGCAGGGTGAGCCGCGCGCCGCTGGCGCCGAGCGGGTGCCCCAGCGCGACCGCGCCGCCATCCACGTTGGTGCGCGTCCGGTCGAGCCCCAGCTCCCGTTCCACCGCGAGGTACTGCGCGGCGAAGGCCTCGTTGATTTCGATCAGGTCCATGTCGCCGAGCGAGAGGCCCGCCCGGGCCAGCGCCCGGCGGCTGGCCGGCGCGGGGCCGATCCCCATGATGCCCGGGTCCACGCCGACGGTGCCCCACGCGAGGATCCGGCCGAGCGGGGTCCAGCCGCGCTCCTTCGCGAAGCCGGCGTCGGCCAGCACCAGCGCGGCGGCGCCGTCGGCGATGCCCGAGGCGTTGCCTGCCGTCACCACGCCATCCTTCCGGAAGTAGGGCGGCAGCTTGGCCAGCGCCTCGGCGGTGGTATCGGGGCGCATGTGCTCATCGGCGGCCCAGGGCTCGTCCTGCTTCGTCTTGCGGTTGCGCACCGGGACGGGGATCACCTCGTCGGCGTAGTGCCCCTTCGCCCAGGCCTCGCGGGTGCGCTGCTGGCTGGTGAGCGCCACCTCGTCCACCGCCGCGCGCGGCAGTTGGTACTGGATCGCGAGCTGCTCGGCGGTCTCCGCCATGGCCCGGCCGCACTGCTTGTCGGTCAGCGCCTCCCAGAGCGAGTCCTCCAGCGGCGGCGCCGGCCCGAAGCGGAGCCCCCAGCGGGCGCCGCGCACCACGTGCGGCGCCTGGCTCATCGACTCGGTGCCGCCCGCCAGCACCACGCGGGATTCGCCCAGCAGGATCTGCTGTGCCGCCTGGATGATCGCCTCGAACCCGGAACCGCACAGCCGGTTCACGGTGACCGCGGGGGTCTCGACCGGGCAGCCGCTCCGGAGCGCCACGTGGCGTGCGAGGTAGATGGCGTCGGCGCTGGTCTGCAGCACGTTGCCGAAGACCACATGGTCCACGTCGGCCGGGGCGACCGCCGCGCGGGCCAGCGCGGCAGTCGCCGCGTGCACGCCGAGGTCGGTGGCGGTGAAGTCCTTGAGGGTGCCGCCGAAGCTGCCGAATCCGGTGCGAACTCCGCTCAGGACAACGACTTCGCGGCTGTGCCCGGGGGTGGGCATGACCATCTCCCTATATAAGGAAAGCGCGCCTCAGGTGGCGAAATATCGCCGGGGGATGGGTGGGAAGTCGAGCAGGGAGTTGAACGTCTTGCCCGGCAATGCATTGGGCGGCCGTCGCCGGCCGCCCAGGGGAGCAATGCGCGGAAGCTGCCGCGGCTCAGTGCTGGCGGAGCTTGGCGCGGGCCTGGGAGGCATGCGCGTCCCAGTAGATCCGCACCGGTGCGGTGCCACCGGTGAGGTCGCCCACCCGCACCTCGTACAGCGCGGTGGCGAAGGGCCGCAGCTCGAACACCACCGTGCCGCTGGCGCTGGTGCCGGACGGGAGCCGGGCCACCACCGGCTGCTGCACTCCGGGCAGCAGCGTGCGGACCTGCGCCGCGCGCGCGCCGTTCACTTCCAGCCGGTACACCTGCCCCGCCTCGAGGGTTACCCGCGCGGCCTCGGTGCGCGGCTGGCTGAACTCGTGCACCAGCATCAGCGAATCCTGCGTCACCGGCGTGGCGCGGAGCCCGCGGGTGGATCCGGCCAGGGCCACGGCCAGGAGTGGGGCGATCATCCAGTGCTGCTGTCTCACACGTACCTCCGGGTTGTCGCCGGAGGGGCCTCACCTCCCGGCGGTCTGTCCGGGAGACGCCCGCCGTGGCGGCCGGGCACACCGCCGGCGACTCCGCCTCAGGGCCGCTGCCGGCTCTGGAGGTAGGCGGCCGGGATCGGGGCGTCGGGCATCTCCCCCTGCCACGTGATGGTGATGATCCACCAGCGGGAACCGTCGTACCGCATCTGGATGCTGTTGATGCCGCGCTGGAACGGATCGGGGTCCTCCGCCTTCCAGCGGCTCTCGTAGGTGCTCCAGGCGTGCTCCAGGTTGCCGAAGCGGTCGCTGGTGCGCGCCACCTCGCGCTCGAAGAAGCCGCGCTGCTCCAGGGAGCCGCCGGCGCTGGTGATGTACTCCTCCACCGTCCAGCTGCGCTGCTGCCAGCTGCCGTCGCGTGCCTTGAAGGTCGGGATGAGCCGCGCGCCCGGCTGGAACAGCGAGCGCATGCGGTCCCAGTCGCGGTGCTGGCCGGCGGGGCCGGAGATCACGTCGTACAGCGCGGCGATGATGGCGTCCTCGGAGGCGACGTCGGCGGGGCGCGCGGCCGGCATGGCGGTGCTGTCCTGCGCGGCGGCGGGCGCGGGGGCGAACAGCAGTCCCAGGCCCACGGCGACGGGGGCCCACAGGTGGCGGAGGGTCATGGTGGCCTGTTGGCTGAGGGGAGCGGGGGCGCCGGGAGGGGCGCGGGCCCGGTCGCCATACGGCGCCGGGCCCGGGAGGGTGTCAGGCCGGGGAGGTGTCAGCCGTCGCCCACCGGATGGCCGCAGCCGATGCAGTGCTTCCAGCCCAGCTCCAGCTCCGACTGGCACTCGGGGCAGCGGGTGAAGCTCTGGTTCTGGCCGCAGTGGGGGCAGAAGTTGACCGTGCGGCCGGCGGGCAGCGGGCCGCCGCAGTAGCTGCAGCGCACGTCGTCACGGCGGCGGCGTGGCTCGGGCTCCGCGGTCATGCGCGGCGGCGGCGGCATCATCGGCGGGTCCGGCGGGGTGGGCTCCGCGGTGAAGAGCGGGCGGACCTTCGGCTCGCTCTCCGCCGGCTCCACGGTCCGCCGCGGCCCGGTGCTGGTGCCGCGGGGCGGCCGCGTGATGGGCAGCGCGATCGGCGCGTCGTCCGGGTCGGGCGGCGCGGGGGCCCGTGGCCCGGCCGGCATCTCGGTCGTGGTGCGTTCGATGCCGGGGAAATCGAACTCCTCGTCCGGCGGCGCAAAGGCCTCGTCGGGGCCGGGCCCGAGGGCATGCGCCAGCGGCTCGGTGCCGATGACCAGCTCCGCCATGGCGTACTCCTGCAGCACGCCCAGGTCGGGGTTGGGCGCCTCGAGCTGGTCGCGGAACACCTGGCCCACGTCGTCGGAGACCGCGTGCACGAAGCCCCCCTCGCCGGCGGCGAGGCGGAGCACCAGCATCTCGAAGTCCTCGACGGTGTCGATCTGGAGGGCGCGGCGATTGGTGCGGTAGGGAATGACCGAGGAGAGGAGTTCACCCACCGCGAGGGGCCGGTGGAGGCGGGCCGGATCAATCGCGATTAGGTTATCCACCAGCCGCCGAAACAGCCGTTCGAGCTCGGTCATGGAACTGGTGAGACTAGAGCCGGCCCACGAGACTGTCAAGCAAGGAGCGCCGATGCGCGCCGTCCCCCTCGCCCTCTCCCTCGCCGCCACCGTCTTCGCCGCGCCGCTCGCCGGGCAGGGGGGCACCTGCTCACCGTCGGGCGGCTCGCGCGAGGCGCAGGTGTTCGCCCACATGGAGGTGCCGCTGGCCTTCGGGATGGGCCAGGCACCCTGGATCTACCGGCCGGGCCAGGTGCAGGTGGGCGTCGAGGGGAGCTACATCCCCGACGCCTCCGCCCGCATCCGCACCCCCACCAAGTGCCGCCCCGGCGCCAGCCCGGAGAACTGGAACCAGGCCAGCGTCCTGGTCCGGCCCCGGGTGGGTTTCTCCCTGGCGAACGGCATCATGCTCGAGGTCGCGTGGGTGCCGCCGGTGCGGGTCCAGGGGATCAAGCCCAGCCTGTGGAGCTTCGCGCTGTCGCGCGTGGTGCCGCTCAACCGGAGGGGCGCCCTGTTCGCCGGGCGGGCGCACATGACCATCGGCAGCGTCCGGGCCCCGATCGTCTGCTCCGAGGCGGCCACGCTGGACGCGTCCAACACCAACTGCTTCGGCGCCACCGAGTCGGACGACAAGTTCTCCCCCAACGCCTTCGGCGTGGAGCTGGCGGCCACCTTCCCGGTGGCCCGGGGCCGGGTCCGGCCCTACCTGGGCGGCGGGTACAACATCCTCCACCCCCGCCTGCAGGAGAGCTACCGCGACGCGCTGGACGTCAGGCACACCCAGAAGACGAAGGTGAACCTGAGCCGGCTCGCCGTCTTCGGCGGCCTGACCCTGGAGCCGGTGAACGGCTTCATGCTCTCCGGCGAGGCGTACAGCACGCCGAGTGATGTGGTCACCGGGCGGGTGCGGGTGACGATCGGGTTCGGCGGGCGGCAGCGGGCGGATGCGTATGGCGGGCGGTAGGAAGACAAGACGGTAGAGGCGGTACAGACGGTAGGGCGGTAGGGAGCTATTCCAGCCGGAGCGGGAACTCTTCGCCTGCCGCCAGGCGGCGCTCCAGCGCCGCAAACGCGGCATCGGGGTCGTAGCCGGGGAACTGGCCCTTCCGCGCGTCCAGCCAGTCGCCGAAGCCGCTGGCCACCGCGCCCTCGCTGGTGACCTGCTCGGTGGCGGCTTTCACCGCGAGGTCGTTGGCGTACTCGTTCTTGGGGTGACCCTGGTGGCCCCGCACCCAGGTGAACTGGACCTTGTGCTTCCGGGCCGAGTCCACCAGCACCCGCCACAGCTCCAGGTTCTCGATCTGGCCCCCCTTCCGCTTCCAGCCGCGGGCCATCCACCCCGGCACCCATTCCCGCATCCCCTTCACCAGGTACTCCGAGTCGGAGACCAGCAGCGTGCGCAGCCGCTTGCCCTTGCCGGCGAGCAGCTGCAGCGCGGCGATGGCGCCCGCCAGCGCCATGCGGTTGTTGGTGGTGTCCGGGGCGTGGATGTGGAAGTCGCGGCGCTGGATGGTGCCGCCGGCGCGGGCCTCGATCAGGCCGCCGGCGCCGCCGGGGGTGGCGCGCTCCTGCCCGTTGCCGAGGCAGGACTCATCAAGATGCAGGACGGCGATGGGTAGCGGAGACGCGGGCACCGGTGGTGGTGGTTTGCAGGTGGACCAGGACGGGGATGTCGGTGGCCCGCAAGATAACCTCGGTATGGGAGGGGAGCAGCCAGCCGGCGTCCTCCCGGTGCGCCCCGGCGAAGAGCGCGTCGGCCTGGAGGGTGCGCACCATCTCGGGGATCACCACCTCCAGCTTGCCGTCCACCAGGTGGGTCTCGTACCGCAGCGGCGTCATGGAGAGGGCCCCCGAGGCCCGGGCCAGCGCCTGCCGCCCCGCCTCCACGTCGTCGTTGACGTGCAGCACGTCGAGATGCGCGCCGGTGATCCCCGCAAACCGCCCGGCGAACTCCAGGGCGCCCTCACTGGCGGGGCCGCCGGCGTAGGCCACCAGCACCCGTTCCATCGGGGTGGGGCGGGAGCCGCAGACCAGCACCGGCCGGGGCGAGCGCCGGATCAGCTCCCGGGTGTCGGGGCCCAGCGCGTCCTGCCTGGCGAGGGTGCGGCTCCGGCCCACGAACACCACCCCCACCCCTTCCGCCAGCTCCCGCAGCACCTCGACCGTCTCCCCGCTGCGCCAGATGGTCTCCACCTCGAGCCCCGCCCGTTCCACCGCGCCGGCGGCGTCGGCCAGCATCGCGCGGGCCGCCTCCTCGTGCTCCCGCCGGGTGACCGGGGCATTGGCGGGCATCCACTCCATCCACGGCGCGCCGAGCGACATCTCCCCGGTGTGGCCCGGCGGGGGGGAGATGTGCGTCAGCACGATCCGGCCGCGGAACCGCTGCCCGATCAGGATCGCCTGGCTGAGCGCCACCTGGGCCTGGGTCGAACCGTCCAGGCCCACGAGAAGGGAGGTGAACATGCTGCATCGTGCGGCGGGGAACCGGGGGTGTCAAGGAGCGGGCGGGGAGGGCGGCGAGCCGGTCCGCCGTCATGAACGGTTGCCGCGCCCGGACGGAGGGCCGCCGGGCTCCGCGGGGCGGCGCCGGGAGCTACCGCGGAAGGGGCCGGCGGGGTGGCGGAGGGGCTGTGCGGGCGGAGTGACGGTCGTGGCGTGGCAGGGGGCAATGCCGACAAGGCAGCGGTCAATCGTGCCAGCGCAGCGTTCACTCTTCCCAGGCGAGCGGAAGTGCAGTGCGCTCCCGCGGAAGTGCAGTGCGGTCTCGCGGAAGTGCAGTGCGGTCTCGCGGAAGTGCGCGGACTCCGCGCGGACAGTCTCCAGCAACCCGCGATCACTCTTCCCGTGGCAGGGGAAACTCTTCCCGGAGCAGGGGACAGTGCTCGACTTCCTTGCGGTCACTCTTCCCGTAGCAGCGATCACTTCTCCCAACGCCGCGGTCACTCTTCCCGCAGCAGCGGTCACTCTTCTCATGGCAGCGTACTGTGCCTGACTTCCGGTCGTCAAGCGCCGACGAGCCATCGATCGGGCCGTGCCTGCCGACGGAAAGCGATCTGCAAGCCCGCGGACACTCCTCCCGCGGCGGCGGACAATCTTCCCGTGGGAGCGGAGACTGGAGACGTCGGGGCGTCGGGTGGTGAACGAGCCCGCCTTCCCGCGGCTGAAGCCGCGACTCGGCCACTGCCGCTGAAGCGGCGTAACAGCAACCAGGCCACATCGCTTTAGCGATAGCTGCCGAGCCGCGGCTTCAGCCGCGGGTCGGGGACTCCGGGCGCGAGGGAGAATGGGACTTCGCTGCGGGCCGGCCCCGCGTCCTCCCGATCCCTCCAGCGTTCACCCGGTGCCAGTTCCCTGGGTGACAGGTCCCATCCTGGGCCATGGCACCCCCTTGTCCCCCTCGGCCCGCCGAGCGTAGCGTATGGCCATGGCCTCCCCGCACTACTACAGCGCCCCGATGGTCCGGGCCCTCCCCGACGACGGCAACACCTACGAGGTGGTGCACGGGGAGCTGCTGGTGACGCCGGCGCCCCGGCTGTGGCACGAGGAGGTCGCGGCGCGGCTGCTGGAATCGGTGCGGGCCTACCTCCGCCGCGAGCCGGTAGGGCTGGCGATCGGGTCCCGCTCCGACCTCTCGTGGGGGCGGGACGATGTGCTGGTTTCCCCCGACCTCTTCGTGGTGCCGCTGGCGGAGGCCCGGCGGCTCGACTGGCAGGCGCTGCGCACCGTGCTCCTGGCGGCAGAGGTCCTGAGCCCCGCCAGCCAGCGGTCGGACCGGTTCACCAAGCGGCGGTTGTACCAGGAGCAGGGCGTGCCGCTGTACTGGGTGGTGGATGCCGAGTCGCGAGTGGTGGAAGCCTGGCGCCCGGGCGACGCCTTCCCGGCGCCGGCCGGCCCCGATCTGGCGTGGCACCCGGAGGGGGCGCGCGAGCGGTTCGTGCTGCCGCTGGCGGAGTTGTTCCGGGAGATCTAGGGGGGAATGGCCTCGCGGACCTACGCTCAGCGATCCGCGGCTGAAGCCGCGCCTCGGCGTCTGCCGCTGAAGCGGCGTAACAGCAACCAGGCCACATCGCTTTGGCGATAGCTGCCGAGCCGCGGCTTCAGCCGCGGGACAAGGACGCCTGGCGCGAGCGAACGCCGGGTTCACCCGCGGGCCGGCCAGGGCTCACAGCACCTGGAACGCGTCCACATCCTCCAGCACGAAGGTCAGCTCCTCCCCCGTCATCGGCAGCCGGCCCACGAAGGCCTCGCGAGAGTTGCTGGTGGCGATCCGCACCGCGATCACGATGAACTCGGTCCCCCGCCGGGAGAGCGCCACCCGGCGCCCGTCGCGGACGGCGCGCTCGAGCTGGTCCAGCCGCTCCGGGGACCACCTCATGCGGCCGGCTCCCGGCGGACCACGACCCGCTCCCGCTCCCCGGTGAGCACTCCGATCTCCGCCGCCCGCGTCCCGTCCGCCACCAGCGCCGCGAACAGTGCCGGCGCCCGCTCCGGCGGCACCGCCAGCAGCAGCCCGCCGGAGGTCTGGGCATCCGCCAGCAGCAGCCGGTCCACCGGTGCGATGTCCCCGGCCCAGGCAGTGGTGGCGGCCGCCTCGAGGTTGCGGGCGGTGCCGCCCGGCACCGCACCCGCGGCCGCCAGCTCCCGGGCCCGCGCCAGCAGCGGGACCCGGCCGAGCCACAGCTCCGCGCCGACGCCGCTGCCGCGGAGCAGGTTGCCCAGGTGTCCCAGCAGCCCGAAGCCGGTGACGTCGGTGGCGGCGCGCACGCCGTGCGCCAGCGCCGCCGCCATGGCGCGGTCGTTGAGGGCGGTCATGCAGCTGACGGCCTCGGACAGGTCGGCCTCCGGGAGCAGGTCGCGCTTGAACGCGGTGGTCAGGATGCCGGTGCCCAGCGGCTTGGTGAGCAGCAGCCGGTCGCCGGGGCGGGCACCGGCGTTGGTGAGCAGCCGGTCGGGATGGGCCTCGCCCAGCGCCACCAGCCCCACATGCGGCTCCACGGCATCGATCGAGTGCCCGCCCACGATGGGGCACCCGGCCGTGAGGCTGACCTCGCCCAGCCCCTGCAGCACCTCGCCCAGCAGCTCGAGCGGCAGCGTTTCCCGCGGCCACGCCACCAGGCTCAGGGCGCAGAGCGGCGTGGCGCCCATGGCGTAGAGGTCGCTCAGGGCGTTGGCCGCCGCGATGCGGCCCCAGGTGCGCGCGTCGTCCACGATGGGCGTGAAGAAATCCACCGTGGCCACCAGGGCGCGGGTGGCGCTCAGCCGGTAGACGGCGGCGTCATCGCGGGTGGCCGCGTCCACGAGGACGTTGGCGTCCCCGATCGCGGGCAGGTGGCGCAGGACCTGCGCCAGGTCGGCGGGGCCGAGCTTGCAGGCTCAACCCGCGCCGTGGGAAAGCGCGGTCAGCCGGATGCGGGGCTTCTGGTCCTGGGGCTGTGCGGGCATGGGGCCTCCGGGTGAGCGGGGAAGTTACACCCGGTCGGGGAGAGGGGAGACGGGAGATCCCGAAGGACTCCCTCGCGCCCGCGCCCCTCGTCCCGCGGCTGAAGCCGCGACTCGGCATCTGTCGCTGAAGCGACTGGTAACCCTGCAGCTCGGCTCGGGTGCCGGTCCCGCGCCTCCAGCGCCCAAGCCGGGGGCCCGAAGTGGGTGCGGCCGCAAGGCGCGACCCCACCGGGGCGGTGGGGGGTGGTATGGGTCCCGCCGGCGCGGCCGCCCCACGAGGGCCACACTGCTTCGTCCTGCCGCCCTACCGCCCTACCGCCCTACCGCCTGCTGCAGCACCACCCCCGCCACCGCCACCCGCGCCACGCCGCTTGCCACCGCGCCCCAGGGCAGCGTGCGGAACGACGCCTCGCGCAGCCGGAGCGGCAGCTCGATCAGCAGCCCCACGATCGGGAAGAGAATGAGCGCACCGCCACTCCCCAGACTCCCGAACCAGAGCCCGGCAAAGAGCGTAAGCAGCAGCGCTTCGGTGAGCTGGGCGGGGAGCGCATCCTTCAGGGTGGCGGGGCTCCGGCGGAGCCGCCGCTCGGCGGCGCCCCACAGGACGTACAGCAGCGCCACGGCCGCGAAGCCGAGCCCGATGCGGCCGAAGCTCATCCGGCTACAGACCGGCCCGGAGGGAGTCCACCGTGTAGAGCTGGCCCCGCACCATGACCTGGGCCACGCTGCGGCTGTTGTGGATGTCGGCCAGCGGGTCGGCGGTGAGGACCACGAGGTCCGCCACCTTGCCCGGCGCGATCACGCCCAGGGAGTCGGCGCCGAGGAGCTGCGCGGCGTTGCGGGTGGCGGTGGCGATGGCGTCGGCCGGGGTGAGCCCGGCGTCCACCAGCAGCTCCAGCTCGCGGTGCAGGCTCCAGCCCGGCACCAGCAGCTGGTTGCTCGCGTCGGTGCCCGCGACGATGCGCCCGCCCGCGGAGCGGAAGGCGCGCAGGAACAGGTCCTGGTTGGGCCGGCCGGCCCGGAAGGCGGGGTAATCGTTGGCGGTCCAGCCGGCCCGGGCGATCATGTCGGGCAGGTTCCAGCGCTTGAGGATCGAGTCGGGGACCGACTGGAAGTCCGGCTGGTTGAGGGTGGCCGGGTCGTCGATGCGGGAGAAGTTCTCGTGCAGCACCAGCGTCGGCACCATGACGACATGCCGCTCGGCCAGGGTTTCCGCGACCCGGGTGAGCGCGGCGCTGTCGAGGGTGGCCCAGCTCTTCTCGAAGAAGGTCCAGCCGCGCCAGAAGCCCGCCCGGTGCTCGGCGTAGAACTTGTCCGGCTTGGCGACGGTCGCCTCGGGGATGCCGGTCAGGTGCTCGATCGCGGCGACGCCGAGCCCGGTGGCGGTGAGCGCGTCGGTGAGGCCGAGGTGCGCGGTGACCTTCAGGTTGAAGGTCGAGGCCTCGTCGCAGATGGCGCGCAGCAGGTCGGGGGTGATGCGGGTGTAGACCTTGAGGTAGTCCACCCCGGCGACGGCACGGGCGTCGACGGCGCGCCGGGCCTGGCTGGTGGTGCTGACGCCGGTGGCGTCCTCGTAGGTGGGTGGCTCGCCGTCGATCATGGCGCCGGCGGCGTAGATCCGGGGCGCCACCAGCCCGCCGAGGCTCACTTCCTCGCGCATGGAAAGGATGCTGTCCTGCTGCCCGCCGACGTCGCGCACACTGGTGACGCCGGCCAGGAGGTAGCGGGGGAGGGCCCAGCGCTCCACGTGGCCGTGGCCGTCCACCAGCCCGGGGATGATCCACTTCCCCGTGACGTCCACCTCCAGCGCCGTCTTGGGGATGGCGAACCCTTCCCGCGGGGCGACGGTCTCGATGTGCCCCTGGTGCACCACGATGACGGCATCGCGCAGCACCGGGTCGCCGGCGCCGCTGATGATGTTGCCGCCCACCAGCGCGATCCGGTCCTTGGGACGCGGGGTGCAGGCGGCGAGCAGGACCAGGCTCCAGCACAGGATGCGGCGCATGCGCCCCGTCGAGGGAAGGGAATGCTCAAACGTGGCCCGGCGCTCGGGGGGGCGCAAGATGACGCGGCGGGGGCCGCGGCGCCCCCGCCCCCCCCCGCGCCGCCGCCCCCCCCCCCCCCCCCGCCCCCCCACCAGGAGTAGAGGCACCATGCCCCAAGGGCGGGCGC
>CAZYIV010000028.1:0-18559 GCA_964647615.1 uncultured Gemmatimonadaceae bacterium | reverse complement strand
TTCGCCCACCCGGGGCCCGGGGGCGGGGGGGGGCCCTCGGGCCCGGGGGGGGGGCGGGGGCGCCGGCCCCCCGCGGGGCCCCGCGGCCCCCGCTCCCCCGCCGGACCCGCTACTTGCTGAAGATGCCGATGCCGAAGTAGCAGGGCTCTTCCTTGCACTGCGTCATCTGCACCTCGATGCTGAACTTTCCGGAGCTGGCCGGCTGCAGGGTGAGGACCGGGGTGTCGTCGTCCTTGGTGTCCTGGTCCACCACGGCGCCGCTCTCGTCCTTGATGGTCATGTCCACGTTCTTGCAGTCGTTGTCGCAGGCGCCGGTGATGATGTAGGTCGTCCCCTTCGTGAAGTAGAAGGTCCAGGTGTCGGTGCCGCCCTGGTTGATGCGACCCATGATGTAGTTCTGCAGGTACCAGTCCTGGGAGTTCTTGGAGATGGTCTTCCAGTGCTCCTGCAGCTGGTCCCAGACCTGGACCGCGTAGCTCTGGGCGTGCAGGCTGCCGGGCCGCGCGGCGACCAGCAACAGGCCGAGGGTGAAGGTCAGGCGCTTGGACATCGGGGCGGGTCCTTTCAGGGCTGGCGGGGGTCAGGGGTTCGGGGGTGTACCTGAACGGTAATGCCGCAGGCTTCGTGCCGCCCGCCCCTACTCCGTGGCGTCGGAGTCAGCGTCCGCCTCGTCATCGCCCTGGTCGGCGGCGCCCTGCGCGTCCATGCGGCTGCCGAGGTCGTCCACCTCTTTCTTGAGCTCCTCGACCCGGGTCAGGAACCGGTCGGGGGTGGTGGTGGGGATCCAGCGCGCCCCGAGCGGCTTGAGCGGGGCCTCCTCGGCCCCGCCGCCGAACTCGTGCCGCTCGCCGTCGGAGGCCAGGGCGGCGATCCCCGCCAGCCCGCCGATCACCCCCATGCTCCAGAGCCACCGCGCCGGGCGCGAGATCATCGCCACCCGGGAGAGGTGCGCCGCCAGCCCCCAGACGCCGGCCGCCAGCACCGCCATCCCCACCAGGAACTCCCAGTCGATCCCTTCCGGGACCAGGAACCGGAGCCACTCCCCGGCACCGGTGGCGAGCACGAACGTGGCCAGCACCACGCAGGGAATGGCCAGGTGCTCCAGGAACCGGAACCGCTGCTGGGTGATCCGGTTGACCAGCGCCCAGGCGCCGGCCCAGACCACCACCATGAGGAGGCTGGTGAGCGCATCGCCGAGCAGGCTGGAGACCCGCACCCGGCCGGTGGCCTCGAGCCAGCGGTTGGCCCCGAGCAGCGCGCCGGTGCCGAGGATGATGACCGCCTGCCCGAGCGGCCGGGCCAGCAGGCCGGCACTTCGTTCCGCCGCGCCGTCCGGGCCCGCCGGCAGGGGGACCGCCGGCTCCATCGGGACCGACGGGTCGATGAAGCGCAGCAGGGTCCGGCCGATGCGCACCTCGGTGCCGGAGAAGATCGGCACCTGCCGGGTGGCGCGGCCGGTCACCGGCTCCGCCATGCCGTTGACGCTGCCCCGGTCCAGCAGCACCAGGCCGCCGTGGGCGCCGCGCTCCACCACGGCGTGATGCGGGTCCACGTGACGGTCATCGAGGATGACGTCGTTGTCGTACCCCCGGCCGATCGTGGCCGGGAAGGCCCGCAGCCGCACCCGCTGGCGCACCCCGCCGCGGCGGTCCAGCAGCTCGACGACCATCACGGCGCCACCGCCGTCTCCGCCGGGGCGCGGCCCAGGCTGGCGAGGAAGCGTTCCACCACCCGGCGGGCGTTCTCGAACGTCACCCCGCTCAGCGAGAGGGTAGTAATGAGCCCGGTGGCGTGGTCGCCGAGGGTGGCCGCCTTGAAGAAGACGTCGTACAGCCCCGGCAGCTTGCGGTAGCGCCGGGTGCAGAAGACCGTCTTCAGCGTGAGCGCCGCCTGGCGCACGTTGCCGGTGGCGCAGCGGGGCGGGGTCACCACCTCGCGGCTCAGGTAGTCGAAGCCGTCGCCGGAGAACTGCCGGGTGAGCAGGGCGTAGAACCGCGCCGGGTTGAGCTCGCGGGTGGTGAGGACGGTGTGGTGCAGGGTGAGCACCCCGGACCACTGGTCGCCGGAGATGAAGACGTAGTCGTCGGTGGAGCACTCGTGCTGGATGGTCTCGTAGGGCCGCGCGCGGGAGTGCGAGGCGTCGCCCCAGCACTTGAAGAACGGCGCCGGCTCCGTGGGGACCACGTAATCGCCCAGGACCATCGTGGGGGTGCTGTCGGCGAAGAGCCGCCCCACGTACACCTCCTGGTAGCCGAGCAGCTGCGCGGCCACGGTGGTGAGCAGCGTGTCGGGGCGGACGTAATCGGGGCGGCTGGCGGAGTCCACCAGGGCGATCACCCGCTCGACCGGCACCAGGAAACTCACCTGGTCGCCGGCGGTGGAGACGTTGACCCCCACCACCTGCCCGTCGGCGGTGACGGCGGGGCCGCCGCTCATGCCGGGATTCAGGGAGCCGGTGAAGTGGATCTTGGGATAGAGCGTGTGGGCCAGCAGCCCGTTGTAGGTCCCCTCGACGATCGAGAGCCCGAGGTCGAGCGGATGGCCCATCGAGTACAGCCGGGTGCCGCGGTCCGGCGTGGCCAGCGCCAGCGCAAACCAGGGATCGTCCTTGGGGGTGACCTGCAGCAGGGCCAGGTCGTGCACCACGTCCAGCGCCTGCACCGTCACCGGCCGGGTGCGGTCGGCGGCATCCACCAGCTCGGCCCGGTAGCGGTCGGGGAAGTTCACCAGCTCCGAGACGACGTGATAGTTGGTGATGACCTTCCCGTCGGCGGAGACGAAGAACCCCGAGCCGATCGCCGCCTTGGCGCCGGAGCGCTCCTCGATGGCCTGGATCTTCACCACCCGCTGGGCAAAGCGGCGGTAGACCAGCGCGGCATCGGCGCTGGCCGCCTGGGCGCGGAGCCGTGGGCCGGCACCGGACCCCAAAACGAGGAGCGCCCCGGCGAACCGGAGCGCTCGGGCGAATCGGGTCACTTGTGCCGCTTCTTCCCGGACTTCTTTTTCGCCGCCTTCCTGGCCGGCTTCCGCGCGGCCTTCTTCTTCGCGGGCTTCTTCGCCGCTTTCTTCCGGGCCGCCTGCTTCATCACCTTCTTCTTTGCGGCCTTCTTCTTCGCGGGCTTGCGGGCGACTTTCTTCGCCGCCTTCTTCTTCGCGACCTTCTTCCGGGCGGCCGGCTTCTTCGCGGCCTTCTTCTTCGCGGCCGGCTTCTTCTTCGCCGGCGCCTTCTTCGCGGCCGGCTTCGGGGCCGCCGGCATGCTCGGCATGGCCGGCGCGGCCGGTTCGGCCATCATCGGGGCCGGAGCGGGGGCCGGTGCGGGTGGCTCCATCGGCGAAGGCACCGGATCCATCCACCCCGAATCCGTCCAGCTCATCTCCATGTCGGCCATGGGTGCTCCTCCAGAGACTGCCGCGGCGCGTGACCCGCCGCCGGTGAGGCGGGCAATGACTGCCCGCGCGGGTGCCTCGTTGGTAAGATGCACTTCTTCCGAATGAGTGCAAGACGGCCGACGCGTGGCACGCGCGCTGTGACGCACGCCGCTGCACGCCGCCGATGCGGGACAGTGCCGGCCTCCGGCGACACCGTCTAACACTTTGAAAAACAAAGGGTTACACGAATGGCAGAAGACTGGGACCTGCTGGCGAAGAACCGGGCGTGGGCGGAGCGGAAACTGGCCCAGGACCCCGGGTTCTTCGCCCGGCTGACCGACCAGCAGGCGCCGCGCTGGCTGTGGATCGGCTGCTCCGACAGCCGGGTGCCGGCCAACGAGATCGTGGACCTGGCCCCGGGCGAGATGTTCGTGCACCGCAACGTGGCCAACGTGGTGGTGCATACCGATCTCAACTGCCTCTCGGTGGTGCAGTACGCGGTCGAGGCCCTGAAGGTGGAGCACATCATCGTCTGCGGGCACTACGGCTGCGGCGGCGTGCGCGCGGCGTGGCAGGGGATGCAGCTCGGCCTCATCGACAACTGGCTGCGTCATGTGCAGGACGTCGCCGAGAAGCACGCCGGCCAGCTCGCCGCGATCCCCGACCCGGTGCGGCAGGAACGGCGGCTGTGCGAGCTCAACGTCCTGGAGCAGGCGGCTCACGTCTGCCGCACCACGATCGTCCAGGATGCCTGGCGCCGGGGCCAGTCGCTCATGGTGCACGGCTGGATCTACGCCCTCACCGACGGGATCATCCGGGACAGCGGCTTCCGCGCCGCGCGGCCGGACGATGTGGAACCGACCTTCCGCGACGCCCTGGTCCATCCCCCGCTCCACCCCGCCTGACGGAGGCCGCGATGCGCGCCCTGCTCCCGGTGGTTGCCCTGCTGCTGGCCGGGCCGCTCGCGGCCCAGGCGCCCGCCGTCGCCGATGCCGGCGCGCTGCGCCCGGTGGACCCGGTGCCCGGCCGGGTGGACCTCCGCGGCCCGGCGCGGCCGGGGAGCTACGTGAGCGCGGTGGGCCGCCGCGCGATCGCGATGGGCACCGAGCAGGGCGGCTTCGAGGTGTGGGCCTGGCCGCTCAAGCTGCTGCACAACTTCGAGCTCAGTTTCCAGACGCCGCTCTTCCCCCAGCCGATCGCGGGCCGCGGGCTGGCCCGCGCGGTGACGGTGACCCCCGCAGGCCCGGTGATCACCTATACCCACCCCGCCTTCACGGTACGGCAGCGGGTCTTCGCGCTGCGCGACGCGCCCGCGGTGCTGATGCTGCTCGACGTGGACGCGGTGCGCCCGCTGGAGATCGTCGCGGAGTTCACCTCCGACCTGCAGCTGGCGTGGCCGGGGGCGATCGGCGGGCAGTACGTCTTCTGGGACGAGGAGCAGCACGCCTTCGTGCTGTCGGAGAGCCAGCGGCGGGCCAGCGCGCTGGTCGGGAGCCCCTACACCACCATCGCCACCAACCAGCCGGCGCACGACGTCCCCGACCAGCCCAACCAGTTCCGCATCGCAGTGGGGGATCCCTCCCGTCCGGTGATGCCCCGGCCGGGCGAGCCGGTGGGCCGGCTCACCAGCCTGCACGTGCGCGGCATCCCGATCGCGATCGTGGGCGGGCTGCTGCCGCGCGACAGCCTCAAGGCACTCTACCGCCGGGTGCTGGACGAGGCCGCCACTCTTTACGAGGCGCGCACCGCCGCCGCCGACTCGGTGCTCGACGGCACCCTGGCGATCGAGTCGCCCGATGCACGGCTCGACACCGCGCTCCGCTGGGCGGCCCTCAACCTCGACGAGGCGCTGGTCTGCAACCCCGACCTCGGCTGTGGCGCCGTCGCCGGGTACGGTCCCAGCGAGTCCCGCGGCGCGCGCCCCGGCTTCGGCTGGTTCTTCGGCGGCGACGCCAGCATCAACTCCCTCGGCATGACGGCGCTGGGCCAGTACGACCTGGCCCGCCAGGCGCTCGAGTTCTTCGTGAAGTACCAGCGGGCCGACGGCAAGATTCCCCACGAGATCTCCCAGAGCGCCGGACGCATCCGCTGGTTCGAGGACTTCCCCTACGCCTTCTACCACGCCGACACCACGCCCTACTGGATCATGGCCTGGGGCGACTGGTGGAAGGCCACCAACGACACCACCACCCTGCGCCGAGTGTGGCCCGCCGTGCGCAAGGCGTACCAGTGGTGCCTCGGCACGGTGGACAGCACCACCGGCCTGATGCTCAACTCGAAGGGCGGGCTGGGCGCGGTGGAAGTCGGCGACCTGGGGGTCGGAGTGCAGTCCGACATCTACCTGAGCGCGGTGTGGATCGAGGCGCTGGACCGGATGGCGCGCATGGGCGCCGTCATGGAGAAGCGCACCGGACGCCGCGGCGCCGGCGAGCCGGCACTGGTGACCGAGGCCGCGCAACTGCAGGCCCGGGCTCTGGGCTCGCTGCGGGAACGGTTCTGGCTGCCGGAACAGGGGATGTATGCCTTCGCGCTGCTGGACGGCGGCGCCATCCGCCCCGAGCTCACCGCCTGGCCCGCGACCGCCATGAGCTTCGGCCTGTTCAATGAGGAGCGGGGGATGCGGGCCGCCAGCGCGCAGGCGGGCGCGGCGCTGATCACCGACTGGGGCGGGCGTTCGCTGGCCGGGACCAGCGCGCTGTTCGACCCGCTGCACTACAACAACGGCACAGTGTGGCCCTTCGTGACCGGCTTCGCCGCGCTGGCGCAGTACCGCTACCGCAACCGGGTCGCGGGCTTCCAGCTGCTGCAGTCGCTCGCGGCCACCGGCCGGGACAAGGGGCTGGGCCGGAACCCGGAGGTGTACTCCGGCCTGCTGCACGAACCGCTGGAGACGGCGGTGCCGCAGCAGTTCTTCGGCACCTCCTTCCTCCCCACCGTGCTGGTGCGCGGCCTGCTCGGCTGGGAGCCGGACGTGCCGGCGGGCGTGGTGCGCTTCGGGCCGGCATTGCCGGCGGAGTGGCCTTCCCTCACGGTCCGCAACGCCGCCGCCGGCGACGGCCGCTTCACCCTGGACCTGCAATCCACGCCGGGACAGCTGGTGGTCACCGTCACCCGCACCACGGGCAGCACGCCGCTCTCGCTCGAGTTCACCCCGCGGCTGCCGCTGGGCGCAAAGGTGCAGAAGGCCGTGGTGGACGGCGACGACAGCGGGCCGTGCGGCGCCCCGGTGCCCACCGCGCGCGATGTGGGTGTCACCTGCCGCGCCTCGCTCGCCGGCCGAGCCCGGTTCACCTTCACCTACGATCCGGGATATGAGATCATCCTCCCGCCGGTCGAGACGCCGCGGGGTGGCACCTCGCGCGAGTTGCGCCTGATCGACCAGCGACTCGAGGGCGAAGACCTGGTGCTCACGCTCGAGGGACTCGCCGGCTCCACCGCACCGATCCTGGTGCGGCGCGGTACCAGCGTGCACCCGCTGATCACCTTCCCCCTCCCGGGGGACAGCGTCGACGGCTACAGCCGGACGGAGGTCCGGGTCTCGCTGCCCGGTTCCTGACACCGCATCCCGCGGCGGCCCGTGGCCTCTGCCGCGCGCGGGAGGTTGCCGCGGCTCGGAGACAGTTCGTAAAATGTTGTGAAATAGCGCTTTAGCTCGTTGTCGGCGTGGCTTGGGGCTTGCTCCCATCAGGGCCGACTCTGTCCGAAGCCACGCCATGCCCCTGACGCGACTCTTCCGGTCCCTGACCGGCCTGATCCCGCTCCTCCTGCCCGCCGCGCTCGCGGCGCAGGCGGTGACCGAGCTGGATGTCTCACCCGACACGCTCCGGCTCGAGCCGGGGCAGCGCCAGGGCCTCTCGGTCCAGGCGTTCGACGACCAGGGCAACGCCGTCCTGGCGCTCAAGTACCGCTCCTCCGACACTCTGGTGGTGCAGGTCGCCGCGAATGGCACCGTGAACGCGGTGGCCGCGGGGCGCGCGTCGGTCGTGGTCGAGGCGGGCGGCATGAGTCACACCGTGGCCGTGCTGGTGCGGGGTGCGCCGCCGGTGACCGTGACGCGGGCCGCGGCCTCCGTTCCGGCCCCCGCGCCGGCGCCCGCCGCGGAGGTCCCGCCGGCACCGGCCTGGACCTCCCTGAGCGCGGAGCCGGCGGAGCTGGCGCTGCTGCCCACCGAGGTGGGCCGGGTGCAGCTCCGCGCAGTGCGGGCCGATGGCAGCGTGGGGCTGCCGGACCGGGTGGTCTGGCGCTCGCTGCGCCCTGCCGTGGTGGCGGTGGGCGACAGCACCGGTGCGATCACCGGCATGGCCACCGGCCAGGGGAGCGTGCAGGCGCTGATTCCCGGCGGCCCCAGCGTCACCGTGCCGGTGAGCGTGGCGCTCGCCACCATCGGCGCCGACCGCGACCGCATCGTGCTCTCGCCCGAGGACGCCGACACCCTCGGCATCATCGTGCCGCAGCAGGGCGGGCGCCGACTGCGTCCCTTCGACCTGTCCTGGAGCGCCAGCGACGACGGCGTGCTGGAGGTGCGGCCCGACGGCGTGATCCGTCCCCGCTCGGCGGGGCGGGCCGAGGTGATCGTGCGTGGCTTCCTGCAGGAGGTGCGGATCCCGGTGATCGTGCACCAGAAGGTGGCGCGCTTCGCGGTGGCGCCCCGGCTGGCCGACACCATCCGGCTGCCGGTGCAGTCCACCCGCGAGTTCACCGTGCTGCCGCAGACGGTGGATTCGCTGCCGATCGAGGGCGTGCCGATGGAATGGACCGTCGGCGACACCGGCGTGGCGTCGTTCGATCCCGCGCGCGGCGTGCTCACCGCGCGCCATGCCGGCCGCACCACGCTCAACTTCTCCACCCGGGGCTTCCTGCCGGTGGGCTGGACCATCGAGGTCCTTCCCGGCGCGGTGGGGCTCGACCAGCACCAGCTGGCGCTCGCCATCGGCGACCGCGCGGGGCTGGCGGCGCAGTTCGTGGACCAGGAGGGTCGCCCCGTCGGCCCGGCCACCGGGGTCGCGTGGGTGACCAGCGACGCGGGCCGGGTGCGGGTCGGCGCGGACGGGGCGCTCGAGGCGGTGGCGCCGGGCCGCGCGGTGATCACCGCGCGGGTGGGCAGCGGCCGGCCCGACAGCGCCACGGTCGTCGTCTCCGGCGACCTGCTCGTCACCTCCACCCGCAGCGGGCGGCTCGGGATCTACACCATCGTCGCGCGGCAGCCGGGCCAGTTCATCCCGGTACTGGCCGACAGCGGGGCCAACTACCTGGACGGCGCCTACTCGCCGGACCGGAGCCGGATCGCCTACGCCTCCGACCAGGCGGAATCCGGCAACTACGACATCTACGTGGCCGACGCCGACGGCCGCCATCCGGTGCGGCTCACCAACGAGCCGGGGATGGACCTGCAGCCGCAGTGGACCTCCGACGGGGCGTCGCTGGTGTTCGTCTCGGCCCGGGGCGGGGTGCGGCAGGTGTACGTGATGGGCACCGACGGCCGCGGGGTGCGGGCCCTGACCGCGCTGCCGGGGGGCGCGGAGGCGCCGGCGATCGCCCCGGGCGGGCGGCTGGTGGCGGTGAGCGGCAGCGCTACCCGCGGTGCGGCGCCCGACATCTACCTCCTGCCGATGGACGGCGGCGCCCCGCGCCAGGTGACGGCCACCAAGGACCGCCACGAGGCCCGGCCCTTCTTCCTGCCCGATGGCGACCTGGCCTGGGTGCTCCACCGGAAGGACCGGAACGAGCCGGAGCAGGTGCTCCGCCAGCCGACCACGGGCGGTGTGCCGCAGGTCCTGGTGACCAGCGACCAGACCCTGGTGGACGTGGCGGTGTCGCGGGACGGGACCCGGCTGGCGTGGGCGGCCACCCGGCCGGCCGGCCGCGGCCAGGCCGACGCCGAGTTTACATTCCAGTGGCGCGCGCTCCCGGGCGGCGTGGAAACCAGCGTGCGGCTCCTTCCCGGGGAACGGATCACGAGTCCCGCTTTTTGATCGCCTTGACCCTCACCGCCACCGGCGGGCTGGACCACATCTCCCTCAGTGACGTCCCGCGGCCCGAGCTCCAGGCCGCGGACGACGTGCGCGTGCGGTTGCACGCGGCGGCGCTCAACCACCTCGACCTGTTCGTCGCCGACGGGCTGCCCGGCCTCCGCTACTCCTTTCCCCACATCCTGGGCGCCGACGGCGCCGGCACGGTGGACGCCGTGGGCCCCGCGGCGCGCGGCCTCGTGCCCGGCGCGCGGGTGCTGCTCAACCCCGGCCGGTCCTGCGGCCGATGCGAGTGGTGCCTCGCGGAGGAACAGCCGCTCTGCCCCGGGTTCGGGGTGCTGGGCGAGCACCATCCCGGCACGCTGGCGGAGTACATCGTGGTGCCGGCGCGCAACCTGGCTCCGGTCCCCGACGGGATGAGCTGGGCCGAGGCGGCGGCCTTCCCGCTGGCGACGCTTACCGCCTGGCGGATGCTCATGACCCGCGCGGCCCTCCGGCCGGGTGAGACGGTGCTCATCTGGGGCATCGGCGGCGGGGTGGCGCAGGCGGCGCTGCAGATCGCCCGGGACCAGGGGGCGCGGACCATCGTGACCAGCGGCTCGGACGAGAAGCTGGCGCGGGCCCGCGCGCTCGGCGCCGAGCACGTGATCAACCACGCCACCGGCGATGTCCCCCGCGAAGTGCGGGCGCTGACCGAGCGGCGCGGGGCGGATGTGGTGGTCGACAGCATCGGCGAGGCGACCTGGGAGCGGTCGCTCCGGTCGCTGGCGCGGAAGGGGCGGCTGGTCACCTGCGGCGGCACCTCGGGGCCGATGGTGACCACCGACGTGCGCCGGCTGTTCTGGTATCAGTGGTCCCTGCTCGGCTCGACGATGGGCAGCGACGCCGAGTTCCGGACCATCGTGGAGCTGGCCGGACGGGGGCGTCTCCGTCCGCTGGTGGACCTCACCGTCCCGCTGGCGCGGGGCGTCGAGGCCTTCCGGCACCTGGCCAGCGGGACCCAGATGGGCAAGATCGTCATCGAGGTGGCGGCATGAGCGAGCTGTGGGAGCGGCTGCTGCTGGGGTGGGATGAGCTGTCCGACGTGCTGCCGGGGCTGCTGGCCGCGGCGCTGATCATGTTCGCGGGCTACTTCGTGGCCCGCCAGCTGCAGCGCTGGACCGACAAGACCCTCGAGCGGCTGCACTTCAAGCGCCTGGCGGACGCCGGCGGCCTGACCGAGGCGGCCCACCGGGTGCGGCTCGACCCGGTGCGGGCGATCGCCAAGCTGGTCTTCTGGCTCACCATGCTGGTGGTGGTGCTGCTGGCCAGCTCGGCGCTGGGGCTGGAGAACGTGCGCGAGATGTTCGGCCGGATGCTCTCCTTCATCCCCACGCTGATCTCCGCGACGGTGGTGATCATCCTCGGCATGATCATCGGCGAGTTCGTGCGGGCGCTGGTGATGGCCTCCGCCGGCAACGTGGAGGGCGTGCCCACCGTCGCCAAGCTCGCCAAGGGGGCGATGGTCCTGATCGCCTTCTTCATGGCGCTGCAGCAGGTGGGGGTGAGCGAGGAGATCGTCACCTCCGCCTTCACCCTGGTGGTGGGGTCCATCGCGCTGGCGGCGGGGCTCGCCTTCGGGCTGGGCAACCGGGACCTCGCGGGCGAGATCACCCGCAAGTGGTACGAGGAGGGCCGGCGCCGCAACCGCCGCCGCACCGACCCGCCGGAGCCGCCGCCGGAGGATCCGGCGGCCGCCTGAACCGACGACGGGGGACGGCGCCAGGCGCCGTCCCCCGTCGGGCATCAGGCCGTCGCGGCGGTCACTGCACCACGTAGCGCCCCACCCGCTGGCCATCGCCGTCACGCAGCACCAGGTACACCCGCCCGCCGGTGCCGAACCCGGCGAGGCTGGCCCCCTTGGGGAGCTGCACCGCGCGCACGCCCTTGCCATCGCGCCCCACGACGTCCCACACCGGAATGGAGTCGCCGAAGGCGCGGGAGCGCTGCAGCCACACGAAGCCGGAGGGGTCGGTCTCCGCGCTGACGAACGGCGGCTTCTCGTCGGCGAAGGGATAGGACAGCTCGATCCCCGCCGGCGCGCCCATCTGCGCCATCTGGGACCGGAGCCGCTCGAGGAAGAAGTCCTTCTCCGCCTGGCTCACCGGGATGGTGGCGAACGCGCGGCCCGGGCCGCGGGTCCACTTGCCGTCGGGGGCGCGCCAGTCCACCGCGTTGTTGCTGGCCCGGGCGGTCCAGATGGAGCCGTCGGGCAGCACGCCGAAGATGTCGCGGCCGGAGAAGATGGTGGAGACGATCTTCATCTGCTCGCCGAACTGCCCCCGGCCCCAGACCGGCAGCTTGAGCTTGGCGACGGTGTCGGCGATCGTGTCGCCCAGGGTGATGCGGAGGACGTTCAGGCTGTCGAGCCCGATCTCCTGCCCCGGCTCCAGCCCGCCCAGCACCGAGCGGATGTCTTCCTTGTAGCCGTGGCCCTCGTAGTCGTAGTACAGCGGCTGGTTGTAGCCGCCGACGCCGCGCCCCGGCTGCACCCCGAGGTAGGTCCCCGCCTCGTCCCACAGCGTCGTGCGCTCGGCGGCGAAGTCCACCAGGCCCAGGGTGTCGCCGTGCAGCCGGAGGACATAGCCCGGCAGCTTGTGCTGGCCCTCGCTGCCGGGGCCGGGGCGGATGGTGTCGGCGTGCACCCCCACGGGGGTGAAGGTGCCGGCGGCGAAGTCGGCGAAGAGGAAGGTCTTGTCCTTGAGCTCCGCCAGGGCCACCCGGCCGTCCCGGAGCTCGACGACGTTGCTCACCTGCTGGAAGGTGCGGGGCAGCGTGGCCTCGGGCTGGTCGAGCACCACGAGCGGCGTCGGGGCTTCCTTGCCGCAGGCCGCTAGCAGGAGCAGGATGGCGGGGAGCGGCGGGCGGCGCATCATCGAGCGGACTCCGGGGAGGTGGGTCACGGGGCCGCGGCGGGCGCCGGCAGGCCGGCGGGCAGCGGCAGGGAGAGCAGGCGGACGCCCTGGGCGAACGGCTCCGCCACGAGGGCATGGGTGGGGCTCAGCGCGACGATCGCGCCGAGTCCGGGGTGGGTCACCTCGGCGGCGAGCCCGCCGCGGCGGTCCACCACCTGGTAGAAGCGCAGGCTGTCGCCGATCGCGCGGCTCTTCACCAGCCAGAGGGCACCGTCCGGGGCGGCGATGGCGTCCTCGAACGGCGGCTTGATGGCGGTGAACGGGGTCTGCGCCACGGTGGGGCGGAGCCCCGGGTCGAAGCGATTGAGGAACAGGTTGCGGTCGTTGTCGGTGACCGGGAGGACCCGGTCGGGGAGCTGCGGGCCGCGCACCACGGGGCCGGTGGGGCCCCGCCAGTCCACCCGGTTCTCCGTCACCCGCGCCACCCAGACGGTGCCGTCGGCCAGCACGCCCCAGCGATCCTGCCCGGAGAGCAGCCGGCGCTCCAGCCGGCGGCGGCCTTCGCTGATCACCTCGACCAGGTCGAACGGCGACAGCCGCGCGACGGTGTCGGTCGGGCCGGTGAGGTTGGTCCGCGCGATCACCGCGGAGTCGCGATTGCCGGCGCCGTCGAGGCCCGGTGGCGGCCGCAGCTCGAAGTACCACTGCCCCGCGGCATCACGCTCCCGGGGCAGCGCGCCACGGAAGCGGTCCACCGCGGGCAGCACGCCGGCCGCGACGCCGGCGAGGGTCCAGCCGGTGAGGCGGCGCCGCTGCCAGTCGGCGATGTAGATGGTGTCGCCGCTGCGGAACAGGTGGAACGGCTGCGACAGCTCGCGCGCGGCGCCGGTGGGGAACGGCGCCAGGGTGTGCTTCGCGAAGTCCACCACCCGCACCGCGCGATCCTGCGGCGAGAGCACCACCCAGCGGCGGCCTTCCAGCCAGGCGGCGGCGGAGACATCGCCGACGAAGGGCGCGACCAGGGTGTCCCGGGCGGGGCCCAGTCCGAGCGCCGCCACCGGCGCCTCGGGCGCGGGGCAGGCGGCGACCAGGAGCAGGGAGAGGGCCGCGAGCTGGCGGGAAGGGACGGCGGACATGGGGCCCCAAATGTAATGCGGGAACGGCCTCCCCGTGACCCGCGACACCGGGCCCCGCTGCGACCCCGTCCCGCGCCCGCGCATCTTCCTCGCCATCGCACACCATGTCATTCACGCCGTCCCCGCCACGCGGAGGAGTCCCTCGTGCGCCTAGTGCTGTGTTCGCTGCTCGTCGCGGGGCTGCCGCTCGCGGCCCAGCAGGTCCCGACCCGCGCGCTCACCCGCGCCGACGCGGAATACGCCGAGCCGTTCGACCAGATCTACGCCCTGCGGGAGCTGTCCGACGGACGGCTCCTGGTCACCGACCTCGGCCCCAAGGCGGTCCTGCTGGTGGACTTCCGCCAGGGGACGCCGGTGACCGTCGGCCGCAACGGCCAGGGCCCGGGCGAATACCAGTTCCCCGGGGACCTGCTGCCGTTCCGCGGCGACTCGGCGCTGCTGGTGGACCGGGTGAGCCGCCGGCTGCTGGTGGTGAGTCCCGACGGCAAGGTGGGCCGCAGCATCCCGTACCCGGAGGGCGTGGGTGGCGTGCCGGACACGCGGGGCGCGGACGGGAAGGGCCGGGTGTACCTGCAGGCCAGCCCGTTCGGCGGCGGGCCGGGGCGGTTCGAGATCGGGGGGGCGCTGCCGGACACCGTACCGCTGCTGCGCTGGGACATGGCCAGCGGCAAGGTGGACACCATCGCCCGGGTGAAGGTGCAGTCGGTGAAGGTGCAGACCTCGGGCACCCAGAACAACCGCACGGTGATGGTGCGCAGCCAGCCGTTCGCGGAGACCGACGACTGGGCGGTGCTGGCGGACGGGCGGGTGGCGATCGCCCGGGTGGGCAACTTCCACATGGAGCTGGCGGGCGCCGGCGCCCCGGTGTCGGGGGCCCAGGTGCCGTACGAGCGGCTCAAGGTGGGCGCCGCCGACAAGGACGCGTACCTCGCGACGATGCGCAGCTCCCGCAACCGGATCACCGTCACCGCCGGCGGCGGGGGCGGGGGCGGCGCCAGCAGCAGCCGGCAGCAGAGCCCGCCCGAGGTGACCGCCGCCGACTTCGACTGGCCGGAGTACAAGCCGCCCTTCGCGGCCCGCGGGCTGCAGGCCACGCCCGAGGGCGACCTGTGGCTGGTGCGCTCGACGTCCGCGCGGGACTCGACCCCGGTGGTGGATGTGTTCAACGGGCAGGGCGTCCGCACGGGACGGGTGACGCTGCCGCTCGGCCGCCGGGTGGTGGGGGTGGGGCGCGGGGTGGTGTATGCGGTCCGCACTGACGAGGACGGACTGCAGTGGCTGGAGCGGTACCGGCGCTGAGTCGTGGCGCTTCCGGTCTGCCGCGCCCACCGGGGCCACCGCTCGCGGTGGCCCCGGTTTCGTCCTAGCCCCGCCGCATTTGCTCCAGGGCGGCCCTCCCGGGCATGACCACGCTGCGCTCCACGTGTTCCACCCGCCGCATCGCCGATTCCAGCAGCCATTCCCACCCCACCCGCCGGCTCACTTCGCTCCAGGGCAGCGCGGTCGCGAGCCGGAGCCAGCGCCGCAGGGTGCGCGGGTCCAGCTCCGCGAGGTAGGCCTGCGCCTCGAGGCTCAGGCCCGGGGCACCGCCGGCGAGCACCCGCACCAGCCCGCCGAGCCCGCGCCAGTCGCGCACCTCGAGGGGGCCCAGCGCGCCCACGCGGCGGGTGAGGGTACGGGGCGGGGGTTGGGTGTCGGCGCCCTCCCCCATGCAGGTGGCGAGGGTGCCGGCGATGGCGGGGCGGCGCAATCGCCGCTCGAGCCAGAGGCCGACGACGGTGGGCTGGGGCACGGGGCGGCGCCGCACCGCGGCGATCACCCGGCCCGGCAGGCCGAGGTGGGCGTAGTCCGTAGGGTAGAGCGGGGCCCAGGTGGCGGGGACCGGCTCGAAGGTGGCAAGGACCTGTGCCGAGATGCTGCGGTCGGGCAGCAGCAACGCGAGCGGACACCAGGGCGCGTCCAGGTGGGCCGACACCGCGGCGGCGAGCGCGGGGATGCCCTCGCGCAGGTCGGCGAGCAGCACGCTGCCCAGCCCCGGTCGCGCCCCGCCCAGGGGCACCAGGAAGCGATACGGTGGTTCGAGTATGGAAACCGTCATTGTCGGCTCGCCCCTCCTCCGGTCCGGCCGGGGTTCCCGCAGGGGTCTCGGAGAGTAGCATCGGGCCCGCGCGCGCGCCGGAATCCGGCGCACAGCGCAGGAATCCGCCAGATCCGGCGGCATCACGCATGGTTAGCCCGTCGCGCGCGCCCTACCGTGAGGCATGTCTATCTCACGCCGCCTCACAAGTCGCGTCGTGGCCATCCTGCTCGTGCCGCTGGTGCTCGCCCCCGGCGCCGCGCGGGGCCAGGCCTGCGGCGCCGAGCTCACGCTCCAGGAACAGGCCGCCCTCCCGCTGCCGCCGCAGTTCGGCATCGACGGCACGCTCCCCGCCGCGGGCGGCGCCACCCTGGTGTGGACCGCCGACGGCAGCATCCTCCTCGCCTCGCCCGCCGGGCTCCACACCGAACAGCACCTCCCCTTCGGCCACCGCGGCCTCGGCGTCACGCCGACCGCGGCCGGCTACCGCTACCTCGACCGCGACAGCGGCACCGACTACCTGCTGGCCCCGGGCGCGGACGCGCCCCGGGCGGTGGGGGAGCTGCCGCCGGGGCCGGGAGAGGAATATGACGCCGCCCGCCGGCTGCATGATGGCTGGATCATCGCCCTCCGCGATACGGCCGCGCGCCGGTTTGTGCTGCGCCGCGCGGGGCCGGATGGTGTCGCGACGCTGTTCCGCTCGGCCGCCGCCGACTCGGCCAAGGGGACGCCACGCTATGAAGTGGATGTGGAGGGAGACGCCCTGACCCTCGTGCACCTCACGGAGCCGTTCGAGGTGCTGCGGGTGGACCCTGCGGGAGGCCGGGTGGACACCCTCGCGGTGCCCGGCCACGAGGCGGCGGTGCGGTCACGCCTGCCGGCGCCGGCGCCCCACTGGCGGGCGCTGCCCGCGGCGCGGCTCGACTGCGGCTGGCTGGTGACCCTGGCCGACCTGGAGAGCGATGCGCGCCTGCTGCTGCGCTACGACGAGGCAGGGCGGCTGGTGCGGGTGGCCCCGCTCAGCGCGCCCTTCGGCATCGTCTCCGGCGAGCCGGCGACCGCGACCCTGCTGGCCGCCCGCCGGGCCGGGCGGCTCGAGCTGGTCTGGTACCGCTGGCGCTGGGCTTCGGGGCCCAACGAAACCCGCTGACGAAAGGAAGTCCTGTATGCGCGTACTCCGCCTGGCCGGCGCGACGCTGGCCACCCTGATGCTCACCACCCTCCTTCCCCCCTCCCGGGCGGAAGCCCAGGTCACCGCCTCACTGGCCGCGGTCACCGCCGGCAAGTCCCTCCTGCCCGAGAAGGCCGGCTGCTGGGGCTGCGTCTTCACCTCCGTCGGCTACATCTGCATGGGCGGCCAGGTGCCCGGGTACTGGAACTGCGGCGCGAATCCGTCCCAGTCCTGCGATGCGACCAGTCCCGGGTGCGGCGCCGGCGCGATGCTGCCGATCGATCCGGACGGCGCGACGCAGTACGTCTCCCGGGGGGAGGCCTCCGGGCTGCAGCAGGAAGTGGCCGCGCTCGGCCCCGAGTTCCGGAACTGCGAGGGGATCATAGTGGCGCGAACGCAGGTTGCCGCACAAATTGAAGCTGCCCGGTCCCGGACAGCGACCCTGACGCTCTGACCCCCGGCCCCGGACCCAACGCCATGCGTGCCACCCCCCTGCTCGCGGCCCTGCTGCTGGTCAGCGGCCCCGCGGCAGCGCCCCTGTCCGTCCCCCCCGCGGGCCGGGACCTTGCCCCCGACCCCGACTTCGTCCTCGACGACAGCGTCCGCGCCCAGCTGAGCGTGATCAGCGACATCGCGCTGAGCCCGGACGGCAGTCTCTACCTGGCCGACCGTACCTTCCCCGCCGTGCTCCACCTGGAGCCGACCGGGCACCTCCGCCGCATCATCGGCCGTGCGGGTGAGGGCCCCGGCGAGTTCATCTACATCAGCCAGCTGGGCACCATCCACGATACCCTGTGGGCGGTGGATCCCGGACTGGGGCGAGTGACACTCTTCGGGCCCGGGGCGCGAGAGGCCGCGACCGTGACCCTCGGTCGCCCCGCCGCCCTGCGCGCGGGCGTGCCGGAGGACCGCCGGCTCCGCAGCGGACTCGCCATGGCCATGCTGCCCGATGGCGGGGTGATCGCCGAGCAGCCGATCACGCCCCCGGGCCGGCCGGCCGCGATGCCGATCGCGCTGGCGGTGCTGCGAGTGGACCGGGACAACGCGATCCGGGACACGCTGACCGTGCTGAACGCCGACCGCCAGGCGCTGCGATTCATCTTCCGCGAGGGGATTCTGACGGCGGCCCAGCCGCTGACCGACGACCCCACGGCCGCCTATGCCAGCGACGGTGGCCTGGTGGTGCGGCTGGACCGGCGCGCCGGCGCCGGCAGCTTCACGCTGACCGCCTGGCGTGACGGGGCCGAGCAGGCCTGGACCCGTTCGCTCTCCTACCGGCCGGCCCCGGTGCCCGCCGGGCTGTCGGACAGCCTGGCGCGGATGCTGGTCCGGCGCGACCCGGGCGCGGTGCCGAGCCCGATCACCGCCGATTCTGTCCGCCGCAGGCTGTACGTGCCGCCGGCCATGCCGCCGGTGGAGGCCATGGTCGTCGGGCACGATCGCAGCATCTGGCTCCGGGTACACTTCGCCGACTCGCCGGCGGACCGCGCCGACTGGATGCTGCTGGATCCCCGGGGGCAGCCCGTCCGCCGGGTCAGCACCGACCCGCGCTTCCGGGTGCTGGAGGCCGACCGCGCCCACCTCTGGGGCACGCTGCTCGACCCCGACGACGTGCCCCAGGTGGTGCGCTACACGGTGCCGCAGGAGGGGTAGCGGCGGCGGTCGCGCCGGTCGGGTCCGGCGTTCCCACAAGGTCTTGACGCCCCTGCCTCGGCTTCCGGAGGCTGGGGCGTCAGGTCATCAGGGTCGGCAGGCAGGTACCAGGTCAGGACTCGGCGAGAACCGGACGGCGATGGTGGCCTGAGGTGCGCCTGGAAGATGTGGCCCAGGGCAAGTAGCTGTGGCGGCGGAGCAGGGCCTCAAGCTTCCACTCCCAGCCTGGGGTGGACAGGGCGACCTGTGCGTCCACCCCGAAGAGGCTCCGCAAACGGTGACGGATGGTC
>CAZYIV010000027.1:0-40026 GCA_964647615.1 uncultured Gemmatimonadaceae bacterium | reverse complement strand
CGAATGAGGTCCTCGTGCCCGGGGACATCCACCACGCCCCAGCGCGCGCCGCCGGGCATCGTGAGCGGAGCGAAATGCAGGTCGAGGGTGATGCCGCGGCGCCGCTCCTCCGCCAGGGGGTCCATGCTCTTGCCGGTGAGCGCCTCGACCAGCGCCGACTTGCCGTGGTCGATGTGGCCCGCAGTGCCCAGGATCATCGCGCCCGCCAGGCGCGGGAGAGCCAGAAGTCCAGTGCCGGCAGCGCCTGCCCCTCGGCGAGGTGATAGCGGATGTAGCGGGCGACGAGGCGCCGGTGCGCGGCGGCATTCCGGGCATCGAGCGTCATCGCGTCCGCACCGGCGGTCTGCAGCTCCCGCAGCGCCCGGGCGGCCTCGTCAGGCAGTTCGGTGACGTCGGCCCCGCGGGCGCAGAGCCGGCAGAGGGCGCCCCCCTCCGGCGCGCTGAAGGCCAGCGGGGCACCGGGTTCCAGCTCGCGCCCGTCGCGCACGCACCGCTCGAGCGCCGGCGCAAAGCCGAGTGCCGCGACCTGGGCCCACAGCGTCCCGATGGCCAGGGACGGTAGCGCACCGGCATCGGCCTGTTCCAGGCGCCCGAGGGCCGATGCCAGCGCGTCGAACGCCCCGGGATGGGGCTCCGGCGGGGTGACCCGCAGCAGCAGCTCTGCCAGCGCGGTGGCGGTGGCGTAGCGGGGCACGTCGCCGGCGAGGCCCACCGGCAGCGAGATGACATCGAACGCGGTGAGGGTATGGAGGTCGCGCCGCTCGGAGAGGATCAGGTGCGCGGTACCCCCGCTCAGCGCCTGCAGCGCCGCGCCGAAGCGGCTGCGGGGGCGCAGCGCGCCCTTGGCGATCGCGCTCTGCACCCCGTGATCGCGGGTCGCGAGGCGGACGATCTTCGAGGTCTCGCTGTAACGCAGCGAGGACAGCACGATCGCCGGAGTGGTGACGAGGGGCATCGCGGGACGACGCGACCGGGCCGGCGCGCGGGCGCCCGCGCGGTCAGCTGGGCGGGATCTCGGTGATCAGCGCCCCCTGGGCACAGGTCCCGGCGGGCACGGCGCGGATCTCGGTGAGGTTGTGCCGCAGGATGTGCGCCCGGGCGGACGCGGATCCGTCGCACGCGCCCTGCTCGAGGGCGTAGACCCGCCGGCTGGCATCCACGGCCACGCCGGAATTGTCCGGCACGCCGACCCCGTTGCCGGCGCCGCGCAGCACCTGGCGGGCGATGAGGTCAAAGACCATGAGCCCGTCGGCGGTGGAGCTGATGTAGAGCCGGTCCACCGCATCGCTCGCCACCGCCCCCGGGGCGGTGCCGAAGCCACCGAAGCTCCCCAGTTCGGACCGGCCGACCGGGTCGATGAGGCTGAGCCGACCCGCGGTGGTGCCGTCGTCAGGGCCGGCATTCATCACGTACATGACCCCGTCACGGGCCACGTCGGCGAAGCGGGCCCCGCCCGGCCCGGGCATGAGGATGGAGTCCACCCCGGTCGCAAGCCGGTTGGTCAGCGGATCCACCACCGACACCCATGAGGCACCGGTCGGTGGCATGCCGGTGCTGTTGAGCACGAAGACCTTGCCCCGGGTGAAGACCACGCCCCGCGGCTCCGGCCCCACCGTGACGCTCGCGGTGTCGCCGGTGAGGTAGTTGATGCGGGTGACGGTGTTGAGCCCGGGATTGGCGACGTAGGCGATGCTGTCGTCCACGATCGTGCTGCCGGTGGCGCCGGAGCCGGCCCCGAGCATGACGGTCCGTGCCACGGCGAGCTGGCCCAGGTCGACGACCGCGGCCGCGTCTCCGCTGCCGAGCGGGACGATGGCCCAACCGGCACTGGCACTCACCCCCACCGGGGTATTACCCGCGGCGCCGAGCGGGATGGTGGTGCTGGAGGTGGGGTTGTCCACGGGGATCACGGTGAGGGCCGCCGGCCCCTGGTTGACCACCAGCAGCACCTCTTCCGGAGGCGGCAGCGGCGCGGAGGCCTCCGCGCAGGCGAGGAGGCCGGCACCGAGGAGCAGCAGGCCGGGAGCGATCCGCATGGACGTAAGATGCCATGCTCCCCCGCCCGGCGGGAGCCGGGCGGGGGCGGCGCCGCTACAGCCCCACGCGGAGCCCCGCGAGCAGGTTGCGCCCGCGGGCCCGGAAGCCGACCACCGTCTGGTAGCGGGCGTCGAGGAGGTTCTCGCCCCGGACCAGGGCGCTGACGCCAGGCCGGGCGGCGCGAAGCTCCACCGAGGCGTCGGCATCCACGGTCACCACGCCCCGAAGCCGGGTGCGCACCGACGGGAAAGGCCGGAAGTCCACGTCATCCCGGGCGCCGAGGTAGTTCACCCCGATCCCCAGCCCGACCCACCGTGCCACCGTGGCAAAGCCGTCGAGCCGCGCGCTGTGCCTGGGCCGGCGGATGAGCGGCTGCCCGTCCACGAAGACGGCTCCCGCGCCGGTGTCGAAGCCGGGATCGTCCACCCGGGTGGAAAGCCGGGTGTAGCTCGCGGCCACGGTGACCCCGGGCGCGGGGCGCAGGTTCGCGGTCAGCTCGACCCCCCGGGCAGTGGCCCGGGCGACGTTCTGGTAGTTCGGCGCGCCGGGGGATGCCGCGCCGTCGTACTGGATGAGGTTGCGGAACCGCTGGTCGAAGTAGTTCGCCGCCAGCACCACCTGGCCCCGGAGCAGCTCCTGCTCCACGCCCGCCTCCCAGCTCCGGCTCTGTTCCGGCTCCAGGGCGGGGTTGCCGACCTCGAACGGGCTCCGGGCGAAATTCTCCCGCAGCGAGGGCTCCTTGAATGCCGTGCCCACCGCCGCCCGGAGGCTCCCGCCGCGCCAGGTCCGGTAGCGCGCCCCGAGCCGCCAGGTGGCGTGGGTCCCGAAGCGACGGTTGTCATCCAGCCGGCCCCCGGCGTTCAGGACCCCGCGGCTCCCGACGTCCACCGTGGCCTGGAGGTAGGCGCCGAGGTCACGGCGCGACGCCTCGAAGGGGCCGCCCCCGTCGCTGAACTCCTCCAGCCGCTCGAACTCCGCCTGGGCCCCGGCGCTGAGCCGCAGCCCGCCGGCCGGCTGCACAATCCCGCGGACATCGGCCGAGCGCCGGAGCGACCGGGTCTGGTTCTGGTAGTAGAACCCGAGCGTGTCGCCGGGGCTGTCGGGCAGGTCGTAGCCGTGATCGGTCTGGCCGTAGGACGCGAGCAGCACCCGCACCTCGGCCCCGGGCGAAAAGCGCCGCCCCAGCTCCAGGCCCAGGGTGGTGGCGTCCTGCCGGCTCCCCTGGTTGCTGTCGGTGACCGCGCCGGTGAAGTCGGTCGGGAAGTGCAGCCGCGCATCGCCGGTCCGCGCCGTGAGGGTGAGATCGGTGCGCGCGTCGGGCCGGAGGCTCACGGCGGCGGATCCGGCCGTGTTGCGGTAACCGCTGTTGAAGCGGTAGATGCCGTCGGAGGTGAGGTGTGAGAGGCTGGCCGAGTAGGAGACATCGGCGTTGCCGCCGCCGGCCCGGAGATCACCCCGCCAGGTGCCGTGGCTCCCCGCCTCGCCGGCGGCCTCCACCCGCAGGTCGCCGCTGCCGCGACGGGTGATGATGTTGACCACACCCGTCACCGCATCCGACCCGTAGAGCACCGAGGCCGGCCCCCGCACCACCTCGATCCGGTCCACGTTCTCCAGGCTCAGATTGCCGAAGTTGAACGCGCCACCGGCCTGATTCACCGGCACCCCGTCCACAAGCACCTTGGTGTAGTCACTCTCGCCGCCGCGCAGGAAGAGGGACGACACGCCCCCGTAGCTCCCCGTCGGCACGACCGTTGCCCCGGGCACGCGCCGCAGCGCGTCCTCGACGAACCGGACCCCCTCGGCCCGGAGCTCGTCCCCGCGCAGCACCGTGGTCGCCGAGGTGACCCGGTCGGCCGGGGTCGGCGTGCGGTCCGCGGTGACCACGAGATCGGCCAGCGCGGGGATACTGTCCTGCGCGGCCTGGGCCGAAAGCCGCGGTGCGGCGGCGCAGAGCCCCAGCAGGAGCGCAAGGTGGCGGGAACGCATGAGATTCCTTTCGGACCGGCTATTCGCCGGGCTTGAGCGGGACAACCTGCGGGCTGCCATCGCACCAGGTGGTGATGGCGACGGGCCAGTCGAAGACACGGGTGACGATGGGGCCGGTGAGGACGTGAGCGGGCGGGCCCTCCGCGGCGACCCGCCCGTCGTGCAGCAGCAGCAGGCGGTGGGCATAGCGCGCGGCGAGGTTGAGGTGATGGCTCACCAGCACGGTCGCGAGGCCCCGGTCCGCGAGCCGGCGTGCCAGCTCGAAGACTTCCATCTCGTGCCGCACGTCGAGGGAGGCGGTGGGCTCGTCCAGCACCAGCAGGCGCGGTTCCTGCGCCAGGGCGCGGGCGATGCGCACCCGTTGCCATTCGCCGCCGGAGAGTTCGTCGGTGCGCCGGAGGGCCAGGCGGGCCACGTCGGTCTGCGCCATGGCGTCCTGCACCACCGCCTCGTCGGCCGGGCGGAGCGCCGCCACCGGCGGAAGGAAGGCGTACCGTCCGAGCGCCACGGTCTCTTCCACGGTGAGCGGGAAGAGGGTCTCCTCCCGCTGGGTGACCACGCCCACGACCCGCGCGAGTTCCCGTGGAGGCCAGTCACCGATCGGGCGGCCGAGCAGCGTCACGCTGCCCTGCTCCACCGGGAGGGTTCCCAGCAGCGCCTTGAGCAACGTGGTCTTGCCGCTGCCGTTGGGACCGACCACGGCGAGCAGCTCGCCGGCATCGAGGCGCACCGCGACCTCCGCCAGAGCCGGGCTGGTGGCGTGCGGATAGCGCACCGTGAGCCCGGCGGCCACGAGGATCATCGCAGCGACCGCCGCAGCAGGACCGCGAACAGCGGCACGCCGACCAGCGAGGTCACCACCCCGACGGGCAGCTCGATCGGGGGAACCACCGCGCGCGCGACCGTGTCGGCCAGCACCAGGAAGGCGCCCCCCAGCAGGAACGCCGACGGGAGCAGGGTCCGGTGGAGCGGGCCCCACAGGCGGCGGATGGCATGCGGGACCACAAGCCCCACGAAGCCGATCATGCCGCAGGTGGCGACTGCGGCGGCGGTGAGCACCCCCGTGGCGACGTACGCGGTGCGCCGCAGCGCCGACGGATCCACGCCCAGGTGCCGGGCCGGGTCGTCGCCCAGCGCGAGGAGGTCGAAGTCCCGCGCGTGGCGGGCGATCACTACGAGCGGCATCACCGCGTACAGCCCGAAGACCAGCACCGCCCGCCAGGAGGCCGAGCCGAGCCCGCCGAGCAGCCACAGGAAGGCGTTCCGGAGCTGGGCCGCGGGCGACAAGGTGAGGACCGCGCTCACCAGTGCCCCGGTGAAGGCGCTCACGACCACCCCCGCGAGGAGCAGGATGTGGGGATCGAGCCGGCGCCCCTGCACCAGGCTCAGGCGATAGACCAGCGCCAGCGCGCCCAGGGCGCCGAGCAGTGCCGCCAGGGGGAGGGTCCAGGCGCCGCCGAGCCCGATGGCGATGACCACGACGGCCGCGATCGCGGCCCCGCCGGAGATGCCAAGGAGGTAGGGGTCGGCGAGGGGATTGCGGATCAGCGCCTGCAGGACGGCGCCGGCGACGGCCAGGCTGCCGCCGACGAAGAACCCGAGCAGCACCCGCGGCAGCCGCAAGCCGCGCACGATCGGCGCGGCGCCCGCACCAGCGTCGGTCAGCCCCGCCCACACCGCCCCCGGGGCCAGGCGCACCGCGCCGAGCATCAGCCCGGCCAGCAGCGCCACCACGGTCAGCGCCAGCAGCAGCGGCCAGCGGGCGGGGGCGGTCACGGCCGGGCCGCCAGGTGCACCCGCAGCGACTCCGCCACCGCGAGGGCGCGGGGGCTGGGCCGGCCGAAGGCGGGATCCACCAGTCGCACGAAATGATGCTCCCGGATGGCGGGCACCACCGCCCACTCCGGCCGGGTGACGTAGCCCGGCGTGCCGCTGTCGGTCACCAGGACCAGGTCCGGATTGCGCGCGGCGATCGCCTCGATACTCACCGGCGCGGACGGCGCGGCCAGGTCCGCGAAGAGGTTCCGGCCACCCGCCAGCTCCACGATCTCGCTCTGGAAGCTCCCCGCCCCGATGGCGATGGGCGGCTGGTCCCAGGCGAGGATCAGGAGCCGCGGGCGGGCGCTGTCGGGCAGCGTGGCCGCCCGCGCCGCGGCCGCGGCACGAGCGCTGTCAAAGCCCGCGGCGAGGCTGTCGCCCGCCGCGGCCTGCCCCAGGAGCGGCCCCAGCAGCCGGGCCAGGCGCGAGACGTCGGCCAGATGATCGAGGGTGAGCTGGAGGGTGGCCACGCCCGCGGCGCGCAGCTGGGCGAGCGCCTCGGCGTTCTGGGGCGAGCGGTAGAGCAGGACGAGGTCGGGATGCGTCGCCAGCACCGCCTCGATGTTGGGCGGCAGGCCATCCCCCACGCTGGGCACGTCGCGGGCCGCGGGCGGGTAATCGCACCAGCGGGTGCGTCCCACCAGCCGGCCGCCGGCGCCGATGGCGAAGAGCAGCTCCGTGGTGGCCGGGCTGAGCGAGACCACGCGTTGGGCGGGCTGCGCCAGCCGCACCGTGTCCCCGGCATCGTCCACGACGGTGAGCGCCCCGGCCGGTGGCCGGGACGAGGAACCGCAGGCGCCGAGGAGGGCGGCGAGAAGCAGGAAGGAGCGCTTCAAGCGAACCGCCCATCCCCGGGGCCGTGGAGATGGGCGGACAGAAGCCGAATGCTGACGGCTGGTGTCGCCACCGATCCCTCCCCCGAGGGTGTTCGTGGTGGCGCGAGACGAGAGGTCTCCTGGCTCCGGGCGCTCCACTCGCCTTCCCGGTTGCCCAGTGGCGCGTGAGTGGAGGAAACTGCCTGCCCGTTACAGTGGCGGGGCCGCGCCGGACTTGCACCGGCTTCCGAGCATCCCGTCTCGCGGATGAACGACTGACTGCGGCAACAACCTAAGACGCGGACTTCGTCCCGGCAAGCTCCCGTTCCAGCTCGGCCTTGAGCCGGCTGCGCTCGGCCTGATAGCGCTGCCACTCGGCCGCGTCGGTCTCTGCCTCGCGGCCGGAGTACTGGCGGTCGAGTTGTGCCAGCTGGTCGAGCACCGAGACCTGGGCGGCCGGAATCGAGACCGGCCGCCGGAGCACGCGGGCCAGGATCACCAGCAGCACCAGCCCCACCGCGCCCACCAGCGCCGGCAGCAGCCAGCGAGTGCTGTCGCCCGGGAAGCCGATGGTGACCTCGCTGCCGGCGTCCGGTGCCCCGGTCCACCGGGCGAAAGTGCGCCCTTCGATGGTCTGCGTGTCCGCGGCCACGATGCCACCGCCGCTCACCGGCAGGTTCCGCTCTTCCAGCAGCAGCGTAAAGCTCTGCGCGCCTTCGGGAAAGTGATACCCCACCCGCCCCGGCGTGGCCGGCAGGGTGTAGCCGTAGATCACTTCCTTCTGCCCCGGCGCCACCGGGGCGTAGAGCAGCAGGCTGTCATCCCGGAACACCACGCTCTCCGGCGAGACATCGCCCTGCCCCACCTGGGCGCCGAGGGCGCCCTTCGGCAGCGTACCGATCCACACCGGGTGGGCGCTGTCCCCCGCGACCCGGGTCACCGCACCGGGGTTCCCCAGCACCACGATCTCCAGCGCGGCGCGGGTGCCGTCGGGGCTGGGCTGGCTGACCACGATGTGCCGCGAGGTCACCTCGAGCGGGGTTGTGCTCGAGGTATCGGACACCAGCAGCACGATGCCGGTGTCGGGCCGGGTGGGGTCAAGGCCGATCGGCGAGGAGAAGTACTCGATGCCGGCGTAGCCGGAGCTGAGCAGGAAGACGGCGCCGGTGTCCGCCGCGTAGCGGAACCGGAACCGGCCCGCCGCGTCGGTGAGCAGGGAATCGAGCGGGCCCTGGGTGTCGCGGCCGACGCGGTGGAGCACCACCCGGGTGTTCGGGACCGGCAGGCTGTCGGTGCCTGCAGAGCGCAGCACCCGGCCGGAGGTCGTGACGCTGCGCTGGGCCTGCGCGGGCGCCGCCGCGGCCGCGAGGCCCAGCAGGAGGAGGCCGACGGCCCGGCGGGCGGACGGCGATGTCAGGGCTGGAATTTGCCGAAGTCCTCGGGGTTCATCTTCTCGAGCCAGGCCTTGAGCTTCTCGGCCTCGGCCGCGGGATCGACCGCGGGCCCGTCCGGGGTCTCGGTGTCGCCCAGTTCCTCGAGGAGGTCCCCCTCGGTGAAGATGGGGGCATGGGTGCGGAGGGCCAGCGCGATGCTGTCGGAGGGGCGGGCGTCGAGCTGGAAGACGTGGTCGCCGCGGGCGAGCCACAGCTCGGCGAAGTAGGTCTTGTCCTTGATGGCGCTGATGCGGATGCGCTGGACCGTGGCCCCGAGCCCGGTAATGACCGTCTTCAGCAGGTCGTGCGTCATCGGGCGCGGGGGCTTCAGGCCCTGCAGTTCCATGGCGATCGCGCTGGCTTCCGCCGGACCGATCCAGATCGGGAGCACCCGCTGCCCGGCCTTCTCGCGCAGGATGACCACGGGCGAGTTGGTGGAGCGGTCGAGCCCGAGCTGGGCGACGGTCAGCTCGATCATCCCACGGCGCGGAGCAGCTCGCGAACCTTGTTGGTCTCTTCCCAGGGGAAGAACCGCAGCCGGCCCCGGGCGAAGGGACGCCGGCCGAAGTGGCCGTACGCCGCGGTGGGGGAGTAGATCGGCGTCCGCAGGTTCAGCGCCTTGTTGATGCCGGCGGGGGTGAGGTCGAAGACCTCCCGCACGGCGCGCTCCAGCGCGGTGTTGGACAGGCGGCCGGTGCCGAAGGTGTCCACCATGACGGAGACCGGGTCCCGGACGCCGATGGCGTACGCCACCTGCACCTCGCAGCGGCGGGCCAGCTTGGCCGCGACGATGTTCTTCGCGACCCAGCGCATCGCGTACGCCGCGGAGCGGTCCACCTTCGAGGGATCCTTGCCGCTGAAGGCGCCGCCGCCGTGGCGGGCCATGCCGCCGTAGGTGTCCACGATGATCTTGCGGCCGGTGAGGCCGGCGTCGCCGTGGGGCCCGCCGATGACGAACCGCCCGGTGGGGTTCACGTGGATGGTCGCCCGCCGGGTATCGAGCCGGGCCTTGGCCAGTACCGGGCGGATGACCTCCTCGATGACGCCATCACGGATGGCACGCTGGGACAGGGTGCGGCCCCGCCAGGTCTCGGCGTGCTGGGTGGAGATGACCACCGTCCGGACCGCCACCGGACGGTCGCCCTCGTACTCCACCGACACCTGGCTCTTGCCGTCGGGGCGGAGCCACGGCAGCGGCTCGAGGCCCTTGAGCCCCTTCCGCACCGCCGCCAGCTGCTCGGCGAGGCGGTGCGCCAGCTGGATCGGCATCGGCATGAGTTCGCGGGTCTCGTCGCTGGCGTAGCCGAACATCATGCCCTGGTCGCCGGCGCCGCCGGTGTCCACGCCCTGGGCGATGTCCGGGGACTGGCGGTCGATCGAGCTGAGCACCGCACAGGTGTTGCCGTCGATGCCGTAGTTGGCGTCGGTGTAGCCGATCTGCTTGATCGTGCGCCGCACCACGTCGGGGATGTGCACGTAGGTGCTGGTGGTGATCTCGCCCGCCACCACCGCCATGCCGGTCGTCACCAGCGTCTCGCAGGCGACGCGCCCGGCCCGGTCGTCGGTCAGGATCGCATCGAGGACCGCATCGGAGATCTGGTCGGCCACCTTGTCCGGGTGGCCTTCGGTGACGGACTCGGAGGTGAAGACGTGCCGCGGGGCCTTGGCCATGGATGGGATGGGGAGATGGGGAAACACGGGGCGGCGCGCGGCCGCCGGGAATCAGGAGCGGAAGCTAGCCGCAACCGACGGGCGCGGCAACGCCGCGATGGACTCCAGCACGCGCGGATCGAACACGCCGGTGACCGCCTCGCGCAGCGCCCGGGTCACCTCGCCGCCCTGCTCCGCCTGCAGCGCCGCGGCCGCCGCCGGTTCCGCCACACTGAGCGGCACCGAGCGCACCACCCACTTCACCAGCGGGATCGCGGGCGGCGCCACGCTGAGGGTGCGGTAGCCCAGGCCGAGCAGCAGCACCACCGAGAGCGGGTCGGAGGCCATCTCGCCGCAGACGCTCACCGGAATCCCCGCCTGCTGCCCCGCCGCCAGCACCGACCGCAGCAACCGCAGGACCGCCGGGTGGTGGGGCGTGAACCGGTCGGCGAGGCGCGCGTTGCCCCGGTCCACGGCGAGCGTGTACTGCACCAGGTCGTTGGTGCCGACGCTGAAGAAGGCCGCGTGACGCGCCAGCTGGTCGGCGAGCACGGCCGCCGCCGGCGTCTCGATCATCACCCCGACCGGCACCGAGGCGGCGGCGCGCACCCCCTCGCGGGCGAGGTTGAGCGCCTCCTCCAGCATCATGTCGCGGGAGGCAACCAGCTCCTGCACATGGGTGACCAGTGGCAGCATGAGCTGGATCGGCCGGTCCGCGGCGGCGCGCAGCACCGCGCGCAGCTGGGGCCGGAAGATCTCGGGGTGATCGAGGCACACCCGGATGCTGCGCCAGCCGAGGAAGGGGTTCGCCTCGGGCGGGGCGCGGAAGGCGGCGGGAAACTTGTCGCCGCCGAGGTCGAAGGAGCGGATCACCACCGGATGCTGCGGAAAGGCATCGCTGACCCGGCGGAAGTACTCGGCCTGCTCGTCCTCGGTGGGCAGCTGGGCCCGCCCGGTCACCAGGAACTCGGTGCGCAGCAGGCCCACTCCCTGGGCGTCGTGCCGTGCCGCGGGGACAATCTCGTCCGGCAGGTCGACGTTGCCCATGACGCTGAGGTGCACCCCGTCGGGGGTGATCGCGGCCTGGGTGACCGCGGCCTCCAGCTCGAACTCCAGCTTCTGCCGCCGGGAGAGCTGGGCCCGGGCCCGCTCGATCTCCGCCCGGGTGGGCTCGAGCAGCACGGTGCCGCTCTGGCCGTCGAGCAGCAGCGCGGTGCCGGTGCGGATCTTCTCCAGCGCGCCCACGGCGCCCATCACCGCCGGGATGCCGAGGGAGTGGGCCAGGATCGCCGCATGCGAGGTCCGGGTGCCCTCCTCGCTCACCAGGCCCACCACCCGCTCCCGGTCGAGCTGGACGGTCAGCCCCGGCGACAGTTCGCGCGCGACGATCACCACCTCGGCGCCGTCGGGCAGCGACCAGAGCTCCTCCTCGGTGCGGCCCAGCAGCCGGTGCAGCATCCGGTTGTGGATGGCGCTCAGGTCGGCCAGCCGGTCGCGCAGCATGGCGTTGCCGGAGGCACCCCAGATGTTGCGCAGCTCCAGCGCCTTGAACTCGTAGGCGGTTTCCGCGCTCATGCCGTCGCGGATGCACTGCTCGACGGCGCGCAGGAAGTCGGGGTCCTCCGCCATCATGATCTGGGCGTCGAAGATGTGCGACTCCTCGCGCCCGGCGCGGTCGCGCACCCGGTCGCGCAGGGCGGTGAGGGTCTCCGCCACGCCGCGCACCGCGAGCCGGAGCCGGGTGAGCTCGGCGTCCACCTCCTCGTCGGCGATGAACCGGTTGGGCACGTCCGGCACGTCCAGCCGGACGATCACCGCCGGCCCGAACGCGACCCCGGGCGAGACCCCGATCCCCTGCACCATCCGGTCCGGCATCAGGACTCCCCGAACCCCGAGGCCACCAGCGCGCACAACGCCTCCACCGCGGCCGCCTCGTCCGGGCCGGTGGCGCGCAGGGTGATGCTGCTGCCGCACTCCGCGGCCAGCATCATCACCCCCATGATGCTCTTGCCGTTGACCGCCATCCCGTCCTTCACGATCTCCACCTCGGCGGTGAAGCCGCTGGCCACCTTCACGATCTTGGCGGCGGGCCGGGCGTGCAGGCCGAGCTGGTTCACGATGGTGGCTTCCCGCTCGATCATCGCCAGCTCCAGACCAGGGCCAGGGCACCGCCGATCGCGACGAGCCCGAAGCGCACCGAGTTGATCCGCGGGCGGCCGAGCCACCCCGCGAGCAGGGCCACCAGCATCGTGCCGGCGGCGATGAGCACGGCGCGGGGCGGCTCCCGGTCGAGCAGCCACACCAGCGCCAGCGGCAGGGCCATGCCGACCAGCAGCCCGGCGGCCAGCCCGACCGGCCGCACCGCGTGCGGCAGCCAGGACGCCGCCAGCGCGGGCCCCACCTGGACCCCGTGGGCCAGCCCGGTGCGGAGGGCCCAGACCGCGGTCCCGATCCGCACCGCGTTGTAGAGCAGCAGGGCGGCGCCGATCGCCCACCAGCCGAACCCGGCCGCGAGGCCGACGATCGCGATGGCCATGACCGCCGGCACCAGCCCGGCCCAGAAGAACTGGTCCCCGAGCGAGCCCAGCGGCCCGGTGAGCGCCGCGCGCAGCCGGCCGATCTGGGCCGGGGGCACCTGGTCGTACTCGGCACGCACCAGCGCACCGAGCGCCAGTCCGGCGAGGTACGGGTGCGAGTTGAAGTATTCGACCGACCGCACCGCCGCCTCCGCCTGGCGCGCCGGGTCCGCGGCCTTCAGGTCCTCCAGCAGCGGCTGGGCCGCGTGCCCCATGCCGATGCCGGTCATGCGCTCGTAATTCCAGGCCCCCTGGACCGCGAGGAGGCGGAGCAGCGCCCGCGTGAACCCGGCCCTCATCGCATCGCCGCCATCAGCAGCCCCAGCAGCGCCCCGGCGGCCAGCCACTTGAGGCGCGCGTCCCGCCCCGCGCTCCGGATGGCCCCGCCGGCGGCCGCGGCCAGCCCGGTGCCGACGGCCACCGCCGTCACGTAGGCGAGGCGCTCGGTGCCGGGCAGGCGGGTCCGGAGCCAGAGCGCCCCCGCGACCGCCAGCGCCGTGAGGCACAGCCCGCGCAGCCCGTCGCCCAGGATCCCGCGCCACTGGACCCATGCAATCACCCCGCCGTCGCCGGCGGCGAGCCCGGCGGCATGCCGCTCGAGGGTGTGCCCGTTCGCGGTGCGCAGCCATTGCAGGGTCCACCCGCCCAGCACCGCCAGCAGCAGCGCGTAGCCGGTGGCCACCCCGAGCGTGAGCCCCAGCGCGCCGCCGGAGGCCAGCACCACCGCGCCCACGACGCCCGCGCCGTAGTCCGGGTAGCGGGCCGCGCCCACCGGCAGCACGTCCAGCGCAAAGAGCTCGAGCACCAGACCCACGGCGAGCCCGGTGGCCGGCGTCCCCAGCAGCAGCCCGGTGACCGCCCCGGCCACCAGCGGCCGGGACAGGAGGGCCTGAGGGAAGCTGACCAGGTCGAGGCTCACGACGGTGCCCCAGCCGAGGAGCCCCGCCAGCTCCACGCCGGTCACCGCAGCTGCTCCAGCCGCACCGGCGCGGTGGTGGGCAGGTCCTGGGCGCTCACCTGGGTGCCGTGCGCCGCGAGCGCCTCGAGGGCCTGCAGGTCGTCCTCGGCGAGGAAGATGTAGGGCAGCCGGGCGGTCCGACCGGCCTTGTGGTGCAACCCGCCCAGGTTGACCTGCCCCACCGGCATCGCCTCGGCCACCGCGTGCATGGTCGGGATGTCGGCGGTGAGCAGGATCGTGGGGCGCGGGTCGGCGGCCCAGCCCGCCGCCGCGCCGGGCACGTCCGCCACGTGGGCGAAGCGCAGCTCGATCTCGGGCGGCACACCCATGCGGTAGAGGTCCTGCTCCCAGGCGCTGTCGGCGACGGCGTCGTCCACCAGCAGGATGAGGCCCACCCCGAGCGGGCGGCCCCAGCCGATCACCACCTGGCCGTGGACCAGGCGGTCATCGACCCGGTGGAGGACGATCGGCATCAGGCCTGCCGGATGGCGTCGACGCCCTTGCCCGCGGCGCGGCCGGCGCTCTCCGCGGGTGGCAGCGCCTGGTGGTTCACGAAGTCGAGCAGCATCGGCAGGTTGACGCCGGTCACCACGCGCACCCCCTCGCGCGCGCGCCCCAGCTGCATCGCGGCGAAGAAGCAGGAGCCGCAGGGCATGTCGACGAACAGCACCGCCGGCCCGTCGCCCACCGCCGCCGCGACCCGGGCCGCGATCTCCTCCCGGCCGCAGTCGGTGTTGGAGACCGCCACCAGCGCCCCGGTGTGGCCGCTGATCCGCTCGGTCTCCTCGATCAGCGCCCGGGCCAGGCCGCCGTGCGCCACCACCACGCCGCGCAGCGCCTCACTCATAGTCTTCCACCAGGTATTCGCGCAGCCCGCGCTTCTCCTTCATCTTCTTGATCAGGCGCTCGTTGAACGCCGCAGCGACGTCCACGCCGGAGTAGCGCAGCAGGTGCATCATGGCCACCACCTCGGAGATGACGGTGATGTTCTTGCCCGGGTTGAGCGGGACGATCACCCGGGGGATCGTCACCTCGAGGATGGTCGTTTCCAGGGTCTGCAGCCCGGTGCGGTCGGCGTCCTTGGCGGTGTCCCACGCCTCCAGCTGCACGATCACCTCGATGCGCTTCTGCTGCCGCACGGAGCGCACCCCGAACAGCGCCGGGATGTCGATCAGCCCCACCCCGCGGATCTCCATGTGGTGGGCCGCCAGCTCGTGCCCCGAGCCGATCAGGATGTCGCTCCCCCGGCGGGTGACCTGGACGATGTCGTCCGCCACCAGCCGGTGGCCCCGCTCCACCAGGTCGAGCACGCATTCGCTCTTGCCGATCCCGGACTGGCCGATGAACAGCAGCCCCACGCCGTACACGTCGGCCAGCGAGCCGTGCAGCGTGGTCCGGGGGGCGAACGCCTCCTCGACGATCGGCTTGATCCGCTTGTAGAACTCGGCCGTCTTGAGCCGGCTGCGGAGCAGCGGGATGCCCCGCACCCGGGCCAGGTCCAGCAGCTCCTCCGGGACGTCCTGCCCCTTGGTGACGAACACGCAGGGCAGGTCGAAGGCGAAGAACCGCTCCAGCCGCCGATGCCGCTCCCCTGCCTCGAGCTCGCGCAGGTAGCTGATCTCGGTCTCGCCGAGCACGTGCAGCCGGCGGGGCATGAAGCGGCTGGTATAGCCGGCCAGCGCCAGCCCGGGACTCGCCACCTCGGGATCGGGGATGGGCCGGTCCAGCCCGAGCTCGCCGGTGAGCGGCTCGAGCTGGAGCGGGTCCCCCCGCCGCGAGAGCAGGTCCCGGAGGGTGATCGTCACACCGCGTCCCGGGCGCCCCGGCCGCGGCGGCTGGTGCTGCCGCGCTCCAGCTGCTTGCGGATCTTCTCCTCCGCCCGGTCCAGCGCCGACCGGTGGTCCTTCGCCTCGCCGGTCGCGACCAGCGGCTCGCCCTTCCCGCCCTTGAGCCGGAACTCGGCGGTCGCCGAGGTCGGGGCCACGTCGAATACGAGCGTCCCCTCGAGCGGGAAACTCGCGAGCGTCTCCAGCCGCTCCATCACGGCCTGGGCCCGGGTCTTCAGCTCCTCGGAGATATCGCAGTGACGGGCGGAGATGGTGACGGGCATGACGGCATCCCTCCACGGGTAATCGGTTAACGGGCGGCCCTCAGGGAAAGCAGCCCGGTCATCCAGCGTTCGGTCTCCTCCGCGGCCCGGCCCCAGCTCAGCGACTCGGCAAAGCTGCGGGCCTGGCGGCCCAGCCGCTCCATCAGCGCCGGGTCGGCCGCGAGGTCCAGCATGCGGCGGGCCAGCGCCCCCGCATCTCCGTGCGGCACGAGGTATCCCGTCTCCTCGTGGCGCACCGAGTCCCGCAGGCCGGGGCTGTCGGAGGCGAGCGACGGGGTCCCGCAGGCCGCCGCCTCCACATTGGTGATGCCCCAGCCTTCCTTCGGTGAAGGGAAGATATTCGCCCAGGCCCGGCGCAGGAGCCCGACCTTCGCCTCCTCCGGGACGAAGCCGAGGAAGCGTACCGCCTCTCCCTGCCCCAGTTCCCGGACCAGCCCCTCCAGACGGGGCCGGTCATCCCCCCGCCCCGCGATCTCCAGCCGCAGGTCCGGCCGGCTGGCCCGGGCCAGCGCCAGCGCGCGGATGGCCACCTCCACTCCCTTGTATCGGCGCAGCCGCCCCACGTACATGAAGGTCGGCTCCGCCGCGCGGCCCGGCCCCGGGGTGAAGGCGCCGGCATCCACGCCGGGGTGGATGACGGTGATGCGCTCCGCCGCCACCCCGCGCTCGATCAGGTCCTCCCGGGTGCTCTCGCTGATGGCGTGGAACCCCGCCCGCCGATAGGCCCACGGGATCGGCCGTTCCAGCAGCCACACCAGCAGCGCCATCGGCCAGGCCGCCTCCTGGAACACGGTGGTCCCGAAGAGGTGCGGGATGATCACGCCCAGCGGGACATCGCTCAGGCCCGCCAGGAAGAGCGGCACCTTGTTGATGTCCTCGACCAGGATTTCGGGCCGCTCGGCCCGGAGCGCCGCCCGCACCGCCCCCCGGCCGACCAGCGCAAACCGGTTGCGGTCGCCGTGGCGCTCCACCTCGATCCCGTCGACCACCGCGCGCGCCGGGCCGCCGGCCCAGCCGGAGCAGACCAGCCGCACCCGGTGGCCCCGCGCGGCCAGCCGGCCGTAGATCTCGTGCAGGTGGATCTCCGCCCCACCCGCCTGGGGGTTCTCCCGGTCCTGCCAGTTGACCAGCAGGATGTTCACAGCCGGCCCAGCCCCCGCGCGACCCGGTCCAGCACCCCGTTGACGAAGGCGGGCGCCTTGGCCCCGCCGAACCAGTGCGCCAGCTGCACCGCCTCGTCGATCGCGACCTTGGGCGGCACCTCGCCGCGCAGCAGCTCGTGGATACCGATGCGGAGGATGTTCCGCTCCACGGTGGCGATCCGCTCCAGCCGCCAGTTGTCCGCCGCCTCGAGCGCGTGCCGGTCCAGTTCCCCCTGCTCCTCGAGTACCGAGGTGGCCAGCGCCTCGGCCTGGTCGTAGACCGTCGGGTCGGGCCCGGTGAGCCGGGCCAGCCGGGTGACGGCGGTATCCAGCGGGAGGCCACCCGCCACGTCCATCGAGTACAGGATCTGGAGCGCGCGGGCCCGCGCCTTCGTCTCCGGTCTCAGCACCCGCTCCCCCCGAGCTGTGCCAGCGCATCGGCGGTGCGGAGCGCGGCCTCCACCGCTTCGTAGCCCTTGTTCCCCGCCTCGCCCCCGGCGCGCGCCAGGGCCTGGTCCATCGTCTCGGTGGTGAGCACGCCGAACGCCACCGGGATCCGGTGGGTGACCGCCACCTGCTGGCAGCCCCGCGCCGCCTCGCCGGCGACAAAGTCGAAGTGCGCCGTCTCGCCCCGCACCACCGCGCCCAGCGCCACGATCGCGCGGTAGCGGCCGCTCGCGGCGGTCGCGGCGGCGGCCACGCCCAGCTCGAAGGCCCCGGGCAGCCAGACCACGTCCACCTGGTCGTCGGCGAGGCCGGCGGCGCGGCAGCATTCGCGGGCCCCCTCCAGCAGGCGGCCGGTCACGCGTTCGTTGTACTGGCTGACGAGGATGGCCAGCCGTCCGTGGGCACGGAGCTGGCCGCGGATCTCGGGCATGAGGTCAGTGGGCGAAGAGGTGGCCGAGCTTGTCGCGCTTGGTGTCGAGGTAGGCGCGGTTCTCGGCGTGGGGGGCGGTGACCAGCGGCACCCGCTCGGTGATCTCCAGGCCGTAGCCCTCGAGGCCCACCAGCTTGCGCGGGTTGTTGGTCATGATCCGGATGGAGGAGAGCCCGAGGTCGCGCAGGATCTGGGCCCCGATGCCGTAGTTGCGCAGGTCGGGCGCGAACCCGAGCCGCTGGTTGGCCGTCACGGTGTCGTCCCCCTCGTCCTGCAGGGCGTAGGCCCGGACCTTGTTGAGCAGCCCGATGCCGCGGCCCTCCTGGTCCAGGTAGACGATGACCCCGCTGCCTTCCTCCGCGATGCGCCGCATCGCGGCCTGGAGCTGGGGGCCGCAGTCGCAGCGGTTGGAGCCGAAGACATCGCCGGTGAGGCACTTGGAGTGCATCCGCACCAGCACGTCCTTCTGCCCCTCCACGTCGCCGAGCACCAGCGCCACGTGCTGGGCGCGGTCCACATCGTTGCTGTACGCCACGATGCGGAACTCGCCGTATTCGGTGGGGAGGCGGGCCGCCGCCTCGCGATGCACCAGCTGCTCCTTCTGCAGCCGGTACGCCACCAGCTGGGCGATGGTCACGAAGGTGAGGCGGTGCTGCTGCGCGAACGCTTCCAGCTGGGGCCGCCGGGCGGCGCTGCCATCGTCCTGCAGGATCTCGCAGATCACCCCGGCCGGATAGAGCCCGGCCAGCCGCGCCATGTCCACCGCCGCCTCGGTGTGCCCCACCCGCTGCAGCACCCCGCCGGGCCGGGCCCGCACCGGCTGGATGTGCCCCGGGCGGCGCAGGTCGGACTCGACGGTCTTGGGATTGATGGCGACGTGGATGGTCTTGGCGCGATCGGAGGCGGAGATGCCGGTGGTCACGCCGAAGCGGCTGTCCGCGTCGATGGTGACGGTAAAGGCCGTCCGCTGCGACTCGGTGTTCTGGGCCTGCATCTGGGGCAGCCCCAGCTGCTCGCACCGCTCCGGCGTGAGGGCCAGGCAGACCCAGCCGCGGGCGTGGGTAATCATGAAGTTGACCACCTCGGGGGTGATCAGCTCCGCGGCGCAGATCAGGTCGCCCTCGTTCTCCCGGTCCTCGTCATCGGCCACGATGACGGGCTTGCCGTTGCGGAGATCCTCGATGGCCTGCTCGATGGTGCCGAAGCTCATGCGTTTCTGTCCTGCAACAGGGAGGCCACGTACTTGCCGATGGTGTCCCCCTCGAGGTGAACCGGGTCGCCCGGACGCCGTGCGCCCAGGGTGGTGTGCTGAAAGGTAAACGGGATCAGGGAGAGCTGGATGCGGCCGGGGGCCGGGATCGCGTTGACGGTCAGGCTCACCCCGTCCACCGTGATGGAACCCAGCGGAATCGACACCGCCGCCACCGCGGGCGGCACCCGGACATCCACCAGCCAAGCGTCCTCCTGCTGCCGGACCGCCTCCACGGTCCCCACGCCGTCCACGTGCCCCTGCACCAGGTGGCCGCCCAGCCGGTCCCCCACCTTGAGCGCCCGCTCCAGGTTGACCCGCCGGCCCTTGGTGTAGCCGCCGAAGTTGGTGCGCTCGAGCGAGGTGGCCACCACATGCACGCTGAACCAGCCCTTCCCCATCCGCTCCACTGTGAGGCAGGCGCCGTCCACGGCGATGCTCTCGCCGCGGCGCACGCCGCGGTAGGGCGTGCCGATGCGCAGGGTGAGCCCGTCGGGCCCGTGGCGCGCGTCGCGCACGATGCCCATGGCCGTCACGATGCCGGTGAACATGGCTCCCGATCCAGCACGAGAAGAGTGTCCTGCCCCAGGGCCCGCCGCCCCACCACCGACCAGCGCTCTGCCTCCATCAGCGTGGTGCCGGCGAACCCGTGGATCGCCGGCACGCCGCTGTCGCCGAGCCACACCGGGGACTGGATCCAGTAGTAGCGGTCCACCAGGCCCGCCTCCAGGAGCGCGCCGGCCAGCCGGCCGCCGCCCTCGACCAGGATGGAGCCGATGCCGTGGGCGCCGAGGGCGGCGAGGCCGGCGGCCAGGTCCGGGGCCCGGTACACCGTGACCCCGTCCGCTTCCAGACGGCCCAGGTGGCTCGAGGGTCCGAGGTTCTCGGTGACCAGGAGGGTGGGGAGCTCGCCGGCGGTGCGCACCAGGGTGAGTCCCTCCGGCAGTTCGCCCCGCCGGTCGAAGACCACGCGGATCGGCGCCCGCCGCGGCTCCAGGTCGCCCCGCACCGTCAGCGAGGCGTTGTCCACCCGGGCGGTGTGTCCCCCGATGGCGATCGCGTCGAAGCCGGCGCGCAACCAGTGGACGTAGTCCCGGGCCTCCTCGCCGGAGATCCAGCGGGAGCGGCCGGTCTCGTCGGCGATCCGGCCGTCGAGGGTGGTGGCCAGCTTGAGCGCCACGAACGGCCGCCCGGTGCCGGTCCACGTGTGCAGGAAGGGGGCGTTCTGGGCCCGGGCCTCCGCCTCCCGCAGCCCGAAGGTCACCGGAATCCCTGCCGCGCGAAGCCGAGCGGCGCCGCCCCCGGCCGTGGGATTCGGGTCCGGCAGCGCAGCGATGACCTCGGCCACCCCGGCGGCGATCAGCGCCTCGGTACAGGGCGGCTGCTTGCCGGTGTGGTTGCAGGGTTCCAGCGTGACGATTGCCGTGGCCCCGCGGGCCCGGCCCGCGGCCTGTGCCAGCGCGGCCGCCTCGGCATGCCGCTCGCCGAACTCGGCGTGCCACCCCTCGCCCACCAGCTCGCCGCCCCGGAGCAGGACGGTACCCACGAGCGGGTTGGGCGCGACCCGGCCCCAGCCTCTCCAAGCCAGTTCCAGGGCCCGACCCATGGCATCGAAGTGGTTCACGGGTGGGAATTTACGGCGGCCCTGCCGGGTGGCGGTAGGGCGTCGGGCTAGAACTGGATGGCTGCCCCGAGCCCGCCGTAGAAGTGGCCGGAGCCGGGGTCGTTTCGCTGGAAGGTGGTGGCGAGCACCGTGGCCTTCCCGATCTGGAAGCCGCCCTCGCCCCAGAGCTTGAGCGGCCCGAGGTCAATGCCCACGTTCACCACGGTCATGATCCGCGAGGTGCTCAGGTCGGTCGTGACGGTGGTATCGGCGCCGGAGCTGTCCGCAAAGCTCACGTAGCCGGTGCCGCTGTAGAGGTCGATCCCCGCCCCCGCGGCCAGGGTGAGCGGCTTCATCCGGCTGCCCACCATCAGGCGCCCGCTGATCACGGAGAGATTGGTGCCGGCCGAGAGCTGGTCGCCCTTGCCGCGGTCGCCGAAGGAGATCCGCGGCATATCCCGCTTCATGACGTTCAACGAGACGCTGGGCCTGGGCGCCGGCATCGTGAGGCCGATCCGGAGCCCCACCCCGAGGCCCAGCGCCATGCCCGCGATGGAGCGCGCATTCTCGTCGATGCGGATCCGGGTGGTGGCGCCGGTGGGCACCAGGACCGCCGAGCCGAGGAAGTCAACCGTGGCGGTGCCGAGCGGCAACGCCTTGCTGAACAGGCCCAGCTGCAGGTCCAGCCGGGGCACCGGGACGGTGAGCCGCTTGTCCGCGGCCACCGTATCGCTGGTGCCATCGTAGGCGGTGCTCGGCAGCGTCACCGCGGCGATCCCCACGCGTGCCCCCAGCCGCATGTGCCCGAACTTGCCCAGCCCCGCCGCGGTGCCGGGCACCGGGTTGCCCCCGCCCACGAGCATGCCTTCGATCGGCAGGAAAATGGTCAGCGCGTCGGCACCCGCCTGGCAGATGCGGCTGGACGCGGTGGTGTCCGCCGGGCAGGGGCCGGCGGCGGCAGCGGTCGTGGACGTCGTGTCCTGGGCCCGGAGTGCCCCCGGCAGCAGCAGGCCCAGGAGGAGGGCGGCGCGAAGACGGTTCATGATGCCAGTATCGGCACGCGGCGGCCCATCCTTGAGGGACGAGCCGCCGCGTGAGGAACCTGCCGGGGCGTGCTAGAAGCTGAGCCGGATGCCACCGCCGGCGAAGAGCCGGCTCTTCGAGGGATCGTTGCCCTGGAAGGTGGTCGCGAGCTTGGGGTCCTTGGCGAACTGGTAGCCGGCCTCGGCCGCGATCTTCACCACGGGCAGGTCGATCGCCGCCTGCAGGAACGCCATCGTCCGGGTGTTGTCCAGGTCGATCTTGTTGATCGTCTGGGGGATCGGGGCGCTCTGGGGCACGAACTCGATGTTGGCGGTACCGGTGTACTTGTCCCACCCGAGGCCGGCGCCGACGTTGAACATGCCCAGGTGGTAGCCACCGACCGCGCGCAGGTTGGTCGCGTGCAGGTCGATGCTGTAACTGTAGTTGTCGCCGCCGCTGGTGACATCGCCGTAGGTGATGCGGGGGATGTCGCGCCGCATGGCGGACACGGTCACGTTGGGGATGATGGCGCGGCCCTTCAGCACCGCGACCCGCACGCCGTAGCCAAGCCCGAGCGCAATGCTGCCGATCTTCCGGGCGCCCTTGTCGATCGAGAGGTTGTCGATCTGGTTGGTCGGGAGCAGCTGGGCCGAGCCCAGCACGTCGAACGCCAGGAAGCCGCCGTTGACGCCCTTGAACACGCCGAGGCCCGCCTCCACCAGCGGCGCGGGCGCCAGCAGGTTGTCACCCTTGGGCACGGTCGTGGTGCTGCCGTCGTAGTTGAGGTCCGGGGTCTTGAGCCGGGTGGCGTTGACCCGCGCGGTGATCGACAGGTGCGGGAACCCGCCGAGCGTCCCCACGCTGCCGAGGACCGGGTTGCCACCGCTGACCAGCAGGCCGGCGACGGGATGGAAGATCTCGGTCCCGTCAATGGCCGCGTTGCAGATGTTGTAGTCCTGGCTGGAGAACGGCACCTGGTTGTACTGGGCGCACTGCGGATTCTGGGCGGCGAGGCTGCCCGCCGGGAACAGGAGGGCCACCAGGGCCAGGGAACGCGGGAAGCGCATGCATGCCGTCCGGGTGAAGAGTCTCAGTCGATGCGTACCCCCGTTTGGCCGCGGCGGATCTCGCCGAGCACCCAGGTGGGCACGCCGTCGGCCCGGGCAGCTGCTTCCGCCCCGGCCACCTCGTCCTTCGGCAGCACCGCAATGAGCCCGACTCCGAGGTTGAACACGTCCCGCATCTCCTCGGTGCTGACCCCGCCGGCCTGCTGCAGGACCTGGAACAGCGGCGGCCACGTCCAGCTGCGGCTATCCACCACTGCCTCACAGCCTTGAGGCAAGACACGGACCAGATTGCCCGGGATCCCGCCCCCCGTGATATGGGCAATCCCGTGCAGCCGCGAGATGACCGGCATCACCGCCCGGGCGTAGCTGCGATGGACCGCCAGCAGCGCATCGGCCACGCTCTGGCCGGTTTCCCCAAGTCTATCAGTGAGTTGGAGTTGCATCGTCTGGAAGAGGACGCGGCGGGCCAGGGTGTAGCCGTTGGTGTGGAGCCCGGTCGCCCCGTAGGCCAGCAGGACGTCCCCTGGACGGATCCGGTCGCCGTGGAGGGCCTCGTCTTCCTCCACCACGCCGACAATCGTGCCGGCCAGGTCGAAATTGCCGGGCTGGTAGAGTCCCGGCATGCTGGCAGTTTCCCCCCCCGCCAGGGCCATCTGGTGGGCCCGGCAGCCCCGGGCCACCCCCTCCACGATCCCGGCGATCTGCTGCACCGTGAGCGCCGCGCCGGCCACGTAGTCCATGAAGGCCAGCGGGATGCCGCCGTGCACCAGGATGTCGTTGACGCTGTGGTTGACGAGGTCCTCGCCCACCGTATCGAAGCGCTGCGCCTGCAACGCCACGAGCACCTTGGTGCCGACGCCGTCGGTGCTCATCACCAGCACCGGCTTCCGCATCCCGGCCGGCACCCGGACCATCCCGCCGAAGGCGCCGACATGCCCCACGGACAGCTCGGTGCGGGTCCCGGCCACGAGCTGCCCGATCCGCTCCTTTGCGGCCTCCGCGCTGACCAGGTCCACCCCGGCCTGGGCGTACTGGCGCTCGGTCATGCCACCATCTCCGCGATCTCGAAGTGGGTGAGGTCCTTGAAGCTGCTCACGCGCTGCAGCAGGCGGGCGGGATTCACCCCGTCGAAACCACCCACCCCGAACCGCGCCACCGCGAACGAGCCCATCGCGGCTCCGAAGACCATGGCGCGGCGCAGGCCCTCGCTGGAGGTGTCATCGGTGCGGGCGATGTAGCCGAGGAACCCGCCGGCGAAGGAATCGCCGGCGCCGGTGGGGTCGAACACCTCCTCCAGCGGGTAGGCCGGGCAGTAGAAGGTGCGCCCGGTCTCGACCAGCAGGGCCCCGTGCTCGCCCCGCTTCACGATCACCCGGCGGGGGCCCTGCTCCAGCACCCAGCGGGCGGCGCGGTGGATATTCCAGTCTCCGGAGAGCTCCCGGATCTCCTCGTCGTTGATGATGAGCAGGTCCACCCGCTTGAGCACCTCCATGAGCCGGTCGCGGGCCGATTCGATCCAGTAGTTCATGGTGTCACAGGCGACGAGGCGCGGGCCGCTCATCTGGTCCAGCACCGCCAGCTGCAGGTCGGGATGGATGTTGCCCAGGAACACGTACGGCGTGTCGCGGAAGGCGGCGGGGATCCGGGGCTGGAAGTCGGCGAAGACGCCCAGCCGGGTCTCCAGCGTCTCGCGGCTGGCGAGGTCGAACGAGTACTTCCCCTTCCAGCGGAAGCTCTCGCCCGTGGCCTGCTCCACGCCGGCGAGGTCGAGCCCGCGCGCGGCCAGCTGCCGCAGCTCGGCCATGGGATAGTCGTCCCCGACCACCCCCACCACCCGCACCCCGGTGAGGATCGAGGCCGCGGTGCCGAAGTACACCGCGCTGCCCCCGAGCGCATCGTTCACCTCGCCGAAGGGGGTGATGATGGAGTCGAGCGCGACGCTGCCGACGACGAGCAGGTTCATGGGATCACATCCGGTCAGGAGCGGAGAGGCCGAGCAGGGTCAGCCCGTTGGCGAGGACGATGCGCGCCGCCCGGGCGAGCGCCAGCCGGGCCGCCTCGGTGGCGGCCGGCTCGCCCAGGACCCGGCACTTGTGGTACCAGCCGTGGGCCAGCCGGGCGAGGTCCTCGAGGTAGTCGGTCACCCGGTGCGGCTCGCGGGCCCGCGCCGCGCGGGCGACCACCTCGGGGAAGACGGCGAGCTTCTTCAGCAGTTCCAGATCCTCGGGTGCGGGCAGCGCCTCGAAGGCCACGTCGCCACCGGCCGATTCCGGCGCGCGGCCCGCCACCCGGAAGATGCCGCTCATCCGGGCGTGCGCCATCTGCACGTAGAAGATCGGGTTCTCGTCGGTCTGGCGGCGGGCCAGGTCCACGTCGAAGGTGAACGGCGACTGGCCCGGGCGCATGAGGAAGAAGTACCGGGTGGCGTCCACCCCGACCCAGTCCATGAGGTCGCGGAGGGTGACGAATTCTCCCGAGCGCTTCGACATCCGCACCTCTTCCCCGCCCTTCACCACCTTTACCAGCTGGACCAGCGCCACTTCGAAGAAGTCCTCGCCGTAGCCCAGGGCGCGCAGCACCGCCCGCATCCGCGGGATGTAGCCGTGGTGATCGGCGCCCCACACGTCGATGGCGCGCCCGAAGCCGCGGTCGTGCTTGCCCACGTGGTAGGCGATGTCGGGAACGAAATAGGTCAGCGAGCCGTCGCTCTTGCGGAGCACCCGGTCCTTGTCGTCGCCGTAGGCGCTGGTGCGGAGGAAGAGCGCGCCGTCCTGCTCGAAGGTGAGCCCGCGGTCGGCGAGCAGCTTCAGGGTGGACTCGACGTGGCCCGCCTCGCGGATGGCCCGCTCGCTGCTCCACACCTCGAACACCACGTGCAGGTCGCGGAGCAGGTCCTCCTGCTCCTGCCGGATCCGGAGTGGGGCCACCCGGCACGCCGCCAGCCCTTCGGCGGGGGTCACGGTGGCCAGCTCCGGCTGCTCCCGCAGCAGCTCGGCGGCGAGCTCCACCAGGTACTCGCCGTGGTACCCCCCCTCGGGGATCTGCGCCGGCCGTCCCAGTGCCTGCTCCACCCGGGCCCAGAGGCTCTCGACCACCCGCTCGATCTGCACCCCGGCGTCGTTGATGTAGAACTCGCGGGTCACCGCGTGCCCGGTCCATTCGAGCAGCGCGGCGATCCCGTCACCGATGGCCGCGCCCCGCCCATGCCCCACGTGCAGCGGTCCGGTCGGGTTGGCGGACACGAACTCGACATTCACCGTCTGCCCGCCGCCGAAGTCCTGGCGGCCGTAGCTGTCGCCGGCCGAAATGATGATCTGCAACAGGGTGGCGAGGGCGTCCTGTGCCAGCCAGAAGTTGATGAACCCCGGGCCGGCGATCTCGGTCTTCGCCACCACCGAGGCGGGAATGCGCAGCTCCGCCACCACCCGCTGCGCCAGGGCGCGCGGATTGGTCTTGAGCGGCTTGGCGAGCAGCATCGCGAGGTTGGTGGAGAGGTCGCCATGGCCGGTGTCGCGCGGCCGCTCCAGCACGAAGGCCGCCTCGGGCGCTCCCAGGGCGGCCGCCACGCGCGCCAGTTCGGCGCGGATCTCGGACTCGCTCACTCCGCGGCCTTCTTCTTGGGGCTCGTAGACTTGGCCGGTTCTGCCTTGGCGGGGGACGACTCGGACTTGGCGGGCGCCGGGACGTCCGCCTTCGCGGCCGGCTTGTCCGCGTCCTTCCGCGGACCCTTGCCGTCCTTGCCGTAGTCGGTGATGTAGAAGCCGGAGCCCTTGAAGACCAGGCCGGCGCCGCCCGAGATCTGGCGACTGGCCGCCTTGCCGCAGGTGGGGCACTTGGCCCGCGGCTTGTCGGTCATCTTCTGGAACAGCTCGAAGGTGTGGCCTTCGGGGCAGCGGTACTCGTACGTCGGCATTGCGCTATGTGTCCTAAGAGAAACAGGCGCAATATTTTAGCCGACTACCCCCCGCGATTCAAGCGCCGCCGCGCGGATTCACGCCCCGAGCCGGATCTTGCGCAGTGCCCGGTCCAGCGCCGCGAGCACGTCGGGCGAGGCGCTGTGCTTCCGCTGCCGCTCCAGCACGCCGTTCGCCGACTTCGCTGACTTGCCCATCGCGCCCAGGGCATCGGCCACGGCGATCACCAGGTCGTGCCCGCCTTCGAGTTCGTCGGTGCCCTCCAGGACCTTCACGAGGTCGGGGATCGCCTTCTTCCCCTCCGGGCCCATCAGCCGGAGTGCCCCCGCCGCCGCGATCCGCACCACCGGCCTGGCCTCCCGTACGGCGCGGCCCAGCGGCTCCGCCGCCTTGCCGCCGATCCCCGCCAGCGCCACCTGCGCCGCGGCCCGGAGCGAATCCCCGCCATCGTAGAACACCGAGAGCAAGGCCGGCACCGCGTCACCGGCGGGCTTTCCGATCCGGCCCAGCGCGTAGCAGAGGTTCTCGACCCGCCGTCGCTGGCCGGGGGCACGGAAGGTCGGATCGAGCCGGAGTTCTTCCTCGAGCGCGCGCACCAGCGGCTTGGTCGCGCCCCTGGCGTCCGGGCCCAGGTGGCCCAGCGCCCAGGCGGCGGAGGCGTGAACCCAGAGCGAATCATCCGCCAGCAGCTCCCCCAGGCTCCGGACCGTCCGCCCCGGTGCCGCGCCGATGACGCCGATCGCCTCGGCAGCATTGGCCCGGACCCACGCATCGTGCGAGGCGAGTGCCGGCAAGAGCAGCGGTGTCGCCGGGGCCCCCAGCGCCTCGAGCGCCCGCCGGGCCGCCTCCTGCACCGGCCGGGTGTCGGTCGTCAGGCTGCCGAGGAGCGATGGCGCGACCCGGCGCGGGTCCGCGCCGACCCGCCCCAGCGCCTCCACCGCCCAGAAGCGGACTTCCTGGTCCTGGTCGCGCGAGGCGCGGAGCAGCAACGGGACCGCCTCCCGCGCCCCGGGGCCGAGGGTGGCGATGGCCTTCACCGCCTCACGCCGCAGGTCGGGGATGTAGTGCTCGGCCTGCGCCTCCCACTCCGCGAGCGGCTTGCCGCGCGTGAACGGGCCCACGACCGTGCGCGCGCCCTGGGCGGCGACCGGCGTGAGGCAGCAGGCGGTGAACAGGATGCTGAGCCCCGCGCGACGCGCGTGGGCGTGGATGGGATCGCCATCGGCCCGCATGGCGAGGATCTCCGGCTGAGGTCCCGTCCCATCCCTGGGGCGAGTGATGCAACTCCGGGCAATGTACTCCGCGGTACCCGACGGGACCAGAGCAGAAACCTGCCATCCCGCCGGCCCGGTGCCGCAACGCAAACGGCCACCCCGGCACGCCGGGATGGCCGTCTGACACCTGCTGGCCGGACTACAGCAGCTTCTTGAGCATGCCCATGGCGCTGCCCAGGTCCAGCTGCGCCGGCATCTGCCCGTTGGGGGTCAGGTGGTCCACCACCTGGGGGAGCAGGTGGGTCAGCTGCTGGGCGAGGGCGTCCGGCGCCATCCCGGTCTGGGAGGCGAGCTGCCCCAGCGGGCCGTGCCCCAGCACCTGCTGCAGCTGGGCGGGCGAGATGGGGAGGTTCTGGCCGGTGCCGATCCAGGACTGGACAATGTGGCCCAGTCCGCCACGCTCGAACAGCTGCACCAGGGCGGCGAGGCCGCCGACCCCGCCGCTCCCGCTGCCGAGGAGCTGGGTGAGGGTGGTGAGCAGGGCGGCCGGAGACCCTCCCTGGCCCTGCGGCTGCTGGCCGAGCTGCTTGCCGGCCTGGTTCACGAGATCGTCGAGGAGGCCCACGGAGACTCCAGATTGAGGATGGCGCAATGTAGCCGGGCCCGGCGTCAGGCGGGACGGTAGGTCCCCCAGACCTGGCGGAGGGTGTCAGAGATCTCGCCGAGGGTGGCGCGGGCCCGTACCGCCTCGATGACCGGCGGCATGAGCGGGTCGCTGCCCGCGGCGGCGGTGGCCAGCGCCTCCAGCCGTGCCGTGACGGCGGCCGCATCCCGCCGTTGCCGCACCTCCTCCACCCGGGCCTGCTGCCGCGCCTGCAGGGCGCGGTAGTCCGGCCGCGGGACCGCGGGCACCGGCTGGTCGTCGGTGAAGCGGTTGACCCCGACCACCACCTGCCGCCTGGCCTCCTGCGCCTGCTGCTGCTCCCACGCGCTGCGGGCGATCGCCTCCTGGAACCAGCCCCGGTTGATCGCGGCCACCGCGCCGCCCATCGCCTCCACCTCGGCGATCAGCGCCGTCGCCTCGGCCTCGATCCGATCGGTCTGCGACTCGACGAACCAGCTCCCCGCCAGCGGATCCACCACCCGGGCCAGCCCCGATTCGTGGGCGATCACCTGCTGGGTCCGGAGGGCCAGCGTGGCCGACTCCGCCGTGGGCAGGGCGAGCGCCTCGTCGTAGCCGTTGGTGTGCAGTGACTGCGTGCCGCCGAGGGTGGCGGCGAGGGCCTGCACCGCCACCCGCACCACGTTGTTGAGCGGCTGCTGCGCCTGCAGCGTCACCCCGCCCGTCTGGGTGTGGAACCGGAGCCGGCAGGTCTGGTCCCCCGCGCCGAACCGCTCCCGCGCCAGGCGGGCCCAGAGCCGCCGCGCGGCGCGGAACTTGGCGACTTCCTCGAACAGGTCGTTGTGCGCCGCGAAGAAGAACGAGAGTCGGGGCCCGAAGCGATCCACCTCCAGCCCGGCATCCACCGCGCGGCGCACGTACTCCAGCGCGTTGGCCAGGGTAAACCCGACCTCCTGCGCCGCGGTGGCGCCGGCCTCGCGCATGTGGTAGCCGCTGATCGAGATCGGGTTGAAGTTCATCCCCTCATCCGCGACGAAGCGGAACAGCTCGACCGTGAGCCGGAGCGACGGTTCGGCCGGGTAGATGTACGTGCCGCGCGCGATGTACTCCTTGAGCACGTCGTTCTGGACGGTGCCCTGGAGCTTCGCGCGCGGGACGCCCTGCTCCTCCCCCACCACCGCGTACATCGCCAGCAGGATCGCCGCGGTGGCGTTGATGGTCATGGACGTGGAGACGCGATCGAGCGGGATCTCGCGGAAGAGGTCGTGGAGGTCCTCCACGGTGTCGATCGCCACGCCTACCCGCCCCACCTCCCCCGCCGCCATCGGGTGGTCGGAGTCGTACCCCATCTGGGTCGGCAGGTCGAAGGCGGTGGAGAGTCCCGTCTGCCCGGCCGCCAGCAGGTGGCGGAACCGCGCGTTGGTCTCCTCGGCGGTGCCGAAGCCGGCGTACTGCCGCATGGTCCAGAGCCGCTCGGTGTACATCCCCGGGTAGACGCCGCGGGTGAACGGGAAGGCGCCCGGCTCACCCAGGTCGCGGGCCGGATCCCCGGTCCAGTCCCCGGGGTGGCTGACCGGTCCGCTCATCCCTCGCCCATCCGGCGCAGCGTGTCGGCCACGTAGCCCACGTCCTCGCGCGAGCCGATCACCAGCGGGGTGCGCTGGTGCAGGTGCTCGGGCATGATGTCGAGGATGCGGTGGACCCCGTCGGTGGCGGAGCCGCCCGCCTGTTCGGCGATGAACGCCATCGGCGAGGCCTCGTACAGCAGGCGCAGCTTGCCCCGGGTGTTCTTGCTGTCGGCGGGATACATGAAGATGCCGCCCGCCAGCAGGTTGCGGTGGAAGTCGGCCACCAGCGAGCCGATGTAGCGGCTGTTCTTGCCCGTGATCTCCTCGGGGCGATCGCCGTGGAAGCCGCGCACCGCCCACTGCGTCCCCTTGCTCCACCGGGCGAAGTTGGACTCGTTGACGCTGTAGTACCGGCCCACCCGCGGGGTCTGGATCTTGGCGTGGGACAGGAGGAACTCGCCGATCGAGGGGTCCAGGGTGAACCCCGCGACGCCCTGCCCGGTGCTGTAGATGAGCATGGTGCTGGAGCCGTAGATCACGTAGCCCGCGGCGACCTGCTTGCACCCGGGCTGGAGCACGTCCTTCTCGCTCCCCCGCCCCTCCATGCTGATCCGCCGATAGATGCTGAAGATGGTGCCGACGGCGCCATTCACGTCGATGTTGCTCGAGCCGTCGAGCGGGTCGTACAGCACGGCGTATTTCCCGGCGGGATACTGGTCCGGCACCGGGATGATCTGCTCGTCCTCCTCCGACGCCATGACGCACACCCGCCCAGTGTGGTTGAGCGCGTTGGTCATGGTCTCGTTGGCGAAGATGTCGAGCTTCTGCTGCTCCTCGCCCTGCACGTTCACGTTGCCGGCGGCGCCGAGGATGTTGACCAGGCCGGCGCGGCGGATGCTCGCGGCGATGATCTTGGCGGCCAGCGCGATGTCATACAGCAGGTTGGACAGCTCACCCGTGGCCTCGGGGTATTTCTCCTCCTGGTCCAGGATGAACCGCTCGATCGTCGTCACCCGTGAGTTGGGGAGCACGCGTGGTCCTCTGCCGAAGGGGGAGCCGCCCCGCCGGGCGCACAGGCCCGCGGAACGACCGGATAGGTGGCCACCCGGCCACCGGCCGTGACCCGGAGGGTCCGGCCATCGGTGTCGATGCTGATGCTGCCGGCCTCGTCCGTCCGCCACAGGGCCACGCCGCGGGCGCGGAGCCGCTCGAGCACCTCGGCGTGCGGATGGCCGTAACGATTCCCGGTGCCGCTGCTCACCACCGCGACCCGCGGCGACAGCTCCGCGAGCCAGGCATCGCCGGTGGCCGAGCGGGAGCCGTGATGGGCCACCTTGAGGACGCTCACCGGCCCCACCCGTCCCGCGAGCCGCCGTTCGGCCACCAGGCCGGCGTCACCGGGAAAGAGCGCCCGGAAGCCGCCGTACTCCACCAGCAACACCGCAGAATCCTCGTTGAGATCCAGCTGCCACTCCTGCCACGCCGGATCCGGGTGCAGGAAGCTGAAGCGGACCCCGTCCAGCTCGAAGTGCAGCCCGTCGCGCGCCTGGCGCCATGCGGTGCCCGCCGCCTCGAGTCCGCCCAGGAAATCAAGGTAGGCGGCATCGGGAACCAGCTCTGCCGGTTCCAGCACGACCTGTGCCGGGACCCGCTCCAGCACCGCCGGGACGCCGCCCAGGTGATCGAGGTGCGCGTGGGAGACGATCACCGCCGAGAGCCGGCCAACCCGGTGCCGGGCCAGGAAGGGCGCGACGACGCGCCGGCCGGCATCGGTGTGGTCGCCCCGGGGCCCCGCATCCACCAGGACCCAGTGCCCGCCCGGCGTGCGGAGCAGCGCGGCATCGCCCTGGCCCACGTCGAGAAAATGTAACGAGAGCCCACCGCCGGCGTCATGCAGCGCACCGGCCTCGGCCGCCCCGACCCCGATCCAGCTCGCCAGGACCACGGCGGCCAGCGCGCGCCGCAGCGCGATCATGCCGCGGGCCTGGTCGTGCACGCACCACCACGCCACGCCCAGCACCCCGAGCCACGGCAGCGCCGCCGCGGCGCCCATGGGGCCCGTGATCACCAGCGTGTCGAGGCTGCCGCCCCACCAGGCGAGGCGATCGAGCAGTCCGAGCAGCGCGCCACTGCCGGCGGCCAGGGCCGCGGCGACCCCGGGGAGTATCACCGAGGCGAGCAGGCTGGCCAGCAGCCCCGGAATGATGAGCGCGGCGAGGGGCACCGCCACGAAGTTGAGCCCGATCCCCGCCAGGGAAACGGTCCCGAAGCTCACCGCGGTGATGGGGGCGGTGGCCACCGTCGCACCCACCGAGGCCGCGAGCATTCGCCAGTGCCAGGCGGGCCCCAGGCGCCGGTCACTCCACCGCGTAGCGACGATCACACCCGCCAGCGCCGCAAGCGAGAGCCAGGCGCCGGGCTGCACCACGGCCCACGGATCGAAGGCCACCACCAGCAGCCCGGTGAACGCCAGCAGTGGGAGCGGGGCCAGCGCCCGCTGGCGCCAGCGGGCCTGCGCTAGCAGGGCCGCGAGCAGCGCCGCCCGCGCCGCGGGCGGGGGCCAGCCGATGAAGCCGACATACGCCAGCGCGACCAGCACCCCGGCCGCGGCGATCCGGTGCCGGCGCGGCGTGACCAGCCGGAGGAGCAGCAGCGCCCAGCCCAGGATGATGCCGACGTGGAAGCCGGAGATGGACAGCAGGTGCGCGAGCCCCGCCCGGGCGTAACGGTCGCGCAGTTCGGGCGGCATCCCGCCCCGCCGGTTAAGCAGCAGCGCCTCCACCGAGGGTGCCCGGGTGCCATACAGCCGGCGGATCGTACGGCCCAACCAGGTGCGGAGCCGGTCGGTCGGCGCCGCCCGATCGGGCCCGCGGCTGAACTGGCGCACCACCAGCGTCCCCCCGGGCCGCCCCGGGCCGGGCGGCGCGGAAACCCAGCGTCCGGTCACCTCGCCGGTGGCCCCCGCCGGCAGCTCCACCTGTTCCCAGCGCGCGGTGACGGCCCCGTCGCACCCGAGACCCGACAGACGCACGGGGGCCAGCGGCTGGTCCGGAAAGACCGGTTCGCGCAGGCGCACGGCGAGGTGGAGGGTACCGGCGGGAAGGCTGCGGGCGCAGCTGCGGGTATCCCGGGCCTGCTGCAGCGCGGCGGTACCCAGGCCGGCCAGTGCCGCGAGCGGCCAGAGCGTGGCGGGCCGACGGGCGCGCCACAGGAGGAGGGCGACGCCGGCCATCGCCAGAAATGCCACCATCGGCGCCAGGAAATGCGCGAGGCCGGTCGCGAGACCGGCCCCGAAGGAGAGCAGCAGCGCCAGCGCGGGGCTCACCCGCACCGGCCTAGGCGGGAGGTCCGGCCTTCCCTGCCCGGCCGCATCGGGGCGAGAGCGAGATCTTGCGGATCCCCTCCATCACGGCGACCTCGATCGCGGCGCGGTTCTGGTCCTTGTCGAGGTTCACGTCGGTCACGACCTTCCCCTCGAGCCCCACCACGTAGCGTGGCGGCAGCCGGTTCAAGGCGTAGACCAGCACGTCCAGACGGCAGGTCTCGCAGCCGCAGAACGCCGGGAAGTGGCTCCTGAGCTGCTCGTAGGCGTCGAGGACGTGGTCCTCGACGGCGTTGCGGATGATCGGTCGGCTCATGCGAGTACCGCGAGCTGGGGTCGGGCCGGCTGGCTGGTGAACGTCGATCCGGTGGTGCCGGTGAGCTGTACCATGTGATACTCGCCGATGGCGCTCGGCGGAAGGTCCACCAGCGCCAGCAGGTTGGTCCGGGTCCGGGCCAGCAGCAGGCCGCCCCGGCGCGCAGGGCGTTCCACCAGCACCTCTGCCTCCTGGCCCACCCGCCCCAGGTTGCGCTGCCGAGCCTGGGCCCGGACCGCGGCGATGAGCCGCTCCAGCCGATCCGCCGCCACCGCCTCCGGCACGTGGTCCCCGAGCCGCACCGCCGGCGTCCCCTCCCGCACCGAGTAGCGGAAGGTGTACGCGTCATCGAAGCCCGCCGCGTCCACCAGGGTGAGGGTCTCGGCGAACTGCGCCTCGGTCTCCCCGGGGAAGCCCACGATGAGGTCGGTGCTAAACGTGATCCCGGGCATCGCGGCCCGGAGCCGCCCGACCACCTCGAGGTACTGCTCCCGGGTGTAGCGGCGGAGCATCCGCCGGAGCACCGCGTTGGAGCCGCTCTGGGCCGGCAGGTGGACGTGCTCGCACACCGCCGGGGTCGTGGCCATGGCCTCGATGACCCGGTCGGTGAAGTCGGTGGGATAGGGGCTGGTGAACCGCACCCGCCGGATCCCGTCCACCGCGCCCACGGCGCGGAGCAGGTCGGCGAAGTCCGCGGTGCCGTCGTGGTAGCTGTTGACCGTCTGCCCAAGGAGCGTGACCTCGGTGGTGCCCTGCCCGGCGAGCTGCCGGACCTCCCGCACCACGTCCTCCAGGATACGGCTCCGCTCCGGCCCCCGGGTAAACGGAACGATGCAGAAGGTGCACTTGTAATCGCAGCCGCGCTGCACTGTCACGAAGGCGGTCGCCCCCGGTGTCCGCGCCGCGGGCACGTCCTCGTAGTGCTCCCAGGAGCGGAACTCGGTATCCGCCTGGCGCAGGCCGCTGGCGGCCTGCTCGACCAGCGCGGCGAGGTTGCGATAGGCGTCGGGGCCGGCCACGATGTCCACCGCCGGCACCCGCTCCAGCAGCCGCGGACCCAGCCGCTGCGCCATGCACCCTACCACCCCCAGCACCCCGTCCCGACCCTTGTGCTGCTGCAGCTCGCCCAGCCGGCCGATGACCCGCTGCTCGGCGTTGTCGCGGACGGCGCAGGTGTTGACCAGCAGCACGTCGGCCCCCTCCGGGGCCTCCACCTGCACGTACCCGTCCCGCGCGAGGACCCCGAGCATGAGCTCGGTGTCCGCGACGTTCATCTGGCAGCCGTAGGTCTCGAGGTAGACGCGCTTCATCACGGCCCAAAGATAGGGCCGCCGGGGCCGGGCCGCGACACCGGCCCGGCTACTGGGAGACGCCGTAGGGGCGGATGGAGAGGCCGAAGATCAGGGTGAACGCCCGCTCCTTGAACCCCTGGCCATCGCTGCGCCAGGTCTGTTCCAGGGCGAGGTCCACGGCGGCCCGGTCCTGGGCGAAGCGGGTCCCGGTCCCGGCCGAGATGCCGAACTCGTGGGGCCGCACGCCGGGGGTCAGGGGGAACGGCAGCTGGGCATAGCGCACCCCCGCCCGGATCGGGAGCGAATAGGGCGCCCGCCGGTTGCGCAGGTACTCGGCACCGAAGTTCAGCTCGAGGGTGTTCATCGCGCCGAGGCCCCCCTGCGCCAGCAGGTCGCTGTTGGCCCCCGACCAGGTGCGCAGTTGCCCCGACGCCGCCACCGTCAGGCGAGGCGAGGGGTGGAGCTGTGCCCCGGCCGCGAAGGTCCACGGCAGGTCCACCGTGTAGGCACTGGCACTGTCCAGGTCCACCGAGGCGCGGGTGTCGGATCGCACCAGCAACGCCACCTGGGCCCGCGGACCGACCTGCTGCGTCAGCCCCAGCGAGAAGCCGGCGCCCTGGTACGACAGCTCCGCCGTCTGGGCGACCGGGATGAAGAGCGAGTCGGAGAACGTGCGCCGAGCCCGCATCCGGCTCGAGCCCGTGATCCAGTGCACCCCGACGCCGATCGCGGTGCCGGCGGAGAGCTGGTACCCGGCGGCGAAGCGCACCTCGTTGAGCCCGCCCAGCGATTGCAGGGTGTCGAAGGCTTCCACCGGGACGCCGCGGAGCATCACCGTGTCCACCGAGGCGAGCTTGAAGTCGCGGTCGGCGTAGCTGCCGATGGCGATTCCCAGCCCGAGCCGGGTGTTCGGCACCGGACCGCCAAGGTGGATCAGCGGGAAGCGGGTCTCCCGCAGGGAGGCGGAGCCGGCCGGGGTTTCCCAGTGTCGCCAGCTGGGCGTCGCGACCAGCCCCGCCGAGACCGCCCGCAGCCCGACCAGCGCGGCCGGGTTCAGGTCGCTCTCCCCGTCGAACAGGCCGAAGCTGCCGCCGGTAGCCCGCGTACCCACGGAGAGCGGCCGCCCGGGCTGCCCCAGGCCGCGGACGCCGAAGAGCGAGGACTGGGCGTGGAGCGGCAGCGCGACCAACGCCGCGAGGGCTAGGCCGGCGCCGACCATGGTGTGGCGCGGTCGGGACATCACGGGGCCTCGAAGGGGTACTTGCGCACGTAGGTCACCCGGAGCCGCGGCTCGAACCCGGGCGTCCGGCTGGAGCCGAAGGTGGCCCGGGTGAAGCTCGCCGCCTCGGGCAGGATCTGCAGCACGAACGCGGAGGGCAGCGGCTGGGTGCCTTGCCACAGCGCCAGCCCGCGCCACACCTCGATCCGGATCGTGTCGGAGTCGCCGGCGAAGACCGGGAGGGTCGAGGTGAACAGCGCGTCGGTGGACGCGGGGCTCTTGTCGCCCAGGTCCGCGAGCAGCGGCCGTACATGCAGGAACGCCGTGTCACCAGGGAGCCCGGGGAGCGGTACGGCTGGCAGGAGCTCGAGGCTGGCCCGCACCAGCTGAACGGAGTCACGCAGGTACACCGGCCAGGGGAAGCGAAGCAGGCTGCGGGCACTGGGCCCGCCGCCCACGGTCAGCAGGTCGGGGTCGAGCACCGGCGGCGTCTCCGACACCCAGCGCGCCGCCTGGACCGACCGGGTCAGGGTGCGCGGGAAGGTGGTGTCAGGCTGCATGACCTGGACATAGGTCTGGAACGCCGGTGCCGCCGTGCCGCCCGCGACCCCCCCGATCCGCACGCCGGTGCCGCGGGAGGCGCGGATCTGCACCCCGAGCGCCAGCACCCCGCTGTCCGCGGCGGGGATCGCCACCCGGGAGAGGGCCGCGCCAGTGAGGAGAGCGGAGAAGGCCTGGGCGTACGTCGTGTCCGGCACCGGGATGCTGTCCACCAGGTTGGCCGGCGTGAAGGCGGTGTCCAGCGTGGTGAAGCTGACCGTGCTGTCCACCGTGGCGGGGAGGCGGTACAGGTAGAGCGTCAGCCCGGGGACCAGGGTGTCCCGCGCCAGCAGCGTGACCGACACGCGCACCGAGTCAATGCTGTACGGATAGAGCGAGTCCCCGACCTGGAACGAGTCGGGGCGGGCGACGAAGCGCAGGAAGGCGCGGTCCTCGGAGGTCGCGAACTGCCACGAAACCCGCAACGAGTTGCCTGAGCCGGGCTGAACGTAGCCCTCGAAGGCGCTGTCGCTGCCGAAATCGGGGGTGAGCACGGTGTCCCGTACGTCGTACCGGCCGGGGCAGAGCTCGGGGCATTCCGCCGGGGCGGCGAGCCGCTCCTGGCATGCGGCCAGGGCGGTGAGCGCGAGCAGGAGGAGGCAGGAAGTCAGCTGGCGTCGTCGCATGCGTTTCTGTCAGGCCCCGCGGTTGAACTCGAAGGCGTCCGGGAGCAGCTCCCGGACCGTCCATTGCCGGCTGCCGCCGGGTCCTACCCCCTGCACCACCAGGTCCGGTTCGAATTCCGCCAGCGCCTGGCGGCACCCGCCGCACGGGCTGACCGGCGGCTCCGCTCCGGCCACGATCACCAGCCGCCGGAATCGGCGGGCCCCCGCGGCGACCGCCGCCGCCAGCGCGGCGCGTTCGGCGCAGAGCGTGAGTCCGTAGGAGGCGTTCTCCACGTTGCAGCCCACGAACACCCGCCCATCGGCCGTTTCCAGCGCCGCCCCCACCGCAAACCCGGAATAGGGGCAGTACGCCGCATCCCGGGCGGCGGTGGCGGCGGCCACCAGGGCATCAGTCATCCCTGATCTCGCGGAGGAACGAACGGCCGGTCGCGAGCGGGGGGACCCCGAAGAACTCTGCCAGCGTCTGGCCCACGTCCGCGTAGCTGTCCCGGATGCCCAGGGGCCGCGGATGGACGCGGGGGCCGTACGCCAGGACCGGCACCACCTCCCGGGAATGGTCCGTCGAGGGGGTGGTCGGGTCGTTGCCGTGGTCGGCGGTAATAATAATCAGGTCATCCTCGCGCACCGGGGCCAGCAGTGCGGGCAGGGCCTGGTCCAGCGCCTTGAGCCCGCCATGGAAGCCGGCAACATCGTTGCGGTGGCCCCAGCTCTGGTCGAACTCGATCACGTTGGCGAACAGCAGGCCCCGCGACATCGTCCGGAGCGCGCTGGCGATGGCATGATACGCCGCCGCATTCCCGGCGGGATGCACGCTGGCGATCCCCCGCCCCGCGAAGAGGTCGTCCACCTTCCCCACTCCGACCCGCGGGATGTGCGCCGCCACCAGCCGGTCGAGCAGGGTGTCGCCCGGGGGCGGCACGCTGAAATCCTTCCGCCGCTGGGTCCGCTGCCAGGCCCCCGGCTTCCCGGTGAAGGGCCGCGCGATGACCCGGGAAACCTGGTCCGGCCCCGCCAGCAGCCGCCCCGCCGCCTCGCAGGCCCGGTACAGTTCCGCCACCGGCACCACGTCCTCGTGGGCCGCGATCTGGCAGACGCTGTCGGCGGAGGTGTAGACGATCCACGCGCCGGTCCGCACATGCTCCGCGCCGAGATCGTCGAGGATCCGGGTGCCGGAGGCGGTCCGGTTGCCCAGCACCCCGCGCCCGGTCTCCTGCGTCAGCGCCTCGACGAACGCCGCCGGAAAGCCCTGGGGATAGGTCCGGAACGGACGGTCCAGCCGCAGGCCGAGCAGTTCCCAGTGGCCGGTGGTGCTGTCCTTCCCCGCGCTGGCCGGCTGCGCAATGCCGTATGCGGCCTGCGGGGCGGTCACCGCCGCCATGCCCTGCAGCGGGGCACAGCAGCCCAGCCCCAGCCGCTCCAGGTTGGGGAGCTTGAGGCCGCCGACCGCCCGGGCCACGTTGCCCAGGGTATGGCTACCCTGGTCGCCGTAGGCGTCGCTGTCTGGCGCGGGGCCGATCCCCACGCCGTCCAGGATGATCAGCGCGGCCCGGCGGCGGGAACTCACGCCCGTGGCTCGGTGGTGGCGAAGCGGAACCGGAGCGCGGTGAGGGCCTCGGTCAGCAGCCGCGCCTCGTCGGCGTCGAGCTGGCCCCGCGTCTTCTCCTCCAGCATCCCCAGCGTGTCGATCAGCGTGCGGGCGACCTGCCGTGCGTCCGGCGCTCCCGGCGTGCCCCCGGGCAGGTTGCCCTGCAGCGCCTGCTCGGCCTGGTGCGCCAGGCCCAGCACCAGCGAGGCGAAGTGCTGGTTCATGCGATCCCCCCGTACCGCCTGGGCACCCGGCGCCCCAGCGCGGTCAGCAGTTCGTAGCTGATGGTCCCGGCCTGCGCCGCCTGTTCGTCGAGGGAGACGAGCCCGCCGAACAGCGTCGCCACGTCGCCGAGGGCGACGGGGCCCTCCGCCGCGACCAGCGTGAAGTCCATCGTCACCCGGCCCACCATTCGTACCCGCCGCCCGTCCAGCTCCGCGAGACCCCGGCCGCTCAGTGCCCGGTGGACGCCGTCGGCGTACCCGATCGCGAGCGTGGCGACCCGGGTGGCCGCCGGCGCCACCCAGGTGGCGCCATAGCTCACCGTCTCTCCCGCCTGCACCGTGCGCAGTGCCACCACCCGCGCCTCGAGCCGCACCACCGTCTCCGGCGTGTACCCGCCCGCGGCGCCGCCGTACAGGAAGATGCCGGGCCGCACCAGGTCCGCGGCATGGGCCGGGCCCCGCAGCGCGGCGGCGCTGTTGGCCGCGTGGACCAGCGCGGGCCGTGACGGGAGCAGCGACAGCACCTCGCGGAAGCGGTCCCACTGCACCGCGACGCTGCCGGGATCCTCGTCGGCGGAGTGGAAGTGGGTGAAGATCCCCTCGCAGGCGGGACCCGCCGCCACCACCGCGTCGCGCCACTCGGCGACCTCCGCGGCGCGGAAGCCCGCCCGCCCCATGCCGGTGTCCACCTCGACGTGGAACGGCGCCGCGCCCGCGGCCCGCCAGGCGGCGAGGCCGTCCAGGTCCCCGATCACCGGCCGCAGGTCGTCGCGCCGGCAGGCATCCACCGTCGCCGCCGAGAGCGGCGTGAACACCACGATGGGCCGCGCGATGCCGGCGCGCCGCAGCTCGGCGCCCTCCTCGGGCGTGGCGACGCCGAAGCCCCATGGCTCCAGTGGCTCGAGCGCGCGCGCCACCGGCACGGCACCCAGCCCGTAGGCATCGGCCTTGACCATGGGAAGGAGTCGTGTCCCCGAGATCCGGGACACGGTGCGCGCGTTCAGGACGACCGCGCCGAGGTTGACCTCGGCCCACGCGCGGGGGAGGTGATCCGCGATTGACGGCATGCTCAAGCGGGCCGTATTCTACCGGCCACGGAGGATAAATGCAAGAGAAATCAGCGCTTGGACGCGCCGTGGCAATGGTGCGCGACCTGCGCCAGCGGTGCCCCTGGGACCGG
>CAZYIV010000026.1:0-40447 GCA_964647615.1 uncultured Gemmatimonadaceae bacterium | reverse complement strand
GCCGCAGCCGCGGAGGCGGGGGCTGGCGCGGGCGCCGGGGCGGTGGGGGTGCGGGCCGGGGTAGGCGCGGCCTCGGTGGTCACCGAGGGATGGTGACCATTGCCCTGCGCCGGGCCGAGTCCGGCATTGCCGGTCTCGAAGTAGCGACGCCACTCCTCCGAGACTGCGCCCGGGTCGCGCAGGTATTCCTCGTACATGATCTGGGCAAACCCGGCGTTCGCGGTCTCGAACACGTTCGGTTCCACGGGGTCCTCGCACCTTTCCGCTGGCGACGATCGGCCCCGAGGGGACGGGGCATCAAATGAAGATAACCAGCGGGACGAGGGGGGGAGGGAGGGTGGGGCGGGGGGTCAGCGGGCGGCCATCACCTGGTAGCGGCGGGTCTCCTTCTCCACCCGCTCCTCGTTCCACCCCAGTTCATCGCCCAGCAGGCGTGCCGTCCGGGGGGCCGCCTGGGCGCCCCGGTCGGGGGTCTCGTAGTAGAGGTGGATCCGGCGGACCAGGACGTCCTCCACCAGCCGGGCCAGCTCGCGGCGGGCGGTGTGGATCACCTCCGCCTCGATGGCGGGGTGGTCGGCACTGAGGGGCCGGGCCAGGTCGCGCCGTTCCCGCACCAGGTTGAAGATCGCGGCGCACTCGGTGCCGAAGGTGCGGACCAGGTGGTCCACCGTCGGGATCGGGAGCCCGAGCTCCAGGCCCGGCTGGCCCAGCGGCTCGAGGTCCGGCACCTCGCCCCCGGGGAGCGGCTCCAGGTCGGTCGGGGGGCGGGGCGGGCGGGGCCGGCCATCGAGCCGGTGCAGCGCGGCGGTGACCCGGTCCACCATCTCCGCACCCATGACCCGGTAGGTGGTGAGCTTGCCGCCGACGATCGTGAGCATCCCGCCGCTGCCGGTGAGGATCAGGTGCTCGCGGGGGACCTGTGAGGCGCCCATCGTGCCCTCGGGCGCCACCAGCGGGCGGAGCCCGGCCCAGGTGGCGAGCACGTCGCGCTCGCCGAGGTGCGCGTTGGGGAACGCGGCGTTGGCCGAGCGCAGCAGGTAGACCACGTCCTCGGCGGTGGCGTGGACCTCGTCGGGCGATTCGGTGGTGTCGGTGTCGGTGGTGCCGATGTAGCTGAAGTCGCCCCACGGGAGGACGAACATCACCCGCCCGTCGATCGGGGAGGTGAGCGTGACCGCCGCCTCGTGCCCCAGCCGCTCGCGCCGCACCATCACATGCACGCCCTTGGTGGGCCGGAGCAGCGGCGGGGCGGCGGGGTCCTCCATCCGGCGCAGCTGGTCGCTCCAGGGGCCGGTGGCGTTGACCACCACGTGGGCCTGGATGGTGCCGGTCGCGCCGGTGAGCCGGTCGCGCACCCGGGCGCCGCGGACCTGCCCGTCGGCGCGGAGCAGCTCCTCGACCGCCATGTAGTTGGCCACCTGGGCCCCGTGGCGCTGGGCGCTCCGCACGGTGGCCAGGGTGAGGCGGGCGTCATCGCACTGGGCGTCGTAGTAGCGGGCCCCACCGCGCAGGCCCCGTTCCTTGAGCATGGGTTCCAGCTGGAGCAGCCCGCGCTTGCCGAGGAACCGATGCCGCTTCACATTGCGGAAGGTGGCCAGCAGGTCGTAGAGCCAGATCCCCGCCCACACCTTCCACAGGGGCAGCCGGTCGCCCTGGTGCACCGGGAAGATGAACGGCAGGGGGTGGACGAGGTGCGGCGCGATCGTCAGCAGCACCTTGCGCTCCGCCAGGGCCTCGAAGACCAGCGTGAGGTCGCCTTCCTCGAGGTAGCGCAGCCCGCCGTGGATCAGGCGGCTGGAGCGCGAGCTGGTGCCGAAGGCCAGGTCGTGCTGCTCGACGAGGATCGTGGAGAGGCCCCGCATCGCCGCGTCCCGCGCGATGCCGGCGCCCGTGATGCCGCCGCCGATGACCAGCAGGTCCACCGGCGAGGCGGTGAGCCGTTCGATCGAGGGCCGATGCCAGATCTCTCCCCCGGGGCGCCCCCGCCCGTCCTCTACCTGCCCCGCCCCAGCACCTGGCTGGTGTGGCACGACTACCTCATCCGCCCGGGCCAGCGGGTGCTGGACCTGGCCTGCGGGGAGGGGCGCCACGCGCTCAAGGCCGCGCAGTGGGGGGCGAGCGTGACCGCGCTCGACCGGGACGATGCCAAGCTGGAGCTGGGGCGTGAGGCCGCCGGCCGGCTCGGCGTCGAGGTGGACTTCCAGACGGTGGATCTCACGGGGGAGTGGCCGGACCTCGGGAGTTTTGAGGTGGTGTTGCTGTTCAACTATCTTGACCGGGACCGCATGGAGGATGTGAAGCGGATGGTGGCGCCGGGGGGGCTGCTCATCATGGAGACCTTCCTCGAATGGCAACGGGCCCTGGGCTGGGGGCCCACCAGCGACGACCACCTGCTGCAGCCGGGGGAGCTGGCCCGGCTCGCCAGCCCGTTCGAGGCGCTGCATGGCCGCGAGGTCTTCGAGCCCGTCGAGGGCAACCAGGTCCGCGCGGTCGCGAGCATCGTCGCCCAGCGGGCTTAGCATAAGCGCGCCCGGCCCGGCGCGCCAACGGGCCCGGCCCCTCCCGGGGCGCGGGTCCACGACCTGAGACCCCCATGGCTTCCCCCCGTCGCGCCGCGATCGTCGCCGGCCTCCGCACGCCCTTCGCCAAGAGCGGCAGCGTCTTCAAGGATGTGACCGCGGTCCAGCTGGCCCGCCGCGCCACCCAGGAGCTGCTGGAGCGCACCGGCCTCCCCGGCACCGAGGTGGACGAGGTGGCCTTCGGGCAGGTGGTCGCCTCGGTGCTCGCGCCCAACGTGGCGCGCGAGGTGAGCCTGCTGCCGCAGCTGCCGAAGACCATCCCCGCCTTCTCCGCCAACCGCGCCTGCGCCTCCGCCGGCCAGGCCATCAGCTACGCCGCCGACCAGATCACCCTCGGCCACGCCGACGTGATCCTGGCGGGCGGGGTGGAATCGCTCTCCGACATCCCCATCCTGCACAGCCGGCGGATGACCCAGATCCTGCTGGATGCGAGCAAGGCGAAGACCCTGGGGCAGCGGGTCGGGACCTTCCTCAGGATCCGTCCGAAGGACCTGATCCCCGTCTCGCCCGCGATCGCCGAGCCATCCACCGGGCAGAGCATGGGGCAGTCGGCGGAGAAGATGGCCAAGGAGAACGGCATCACCCGCGAGGCGCAGGACCGCTACGCGGTGATGAGCCACCAGCGCGCCGCCGCCGCCACCCAGAGCGGCCGGCTGGCGGAGGAGATCGCGCCCTGGTTTGGCGGCCGCGGCATGGACGAGGTCGTCACCACCGACAACCTGATCCGCGGCGACACCTCGCTGGAGCAGCTGGCCAAGCTCAAGCCGGTGTTCGACCGCCGCTACGGCACCGTGACCGCGGGCAACGCCTCGGCGCTCACCGACGGCGCGGCGGTCTGCCTGGTGATGAACGAGGAGAAGGCCCGGGCGCTGGGCTACCGGCCGCTCGCGGTGGTGCGGAGCTACGCCGTCGCCGCGGTGGACCCCGGCGGCCAGCTGCTGATGGGGCCGGCGTGGGCGGTGCCGAAGGCGGTGGACCGCGCCGGCCTCACCTGGAAGGAGCTGGGCCTGGTCGAGATCCACGAGGCCTTCGCCAGCCAGGTGCTCTCCAACGTGCAGGCGTGGGGCAGCGCCGCCTGGGCGAAGACCCTGGGCCGGAGCGCCCCGGTGGGCGAGGTGGACTGGGACCGGACCAACGTCCACGGCGGCTCGCTCGCGATCGGCCACCCGTTCGGCGCCACCGGCGCCCGGCTCGCCACCACGCTCGCCAACGAGATGGTGAAGCGCGACGTGCAGTTCGGACTCATTTCCATCTGTGCCCAGGGCGGGATGGGGTTCGCCATGGTGCTGGAGCGCGCATGACCGCCCTCACGATCGCCCGCCGCGGGGCCACCGCGGTGCTCACCCTGGACCTCCCGGGCGAGCCGGTCAACAAGCTGAACGCGCAGGTGAAGCAGGAGTTCGAGGCGGCGCTGGACCAGCTGCGCCAGGACGCCGGGGTGCAGGCCGTGGTGATCATCAGCGGCAAGCCCGACAGCTTCATCGCCGGGGCCGACATCGAGGAGTTCACCCGGCTCTCCACCCGGGAGGAGTTCACCCGGCTGTCCGCCGACGGCCAGGCCATGCTGCAGCGGCTGGACGACTTCCCCAAGCCGGTGGTCTGCGCCATCCACGGCGCCTGCCTCGGCGGCGGGCTGGAGCTGGCTCTCGCCTGCGACTGGCGGATCGCCACCGACCACCCGAAGACCCAGCTCGGCCTCCCGGAGGTGCAGCTCGGGCTGCTGCCCGGCGCGGGCGGCTGCCAGCGGCTGCCCCGGCTGATCGGGCTCTCGGCGGCGCTCGGGATCATCATGCCGGGCAAGACCGAGGTGGGGTCCAAGGCCTTCCGGCTCGGGATGGCGGACGAGCTGGTGCCGCCGGCGATCCTGCTCGACACCGCGCTGGCCGCCGCCGAGCGGCTGGTCGCGGCGGGGGCGCCGGGGCGGCCCGTCCGCCGCGCGCCGAAGGGCGGGCTGGTGCAGAAGTTCCTCGATCGCACCTGGCTCGGGCGCCGCATCGTGTATTCGAAGGCACGGAAGGACACCCTCAAGAAGAGCGGCGGGCACTACCCGGCGCCGATCGCGGCGCTGGACGCGGTGCGCGCGGGGCTCGAGGGCGGGCTGGCGCACGGCTTCCAGGTGGAGCACCAGAAGTTCGGCGAGCTGGCGGCCACCGACGTCTCCCGCAAGCTGATCGGGATCTTCTTCGCGACCACCGCGCTCAAGAAGGACTCGGGGCTGCCGGCCGGCGTCACCGCCGAGCCGCACGCGGTGGCGCGCCTCGGCGTGCTGGGCTCCGGCTTCATGGGCGCGGGCATTGCCGGCACGGCGGTGAGCAGCGCCCAGGTGGACGTGCGGCTCCGGGACACCGAGCTGCCGCGGGTGGGGAAGGGCCTCAAGGCGGCGACCGACATCCTGACCGGCCGGCTCAAGCGGAAGCGGATCACCCGCTTCGAGTACGAGCGGCTGGCGGCGCTGCTCTCCGGCGGCACCGACTGGAGCGGCTTCGGCCGCAGCGACCTGGTCATCGAGGCCGTCTTCGAGGACCTGGAGGTCAAGCGGAAGGTGCTGGCCGAGACCGAGGCGGCCACCGGCCCGGGCGCGATCTTCGCCACCAACACCTCGACCATCCCGATCACCGACATCGCCGCCCAGGCCGCGCGGCCGGGCAACGTGCTGGGGATGCACTTCTTCTCCCCGGTGGACCGGATGCCGCTGCTGGAGGTGATCCCCACCGACCGCACCAGTCCCGAGGCGATCGTCACCGCGGTGCAGTTCGGGCGGAAGATGGGGAAGACGGTCATCGTGGTGCGGGACCGGCCCGGCTTCTGGGTCAACCGGATCCTGATCCCCTACATGAACGAGGCGGGGCACCTGTTCCGCGAAGGGGTCCCGATGGAGCTGATCGACCGGCTGATGACCCGGTTCGGGTTCCCGGTCGGGCCGGTCACCCTGCTCGACGAAGTGGGCCTCGACGTCGGCGCCAAGGCGGGCAAGGTGATGCACGCCGCGTTCGGCGACCGGCTCAAGCCGTCGGACCTGATCGGCATGCTGCTCGCCGACCAGCGCATGGGCCGCAAGAACGGCAGGGGCTTCTACCTCTACGCCAGGGGACAGAAGGCCGGCCCCGACGAGTCGGTGTATGACCTGCTCGGCCTCAAGCCGCAGGCCCCGGCGGACACCACCGAGGCGGAGCAGCGGCTGGTGTACAGCATGCTCAACGAGGCCGCGATGGCGATGGGCGAGGGCGTCGTGCGCTCCGCCCGCGACGGCGACATCGGCGCCATCTTCGGCATCGGCTACCCGCCCTTCCGCGGCGGGCCGCTGCGCTACATCGACGATCTCGGCGCGGCCCGGGTGGTGGAAGTGCTCCGTGCCCTCGCCGCGAAGCACGGCGCCCGTTTCGCGCCCTGTGACACGCTGGTCCGCATGGCCGAGACCAGCGGGCGGTTCTACCCCGCGTGAGGCTGGCGGGCACCCGTCCGCTCCTGGGGTTCGTCCTGCTGTGCGCCGCGCGCCTCCCGGCGCAGGTCCTGCAAGGCGCCGTGGTGGACGAAGTCACCGCCGCGCCATTGCCCAGCGTCCTCGTGGACCTGCTCGGCCCGCCGCACGACAGCCTCCGCGCCCGCCGGGTCAGTGACTCGCGCGGGCGCTTCGCCTTCCCGGCCGTCGCCGCCGGCAGCTACCGGATCCGGGTGAACCGCATCGGCTTCCGGCCGTGGACCTCGCCGCCACTCACGCTGCGGCCGGGGCAGCTGCTGGATTCCACCTGGCGGGTCGGTTCCGAGCCGGTGGTGCTGGCCGAGCTGGTGGTGGATGCCGAGAGCCGTTGCGCCTCCAACCCCGAGGCGGACCGGCAGATGGGCCTGGCCTGGGAGGAGGCGCGCAAGTCGCTCGGGCTGCTGCAGCAGTCGGGCCGGGCCGACACGGTGGACTACGTCTACTCCCGGCGGCGTACCCGCGTCGAGCCGGAGGGCCACGGCCGGGTGCTGGGGAACTTCGCCGGCGGCGGCCATGGCCTGTGGCCGATCGTCACCCAGTCGCCCGACAGCCTGGCCCGGTTCGGCTACGTGCAGCCGCGCGACTCGGCGGACGGCCCGGTCTATTACGGCCCCGACCCGGCGGTGTTCTTCAGCGATCCGTTCCTCGCGACGCACTGCTTCCGCCTCGCCGCGCCGCCGCGCGAGCATCACGACTGGATCGGGCTCAGCTTCACGCCGGTGCCGGACCGCGCGCTGCCGGACATCGAGGGAGTGCTGTGGCTCTCGCGGGAGGATGCCACGCTGCGCCGGCTCGACTATCGCTACACCGGCCTCTGGGGCTGGGTCCCGCCGGGGACGGCCGGGGGCGAACTCGTCTTCGACCGGCTGCGGGGCGGGCAGCCGGTGGTGGTCGCGTGGACCATCCGCGCGCCGGTTGCAGCGCGCACCCCCCTCCGCGCGGGCCAGCACGACCCCGACCCCGGGACCGTGCCCTACTTCAGCCACGGGCGCATCAGCCTCGGTGGTTTCCTGGTGGACGAGGCCACGGTGGTCCGGATCCTGGATGGCGACGGGACCGAACTCTGGACCGGGGTAGCGACAGACTCCTCCCGGTAGCGACTCGTAAGTCCTTACCCCATCAATAGTTGAAATCGGGATGTGACGGGACCGCTTGTGTCCCGGGCGCGGCATTCCGAGGTTGGGAGGCCTGTTCCCGGCCCCCGCCGCCCCGGGTCCCATACACGGAGCGCCCGCACGTGTCCCTGCCCAGCGAGATGCCGATCCGGCAGTTCCCGCGCCACCTGCGCACCCGCGTGCGGGTGGCGTACGCCGTGGCGTGGGAGGCGCTGGTCGCGAGCCATGCGGAACAGGCCCGCGAATTCATCGGCGAGTTCGCCAGCCGGATGCCGCCGCTGGAGGCGCTGGAGCTCTACCTCACCGTGGTGCCGGCGGCGACCGCGATGCACGAGCCGATCCGCACCCGCACCCTCGCTTCACTGGAACTGGACCACCTGCCGGTGCAGGCGGCCCAGCCGGTGCTGCGCGGATGGCGCCTGCTGCGGCTGGACCTCGGGCTCAAGCTGGTGCGCTACCGCCGCGCCTACGAGGAGCGGACGCTGGAGCTGGGCAAGATGGTGGGCGCGCGGGCGGCGGAGGCGGTCACCGCGACCCACATCCGCAATGCGCAGGGGCTGTCGGAACTGCTGGCGGGGGTGATGCCGGTGCCGAAGGTGGTCGCGGAGTACGCCCGGGCGTTCCGGCTGCCGCTCGGCGTGGCGCTGCTGGTGGCGCAGCGGGTGAAGGCGGAGGCCGCCGGGAGCGAGCTTGCGCGGGAGTACGCCTCACCGGTGGCGCCGGACGCCGAGCTGCTGGCCCTGCCGGAGGAGGCGGCCGCGCCGGCGGCGGCCGAGGACCTCAGTCGACCTGACCCGCCAGCTCCGCATTCGACGCCGAGCGCCGCATCAGCGTGAGCACCTGCTGCATGGCGTCGATGGGGGTCATCGGGGCCAGGCGGGAGCGCAGGGTGTGGGCGACGGCGAGGAGCGGCGGCGGGAGCAGCAGCTCCTCGCGCCGGGTGCCGCTCAGCTTGAGGTCGATCGCCGGGAAGATCCGCCGCTCCGCCAGCTCCCGGCTCAGGGTGAGCTCGCTGTTGCCGGTCCCCTTGAACTCCTCGTAGATCACCTGGTCCATCTTGCTGCCGGTGTCGATCAGCGCCGTGCCGATGATCGTGAGCGAGCCGCCGCCCTTGATCCGGCGGGCGCTGCCGAGGAAGCGCTTGGGCTTCTCCAGGGCGGAGGAATCGAGGCCGCCCGTCATGGTGCGGCCGGTGCCGCGCTCCACGGTGTTGTAGGCCCGGGCCAGCCGGGTGATGGAATCGAGGATGAGGACCACGTCCTCGCCCTGCTCGACCCGGCGCCGGGCCCGCTCCAGCGTCAGCTCCGCCACGCCGACGTGCCGCTCCGCCGGGAAGTCGAAGCTGGAACTCACCACTTCCCCGAAGCCGATCATCTCCATCTCGGTCACCTCCTCGGGACGCTCGTCCACAAGGAGGATGAGCAGCAGCGCGTCGGGGTGGTTCCGCGTGATCCCCTCCGCCACCGCCTGCAGCACCATGGTCTTGCCCGCCTTGGCGGGGGCGACGATCAGCGCTCGCTGCCCCTTGCCGAAGGGGCACATCAGGTCGATCACCCGGTTGGTGTAGTCGGCCTGGCCGAACCGCTTGAGGCCGCAGTCCAGGAAGAGCGGTGAGTCGGGGTGGACCGCGCCCAGGCTGGCGAAGGCGGGCCGGCGGCGGAGGCTCTCGGGCGGCTGCCAGTTCAGGAGGGTGAGACTCTCCAGCGGCGGGGCCTTCCCCCGCCCGGGGGGCCGGCCCACCTCGCCCCAGAGCTCGTCGCCGGTGCGCAGGCCGAACTGGCCCACCAGCCGGGGCGGGACGTAGATGTCGCCGTCCTCGGCCAGGTAGCTGAACTGGCGCCGCCGGAGGAAACCGGCGCCGCGATCGGTCAGTTCAAGGATGCCAAGGGATGGGGGGCTGCTCATGCGATGCGACAATATACCAGATTGGGTGTCACATGGTCGTCAGTCGGCGTCCCCGAGGGTTGAACACCCCCCAGCTCGCTCCCGTGCCCAGTTCCGCGCCGGTCCCGGCCCCGCCGGGACGGGGGGCGGGAGGTGGGCGTGCCGGGCCACCCGCGCAACGGCCCCCTGACCCGGCTCGCCCGCGCGGCCGCCGCGCCGTATGTTAGGTTCCCGGAGGCACACACCTGCTCAGCGGAGGGCTTCATGGCACGCCTGCACGCACCACTCCTCGCCCTAACCCTGGTGGCGGCCTGCGACAGCGGCACCTCCCCGCACGGCCCGCCCCCCAGCGCGATCGTGGCGATCGCCGGCGACACGGTGCTCTCCCCCGGGGACAGCGGCCGGGTCAGCGCCGCGGTGACCGACTCGAGCGGGCAGCTCATCCTCACCGCGGTGACCTGGTCGGCGCTCGACACCACCGTGGCCTCCATTGATGCGCAGGGCGTGATCACGGCGCGGGCCCTCGGCACCACCTACCTCCGGGCCAGCGTGGACCACGGAACCGACTCGGTGGCACTGCGGGTGGCGCCGGGGTTCCTGTCGCTGAGCATGGGGACGTACGCCACCTGTGGCATCCGGTCGGACAGCGCGGCGTTCTGCTGGACGCCCGGCACGCTCGCCGGTACCAGCACTCCCAACCCGCCACCATTCGCCTCCCTTGTCTCCGGCGGGTACCACTGGGCCGACATCCAGATCGACGTGAGCGCCGCCTGCGGGGTCACCGGCGACGGCACCGGGTACTGCTGGGGAAACGGGATCTTCGGCCACCTGGGGACCGGGCAGAATACCGGCCTGGCGAACGACCCGGTCCCGATCGCCGGGGGCCTGACCTGGAGGCGGGTGATGCCGGGGCTCGAGCATGCCTGCGGGGTGACCACCGCCGGCGCCGCCTACTGCTGGGGCCGCAACCAGTCCGGCGCCCTGGGCGACAGCACCCCCCCCGTGGGCTACAGCAACGCCCCGGTCGCCGTGGTCGGTGGGCACGTCTGGCAACGAGTGGAGGCTGACGGCCGCACCGCCTGCGGGCTGGACGACGGCGGGGCGGTGTACTGCTGGGGCGAGAATGACCACGGCTACCTCGGCATTGACTCGACGATGAGTGCCGCGTCGTACCCGCTCCCACTGACCGCCGGCGGGACCTTTGCGGGGCTCACGATCGCCGACATCCATGCCTGTGCGCTCACCGCCGCCGGCGAGGCCCAGTGCTGGGGTTACGACGGGAGCGGCGAGCTGGGGCGCGGGATCGTTGACAGCATGAACCATCCCGCGCCCGCCAGCGTGGCGGGCGGCCATCAGTTCCGGGAGATCAGTGGCGGTCAATGTGGTCTCGCTACCGACAGCACCGCGTGGTGCTGGGGCCACGGGTATGGCGGCACCCCGGTCCAGGTGGCCGGCGGCCGCCACTTTGCCCACCTGGCGAGCGGCCGACGGGTCGTCGCCTACTCCGGCGACAGCTGCGGCCTCACCGCGGGTGGCGGTCCCTACTGCTGGTCGGACACCTCGCAGGTCGTATTCCGCCTGCGCGACCCGTGAGCTCCGCCCAGGACCAGGTGTTCTACGACGGCGGCTGCGGCCTGTGTCACCGGTCGGTGAAGTGGCTGCTGGCCCGGGACCTCGACGGCACCCGCTTCCGCTACGCCCCGCTGGGCGGCGCCACCTTCCTCGCGCAGTTCGACCCGGCCAGCCGGGCCGGCCTTCCCGACAGCATCGTGGTCCGCACCGCGGACGGGCGGACGCTGGTGCGCTCCCGGGCGGCGCTGCACCTCGCCGAACGGGTGGGCGGGGGATGGGCGGTGCTGGCGCGGGTGCTCGGGATCCTGCCCACCTGGCTGCTGGACCTGGGCTATGACGCCATCGCACGGGTGCGCAGCCACCTGTTCGCGCGGCCCGAGGGCGCCTGCCCGCTGCTGCCGCCGGAGCTCCGGGGCCGCTTCCTCCCCTAGCGCGCGGCCGCCGGCGCCGGGTCCACCACCACGGTGCCCTCGCGTGCGGTCAGCTCCGCGAAGAGGGCGGTGAGCCGCTGGGTCATCGGGCCCACCGCGCCGCCGCCGATCTTCCGACCGTCGATCGTGGTGACCGCCGCCAGCTCCCCCATCGTCCCGCTGCAGAACACCTCGTCCGCCCGGTAGGCCTCGCTCAGCGAGAGGTCGGTGACCTCGTGCGGGATGCCGTGCTCCTGGCACAGCTCCAGCACCACCGCGCGGGTGATGCCCTCGGGGCAGGCCAGCGTGCGCGGGGTGCGCACCACGCCGCGCTCCACCAGGAAGAGGTGGGTGGCATTGGTCTCCGCGATGAAGCCGCGGAGATCGAGCAGCAGCGCGTCGTCGGCCCCGGCGACGTTGGCCTCGATCTTGGCGAGGATGGACTGGATCAGGTTGTTGCTGTGGATCTTGGGGTCGAGGCAGTCGGGCGGGAAGCGGCGGACCGACGCCGTCACCAGGGTGAGCCCGCTGGTGGCATAGACCGGCGGCTTGTGCTCCGCCAGCACGATCAGCGTGGGCCCCGACTGGTTGAGCCGTGGATCCATGCCGCTGGTGACCTTCACCCCGCGGGTGAGGGTCAGGCGGATGTGCACGCCGTCGGTCATCCGGTTGGCCGCCAGCGTCTTCCGGATCTCCTCCGTGATCGCGGCGGCGCCCGGGATCTCGGCGAAGGCCAGCGCCTGGGCCGAGTGGTGCAGGCGCGCCAGGTGCTCGGTGAGCCGGAAGATTCGCCCCTGGTAGAGCCGCAGCCCCTCCCAGACGGCATCGCCCCCCTGCACCGCGGAGTCGAACGGGCTGATCCCGGCCTCATCCCTGTGGACCAACCTGCCGTTGATATTGACGAGGAGGTCGCGGTTCCTGGGATCGAAGCGCTGCTGCATGGGAGACCCGGGTTGTGGGGAGCGGGAGGGGATGTTCCTCCCGACCCGGGGCGGGCGCAAGGGGGACCGGCGACCATGAAGGAGCCGCTGTATTGACGACCATCAACATCGGCATTAAGCTGGTGATCAATGAAATCAAATGAGAACACTTCTCAGTGTCCGGTCCGGAAGGGACCGCGCCGACTCATGGCGGCCGCGTTTCTGTTCTTCCTGATCAAGGGACTCATCTGGCTGGCCGCCGGGACGGGGCTCGCCCTCTTCGCATGGAACCGCCCGTGACCAATACCAGCACCGCGCCGCCGACCATCATGGACCGGCTGCGGGATGCCACCGCCGACGCCCACAAGCAGGCGGAGCAGCGGCCGCTGATGCGCGCCATCGCCCGGGGCAGCGTGACCCCGGAGCTGTACCGTTCGCACCTCGAGCAGCTGCTGCTGGTGCACCGCTCGCTGGAAGGGGCGCTGGCGCATGCCGCCGCCGCCGGTCAGGCGGGCTGGGAGGCGCTGGCGCTGGGGGAGCGGCGTCGCGAGGCCGACCTCGAGGCCGACCTGCGGGTGCATGGCGGCAACCTCGCCCCGGCGGCACTGCCGGCGACCGCGGCCGCGGTGGCCGAGATCCAGTCGGCCTCGCCGGCCGCGCTGCTCGGCATGTTGTACGTGACCGAGGGCAGCACCAACGGCGGGCGGTTCCTGGTGAAGAAGGTGGCGCAGGGCCTGGGGCTGGAGCCGTCGGCGCGGGAGGGTCTCCGCGCGCTGGATCCCTACGGCGCGGAGCAGCCGGCCCGATGGGCGGCGTTCAAGGGGGCGATCAACGCCCTCCCGCTCACCCCCGAGGCGGGGGACGCGATGGAACGCGGCGCCACCCGGATGTTCCAGCTGCTGGGGGCGGTGGCCGACCAGGTGGCCCCGGCGGCCTGATCAACCCCCGGCGGTGAGCCGGTACTGGTGCAGCTCGGCGTAGAGCGGCAGGCACTCGGCCAGCAGGGGCTCCAGCTCGGGGGCCACCGTGCGCGGGCGGGGCCGCCAGGCCTCGAAGCCGGTGGAGCGCTCCACCGCATCGTACCAGTGCTTCGCCCAGATCCCGTCGGTTGCACGCCGGCCGGCCGGCCAGTGCAGCATCCGGTCGTCCCACGGCGCCCCCACCACCGCGCAGAACCGTCCCAGCACTCCCGCCGGATCCTTCAGCACATCCTCCCCGTCGAGGACCGGCGGCACCTCCCCCGTCTCCTCCCGCAGGAAGCGGAACAGCTCCACCTGCTGCGGCAGGCCGGTATCGCGCAGCACCGGCAGCCCCATGCGGGCGCTGAGCGAGGCCAGCATCTCGGCCGGGTGCCGGAGCAGGAAGGCATTCCGGAGCGCCAGCAGCCAGTCGCCCCGCAGGTGCGGCAGCCAGTGGTGGGCCATGTGCTTCTGGTAGTAGATGGCCCGGCCGTGGGGGATCGGGCCCACCAGCCCGGCCACCACCCGCCGCCAGTCGCTGTCGTGGTGGGCGATCACCTCGTCCACGCCGGGGTGGGCGACGGTCACCTGGGTCAGGTAGTGGGCGTAGAGCGGCTCGTCCACCACCCAGGCGTCGGGGCGGTTCTCCCAGGCACGCATCATGGCGGTGGAGATGTTGCGCGGGCCGGACCACATCGCGATCCGCAGGCCGGGACTTGAATGATTATTCATCGCTTGTTGGCATGGTGGGGGCCGGATATCGTTCTGCCCCACATGGGTCCCCTCGAGGCGTCACCGTCATGATGCGCACCAGTCTGCTGTGGCTCTCGGAGCAGCCGAAGGTCTTCCGCTTCGTCCGCCGCAATGCGCTCGCCCGCCGCTTCGCCTCCCGCTTCGTGGCGGGCGAGACGGTGGAGAGCGCGGTGGAGGCGGTGCGCGACCTGAACCGCCGGGGCATCGTCGCGACGCTCGACCTGCTGGGCGAGAGCGTGAGCCGTGAGGCGGAGGCCGCCCAGGCCCGCGACACCTACCTGGAGATGCTCGACCGGATCGCCGAGGCGGGAGCGCAGTCCAACGTCTCGGTGAAGCTCACCCAGATGGGGTTCGACATCAGCGAGCCCGCCTGCCTGGCCAATATGACGGCGATCCTCGAACGCGCCAAGGCGCGGGGGAGCTTCGTCCGGGTGGACATGGAGAGCTCGGCCTACACCCAGCGCACCCTTGACTTCTTCTACCGCGACCTGTTCCCCGCCTTCGGCCCCCACGTGGGCGTGGTGATCCAGTCGTGCCTGCGCCGCTCGGCGGAGGATATCGCCGGGCTGGTGGCGAAGGGCGTCCGGGTGCGGCTCTGCAAGGGCGCCTACCTGGAGCCGCCCGAGGTGGCCTTCCCCGACAAGGCCGACGTGGACCGGGCCTATGTCACCCTGATGCAGCAGCTGCTCCGGGAGGGGACCTACCCCGGCCTCGCCACCCACGATGCCGCGATCATCCAGCAGGCGCGCGAGTTCACCACCGCCCAGGCGATCGACCGCACCCGGTTCGAGTTCCAGATGCTCTACGGGGTGCGCCGCGATCTGCAGGACCAGCTCCGCGCGGCGGGCTACAACGTGCGGGTCTACGTGCCGTTCGGCACCCAGTGGTATCCTTACCTCATGCGGCGCCTGGCCGAGCGGCCGGCGAATATCGCGTTCATTCTCGGCAACGTGATGCGGGAGGCGGTGCACCGCCCGACATGAGCGAAGCCACGCTGGGCGGCTACATGGACCGGCACGGGCGGGCGGCCGCCTTCACCGGGCATGACGGCCAGCCCTACTCCGTGGGCATCTTCGTGGACGACGCGCCGGACGGCCAGGGCCGGTTCGGCGCGTCGCTGCTGTTCGTCCGCTGGTCCATGGCGGGCGACCGGCCCACCGGCCACGTGGAGACCGGCGTGCTCGCCTGGGGGCGTACCCCCGACGAGGCCGAGACCCGCCTCCGCACGATCTCCCTGTACGACGTGAAGGCCGCGCTGGACGAGGCCATCGGCCGCGACCCCGGCGCGTGGTGACCGGGATCGTGCTGGAGCGCGACGGCGCGGCGTACCGGGTGCTCACCCCGGCGGGTGAGGTGCGTGCGGTGCTGCGGGGCAAGGTGAAGCGCGACACGCCGCGGGTGGTGGTCGGGGATCGGGTGACGCTCGACGCGGAAGGGGAGGGCGGCGTGCGCGGGATCGCGGGCGTGGCGCCGCGCAGCAGCCTGCTCGCCCGCCGGGTACCCGAGGGGCGCGGCACCCGCCCGGTGGTGGCCAACGTGGACCAGGTGCTGGTGATGGCCGCGACCGTGGATCCGGTGCCGATCCCGCAGCTGCTGGACCGGCTCCTCGTGGTGGCCGAGGCGAACGACCTTCCCGCCGCCGTCATCCTCAACAAGACCGACCTCGATCCCGGCACCGCGCTCGCCGACCGGCTGCGCGCGGCGGGCTACCCGGTGCACCTCACGAGCGCCCGGACGGGGGAAGGGCTCGAGGCGCTCCGCGCCACGCTGGCGGGGCGCGAGAGCGTCGTCACCGGCCCGAGCGGGGTGGGGAAGTCGAGCCTGCTCAATGCCCTCGACCCGGGGCTCGGGCTCCGCACCGGCGAGCTGAGCGAGCGCATCCGCCGCGGCCGCAACACCACGGTGAGCGCCGTGATGGTGGCGCTCGCCGGCGGCGGGTTCCTGGTGGATACGCCGGGCTTCAGCGAGGTGGGGCTGTGGGGCCTCGCCCCGCGCGACCTGGCGCACTGCTTCCCCGAGTTCCGGCTGCTGGTGGAGCGCTGCCGCTTCCCCGACTGCAGCCACGTGCACGAGCCCGGCTGCACGGTGCGCGAGGCGGTGGCGGCGGGGACGGTGGCCGCCGACCGGCACGAGAGCTACCGGGTGCTGCTCGAGGAGTTGCGGGAGGCGCCGGCGGACTGGGAGTGAGGGGGGAGCGGACGGGTACGGGGGAGACGGGACGACGGCGGTCCCGTCTCCCCCCTGCTGTCTACGACTTCGGTTCGCTGGTCAGCCGGGAAAGCGCGGCCTTCACTTCGGCGACGCGGGGCTGGAAGACGCTGTCGGCACCGGACCAGAGCGACAGGAAGCGGCTGTAGGCGTCCGTGGCGCCGGCGCGGTTGCCGGCGGCATCGTCGGCCCGGCCGAGGGCGTACAGCGCGAGCGGGTAGACACCGACGTCGGTCAGGAAGCCGTACTGCAGCAGCCGGCGGCCCTCCTCGCGGGTCGCGGGGCGTTGGGCGAGCGCCGCTGCCATCTGCAGCCGCACCGGCGAGGTGAGGAAGTTGTTCCACCCCGCTCCGACCGCCTCCAGCCCGTTCCGCATCTCGGCGAGTCCCCGGGTGGAATCCCCCGCCAGCACGATGGTCCACCCCTTCAGCGCCTGCAGCATGGACCAGAACTTGGGCGGGACGTTGGTGGCCCGGTGGGCGAGCAGGCTGTCGACCAGCCGGGTGCCCTCGGCCCGCTCCCCGCGGTTCAGCAGGATCAGGGCGTGAATGTACACCTGGAACGGGTTGACGCGGGGCGAGGTGCCGAACTTGGCCAGCGGCCCCGGCGCGTAGCCCGGGGGGGCGTAGCCCAGCATGGCGGGCAGCAGCGGGATGGCGTTGGCGAGGTCCGGGCTGGTCCTGACGGTGCTGTCGTAGATGGCCATGGCGCGGTCCATCTGCCCCAGCCCGGCGAGGGTGATGCCCATCCCGGCTTCCATCTGGTTCGCGAGGGGCGGCGGCATCGCCGCGCCCAGGCGCTCGAGGATCCGGCCCCGGTGGATCGCCGAGTCGGCATCGGCCTCGCCGGCGTAGAGCCCGCCCATCACCGCGCCGATGGAGCTGGCGTACCGGGCCATCGCGGCGCCGGTGGCGGAGTCGATGGGCTGGTCGCTGAAGACCAGGGTCCCGGCGCCCTCGTAGGCCCGGTTCTCCACCGCGTTGGCGGAGGAGGCGAGCACCTTGTGGTAGCGCTCGTAGCCGGCGCGGTCGTGCATCTGGAGCGCCAGCTCCAGCGGGTGGATCGCGGCCGGGGTGAGGGTCGAGTCGCGGGCCAGCACGCTGTCGAACGGGGCCCGCATCACCGCCGGGTCGTAGCCGTGGAGCTGCCGGGTGTGGTACTGGGTCTCGCCCAGCAGGAACCAGCCCTCGACGTCGTCCGGGTACTTCGCCACGTAGGCCCGGGCCGAGTCGGTGGCGGCCAGCTTCTGGTGCTCGAACAGGTCGTAGGTGATCACCAGCGAGCGCTCGCGCGGGGGGAGCCGGTCGGCGAAGCGGCGCGCCGCCTCGATGGCCTTGAGCCCGTCGGCGCCGCCCAGCCCGCCGGACCACCCCACCGCGGCGGCGAGCCGGTAGTTGGCCAGCGCGAAGGTGGAGTCGAGCTGCACCGCCCGGCCGAAGGCCGCGGCGGCGGAGTCCCAGATGGAGCGGCGGTAGAACTGCTCCCCGCTCAGGTACTCGCGCATCGCGGCGAGCGAGCTGGTGGTCAGGCCGCTCACCCGGAGGGAGGGGAGCGGCTCGTTGGAGCGCCAGATCTCGCGCACCAGCTGCAGGCTCAGGCTGTCCACCAGGGCCAGCACGCTGTCGGAGGAGCCGTCCACCTGGGCGCGGGCGAGGTTCTTGCCGTCGGCGCCGACCAGGTCGGCGCTGAGCCGCACCTGCGGCCCGGTGGCGACGATGCTCCCGGTGAGCACCGCCCGCGCGTTGACCGCGCGGCCCACCGCGAGCGCGCCCTCGATGGTGCTGGCATCCTCTCCCCGCTTGCGCCACGCCGCCAGGATGGCGCGCGGTTCCGCCGCCTCGATGCCGCCCACCGCGTTGAGGTTGGTGGTGAGCAGGTCCACCATGCCCTCGCCCATCAGGTCCACGCCGGGGCCGCTGGTGTTGAAGGGGAGCACCGCGATCCGCTCCGCGCCGCTCACCACCACCCCGTTGCCCCGCGGCAGGAGGAACCACGCCGCCAGCGCCAGCGCCGCGACCGCCACCGGCAGGCCCACCACCAGCCGCCGGAGGCGCTGCCGCTCCGCCCCCCCGCCGGCGCCGCCCCCCGCGGCCGCCTCCAGCGCCTGGGCGAACGTCGTGACCGAGTCGAAGCGCTTCCCCGGATCGGCATCGAGCGCGCGGGCCACCGGCGCGTCGGCATCGGCGGGCACCGCGCGGTTCACCTTGCTGAGCCGGGGGCGCGGCCCGGTGAGGCTCTGCTTGAGCACCGCCTGCACCGTCCCGCCGCTGAAGGGCGCGCCGCCGGTCACCATCTCGTAGAACACGCAGGCCAGGGCGTACTGGTCGCTGCGGCCGTCCACCTCGCTCGCGGTGGCCTGCTCCGGGCTCATGTAGGCCGGCGTCCCGATGGCGAACCCGATCCCGGTGAGGTTCCCGCCGCCACCCTCCTGCGCCGCGGTGAGCGCCCGGGCAATGCCGAAGTCGGCGACCACCGCATGGCCGCCGGAGAGCAGGATGTTCTCGGGCTTGATGTCGCGGTGGACCACGCCGTGCTGGTGGGCGTAGGAGAGCGCGCTCGCCGCCTCGCGCACCAGGGCCACCGCCTCCGCGAAGGGCACCTTGCCCTCGCGGCTGAGCCGGTCGCGCAGCGACTCGCCCTCCACGAAGGGCATGACGTAGTAGAGAATGCCGCCGGCCTCGCCCGAGTCGTACAGCGGCACGATGTGCGGGTGCTGCAGCTTGGCGGAGACCTGGATCTCCTGCAGGAACCGCGGGCCGCCGATCGCGGCGGAGAGGTCGGGGCGCAGGACCTTGATCGCGACCTCGCGGCCGTGCTTCAGGTCCTCGGCCCGGTACACGGTGGCCATGCCGCCCTGGCCGGCCTGGCCGGTGATGCGGTAGCGGCCCTCGAGCGCGGCCTGCAGGCGGGAGCGCAGCTCGTCCGTCACGCCCCGCCCTCCGCGGAGCGGCCCGCGCCGCCCTTGAGGGTCCAGCGGCTGGTGTCGCGCCGCTCCACCTTGTCCATCATCCGGGTGAAGGCCTGGTCCAGGTCAATGCCCTCGCGGTTGGCCATGCAGATCAGGACGAACAGGATGTCCGCCATCTCCATCGCCATGTCCCCCTCGGGCTCCTCGGCCTTCTTGGTCTTCTGCCCGAAGCGGTGGTTCACCTCGCGGGCCAGCTCTCCCACCTCCTCGGTGAGGCGGCAGAGGTTGGTCAGCGGATGGAAGTAGCCTTCCTCGAACTGGCTGATCCAGCGGTCAACCCGCTGCTGGCATTCGGTCAGGGACATGGTCACGCGAGCGCCTTGAGGTAGGCCTGCATGAAGGGGCCGAGGTCGGCGGGGGTGCGGGATGAGACCAGGTTGCCGTCTACCACCACCGGCGCATCCTCCCAGGTGAGGCCGGCGTTCACCAGGTCGTCGCGGATGGCGCCGACCGAGGTGCCGCGCCGCCCCTTGAGGATCCCCGCCGACACCGCGACCCAGCCGGCGTGGCAGATCATGCCGACCGGCTTGCCGGCGGTGAAGATCTCCCGCGTCAGCTGCAGCACCTTCGCGCTGCGGCGCAGCAGGTCCGGTGCATAGCCGCCCGGGATGATGAGGCCGTCGAAGCCGGCCGCGTCCAGGTCGGCGACGTGCGCGTCCACCGTGACCGGATAGCTGCCGCGCTTCCCGAGGTACACCGCCTCGCCCAGCCCGGCCACCACGGTGTGGACGCCCTCCTCCTCGAGCCGGATCCGGGGATACCACAGCTCCAGCTCCTCGTACAGCGGGGCGGCGAAGATCAGGACACGGCGTCCGGCGAGGGGCATGGCCATTCCGGGTCAGGGGCGAGCGGGGCGCGGGCGCGGGGCGGTCAACCGGCCCGCCGTTCCTGGAACCGGCGGGTGATGCGGCGGACCAGCCACCGCGGGCCCAGCCGGACGCTGAAGAGCAGCAGCTTGTTGAGCAAACCGGGCACCACCACCGCGCGGCCCCGCTGCAGGCCGCGCCAGCCGGCGGCGGCGACCGGGCCCACCTCCATGACGTTCGGCCCGCTGAACAGGTTGCTCTCCTCGATCCCCGCCGCCGCGGCGAAGCCGGTGCGGGTGGGTCCGGGGCACAGCGCCGTCACGGTGATGCCGGTGCCCTGCAGCTCGTTGCCGATCGCCTCGCTGAACGAGAGCACGTAGGCCTTGCTGGCGTAGTACACCGCCATCAGCGGTCCGGGCGCGAAGGCGGCGGTCGAGGCGACGTTCAGGATCCGCCCGCCGCGCCGGCTCACCATCCGCGGCAGGCAGCGCCGGGTGAGCTCGGTGAGCGCGGTCACATTGACCTGCACCATCGCCAGCTGCCGCGCCAGGTCGGCGCGGCCGAAGAGCCCCCAGTCGCCGAAGCCGGCGTTGTTCACCAGCACGTCCACGCCCAGGCCGAGCTGTTCGACCTGGCCGAGGATGGCCTCCGGCGCCTCCGGCTCGGCGAGGTCCGCCACGATGACTTCGGCCCGGATGCCGTACATGCCGTTGAGGTACTTCGCCACCTCGCGCAGCTGCTCCTCCCGCCGCGCGACCAGCACCAGGTCGTGGCCGTCGCGCGCGGCGAGCCGGGCCAGCTCCAGGCCCAGGCCGCCGGAGGCTCCGGTGATCAGCGCGACGGGGCGGGGCGAATCGGGCATGGCTCCTCGAGGCGGGGGCGGGAGGGCGGGCGCGCGGGACCCCGAAGAGTAGCGCCGCCCGCCCCGGGTGGACTAGCGCAGCCGCCCCGCCCGGCGGAGCAGCGCCTGTACCTGGTCCACCGGGAGGGCGTACACCCGGAACCCGTCGGCGCCGGTCATCGTCTCCGCCGCGACCATCGCGTTGACGATGGCCTCCTCCGTGGCATCAATGGTGGCGGCGAACAGCCCGTTCATCCGCTCGTTGGCCACGAACCGCACCGTGGCGAGGGAGTCGGCGCCGCCGCTGCCGGCGTTGGCGGTGGAGAAGGCCAGGAAGATGTCGCCCGAGGAGTCGCCCCCGATCCCGCCCATCCGGCCGACCCCGAGGCCCACCCGCTTGGCCAGCCGCTTGAGCTGGTGCGGCAGGAGCGGTGCGTCGGTCGCCACCACCACGATGATCGAGCCCACCTCGGCCCGGCGGCTCGGCGCTCCCTCGCCCCGGGCGGCGTCACAGCGCGGCAGCGGTGCCAGCTCCGGGTCCGCCGGGTCGGGGAGCGCCAGGCAGGGCCGCGCCCCGGTGATCGCCGCGCCGACCGGCACGCCGGCGATGCTGAGCCGGTCGCGGCCGCCGTAGTTGCACTGCACCAGCACGCCCACCGTGTACCGGGTGCCCTGGATGGGGACCATCCGCGACGCGGTGCCGATGCCGCCCTTGAACTCGTGGCACACCATCCCGGTGCCGCCGCCGACGTTTCCCTCCGCCACCGGGCCGCCCCGCGCGCCGTCCAGCGCGGCGAAGGCGTCGGCCCGGGTGACGTGCATGCCCTTGATGTCATTGAGCCCGCCGTCCCAGGTCTCCGCCACGACCGGGAGCGCCCACAGGAAGTCGTCGTAGCCGCGCGCCACCGCCCAGGCGATCACCGCATCCCGTACGACCCCCACGCTCAGCGTGTTGGTGATGCTGACGGGCCCCCACAGGAACCCGGACTCCTCGAGCCAGGTGGTGCCGGTCATCTCGCCGTTGCCGTTGAGCGCCCACCAGGCGGCCATGACCGGGTCGCTGCTCCGGTTGCCCCGGGGGAAGATGGCGGTGACGCCGGTGCGGACCGGGCCGTCGCCGACGCGGAGGCGCCCCGCGCCGCGGACGAGCGTGACCTGGCCCACCGTGACTCCGGCGACGTCGGTGATGGCATCGAGCGGGCCGGGCGTGCCGGCGAACGGGATCCCCAGCGCGCGGGCGCGGGGCTTCTGGCCGGCCAGGCCCGCGGCGGCGAGCGCGGCCAGGCCCAGCAACAGCGTGGAACGCATGGTGGTGGCAGGGGTGAAGGGGTTGCTGTAAGCTACACCGTCCCGTCCGCCCCGCGAACCGCGCCGCCCCCCGGCGCCGAGCCTCCCAGCCATGCGCACCCGCGACCAGATCCTCGCCAACCTCGAACAGACGTACCGTGAGCAGTTCGACCTGGCCAAGGCGGAGCAGCAGCCCCGCCGGATGCAGGAGCTCGATGCCGGCTTCGTCCGCGACCAGCTGATGCTCGAGGTGCTGCTCGACATCCGCGAGCTGCTCGCCCGCCCCCGCTAGCCCCGAAGGAGTCGTCATGCGCCGCGCCGCGCTGCTCGCGCTTCCGTTCGCTCTCGCCTGCGCCCCGACCGTCCCGCCCGCCGACCTGGTGGTCTACGGGAAGGTGTGGACCGGCGACTCCACGCATCCGCTGGCGCAGGCGGTGGCGGCGCGGGGCGACACGATCGTCGCGGTGGGCGACAGCGCGACGGTGGCCCGGCTGGTGGGGCCGGCGACGACGGTGCTCGCCGACAGCGGCGGCCTGGTGACGCCCGGCTTCATGGATGCGCACGTGCACTTCCTCGACGGCGGCTTCCAGCTGGCCAGCGTGGACCTGCGCGACGCGACCAGTCCGGACGAGTTCATCCGGCGGCTCGGCGCCTTCGCGGCGGAGCGGCAGCCGGGCGAGTGGATCACCGGCGGCGACTGGGACCACGAGCGCTGGCCCGGCGCGCCGCTGCCCACGCGGGCGTGGATCGATTCGGTGACCCCGCGCAACCCGGTCTTCGTCTCCCGGCTCGACGGCCACATGGGGCTGGCCAACAGCCTGGCGCTCAGGGCCGCCGGCATCGGGCCGGGCACGAAGGACATTCCCGGCGGCACCATCGTGCGCGACCGGAACGGGATTCCCACCGGCGTGCTCAAGGACGAGGCGATGGGCCCGGTCTACGGCAGCATGCCGGACCCGAGCGACGCCCAGGTGGATGCCGCGCTGCAGCGCGCCATGGCACACGCCAACGCCAATGGCGTGACCGCGGTGGCCTCGGTGAGCGCCGGCTGGGCCCAGGTGGCGGGGCTCCGCCGCGCCCGGGCGAAGGACGCGCTCTCGGTCCGGGTGGCGCTGTTCCCCGCGCTGGCCGACTGGCACCGGGTGGCCGACAGCGTGACCGCCAACGGCCCGGGCGATGACTGGCTCCGCCTGGCGGGGGTGAAAGGATTCGTGGACGGCTCGCTCGGCTCGGGCACCGCGCTCTTCTTCCAGCCCTACGCCGACGACCCGACGACGCGCGGCCTGATGGTCACGCCGGAGGAGAGCCTCCGGACCCAGATCGGCGCCGCGGATTCCGCCGGCCTGCAGGTGGTGGTGCACGCCATCGGGGAGCGGGCCAACGCGCTGCTGCTCGACATCTACGACAGCGTGGCCCAGGCCCATGGCCCGCGCGACCGCCGCTTCCGGGTCGAACACGCCCAGCACCTCCGGGCGCAGGACGTGCCCCGCTTTGCCGCGCTGGGCGTGGTGGCCTCCATGCAGCCGTACCACGCCGCGGACGACGGTCGCTGGGCCTGGAAACGGCTCGGGGACCGCGTCTCGGACAGCTACGTCTTCCGCTCACTGCTCGATGCGCACGCCCACCTGGTCTTCGGTTCCGACTGGACCGTGGCGCCGATCAGCCCGCTGCTCGGGATCTGGGCGGCGGTGACCCGGCGGACCCTGGACGGGAAGAACCCCGATGGCTGGCTGCCGGCGCAGAAGATCTCGGTCGAGGAGGCGCTGCGGGCCTACACCAGCGAGAACGCGTGGGGCGTCTTCGCCGAGGGCAGCCGCGGCCGACTGGTGCCGGGCGACCGCGCCGACCTCGTGCTGCTGGACGAGGACCTGCTCACCATCCCGCCGGCCACGATCGACCAGGTCCAGGTGCAGGCGACGGTGGTCGGCGGCCGGGTGGTGTACCGGAAGCCCTGAGGTCGCAATTCGGCGTCTGGCGCGCCGCCCCGTCAGGCGACATACTGCAGCAACCCCGCACCACAGATCCAGCCGCATGGCCCTGACAATCGTGTCATCGCCCGTCCCCTGGCGCGCCCCGCTCCTCGCGGGGCTGCTGGCGTGCGCGCCCCTGGCCGGGCAGGGGCCGGCGCCGACGATTCCGCAGCTGGAGCAGCTGGCCCGCGCCGATTCCAACGACGCCACGGCGCACTACCGCCTGGCGATGGCCTACTGGGACAAGAAGCGGTGGGATGAGGCGGAGGGGGCACTGCACGCGGCGGTCACGGTGGCCCCGAGCTACGCCGAGGCGCATCTGGCGCTGGGGGTGCTGCCGAGCCGCCGGGGCGAGAGCTACTGGAAGCACCGGGTGAAGGAGCTGGGGGAGACGGCGGTCTCGAGCGAGTGGATCCGGGCGGAACACGAGTTCCGGCTGGCATTCCTGCTCAACCCGCTGGTGGACCTCGCGGTGGTCAACAAGTTTGAAGCGGACGAGGGGTTCACCATCGTGCGGGTGGGGGGCCAGCTGGTGTTCTTCGTGGCGCCCTGGTGGGGCAAGGAATTGACCCGGGGGATGAACGAGTTCCGCGTCGGCAAGTATGACCGTGCGGCCGAGCGGTTCGAGAAGCTGGCCCACGACCGGCGCTTCCCCCAGGACGACACCCGGCTGCCGGGCGAGCTGCTCTGGTACCAGGGCCTCGCCGCCGCGCACCAGGGCAACTTCGACCTGGCGGTGCGGAACATGGCCATCCTCACCGGACGGGCGGTGGCCGCCGAGCACGACACCGGCGGCCCGCCGACGGAAGTTCCGCTCCTCGCCAACCAGTTCCGGTTCATCCTCGCGACGATGCTCTACCTGTCGGGACGGCACGACCAGGCGTTGCCGGTCTTCCACCGGACCCTCGAATTCGACGCCAGCCTGTTCGAGGCCCACGTGCAGCTGGCGCGGATCTTCGAGGCGGCAGGCCAGGCCGACTCGGGGCTGGCGGAGCGGCGCCGGGCGCTCGATGCCAATCCGGGCGACCCGGACCTGCTGACCGACTACGCCGGCGCGCTCCTGCGGCTGGGGCGGCTGGCCGACGCGGTGGATCCGCTGGCGGAGGCAGCGAGCGCCAATCCCCATGATCCCCGGATTCCGTACCTGCAGGGCATCGTGGCCGAAGCGCTGGCCCGGCCGGCGGAGGCCCGCACTGCCCTGGAGCGGTTCCTCGCCATCGCCCCCAGCCGCTTTGGCACCGAAACCGCCGATGCGCGGCAGCGGCTCAGCCGCCTGCCCCTGACCGGCAATTGACGCCGATGCGATATCCTACCGGGACGCTGGTGCTGCGACCGCTCCTGGCCACGACGCCCGCCGGCCCACGGGGGACCTTGCCGTCCCCGCGGGGCATGCCGGCCGGGCACCCGCTCACCCGACCCCGATGCGATATCCGATCCTGATTCTCGCGCTGCTCGCGCCCCTGGCGGCTCCCGTGGCCGGCCAGCGGGTGAAGATGCTGGTCCCGCTCACCACCCTGGCCGAGCGGGCGGTCGCCGATTCCAACGATGCCCCCACCGGGTACGAGGCGGCGCTCGGGTTCTGGCTCGCCCAGCGGTACGACGATGCCGAGCGGCACCTGCGGGCGGCGATCGCGATCGAGCCCTCGCTGGCGCAGGCCTACCTGGCGCTCTCGTTCCTGCCCTACGCCCGGCGCGACAAGCTCTGGGACGAAGTGGACAAGGGGAAGGTGCCGGCGGAGTGGCTGGCGGCGGTGAACGAGTCGGAGGCCTTCCGCCGCCGCGCCTTCCTGCTGGACCCGCTGGTGGACCTCAAGCCGCTGGCACTGATGATCCCGCCGCCCAGCACCTTCGGCCTGGGCGGCAACGCCAAGGCGGCGTACACCTACCTCATGAACGGCTTCGGGGCCTTCTGGGACGGGCAGTACGGCACCGCCTACCAGTTCTTCCGCGAGCTGGCGGGCAACAGCACCGACGAGGACCGGAAGCAGAAGTTCGGTGCCTGGTTCCTCTGGTACGAGGCGCTCGCCGCGGCCCACGCCCAGGACTATCCCCGGGCCGTCGCGGACTTCCGCATCCTGCTCGACCGGGCCCAGCGGGTGAGCAACCTGGGCGGGGGCGCGACCCTGGCCTTCACGCTGGCCAACCAGTATCGCTACGCCCTGGCCTGCATCCTGGACCAGTCCGGCGAGACCCGGGAGGCGGTGACGCTGCTCAAGGAGGTGCTCACCGAGGATGTGGGCTTCTACCCTGCCCACAGCCGGCTGGCGCGCATCTACGAGGATCAGCACCGCACCCCGGCCGCGCTGGAGGAGCGCCGCCGCGCCGTGGCCGCGAGCCCCGACGATCCGTCGCTCCTCTTCGACCTCGGCGAGGCGCTGGCCCGCGCCGGCGAGCTGGTCGAGGCGCAGGGCGTGCTGCGCCAGGCGGTGGCGGCCAACCCGCGCAGCCACCGGGCGCTCTACGTGCTCGCCGTGGTGGCGCAGCAGGTGGGCAGCCTCCCCGAGGCGCGCGAGATGTACACCCGGTTCCTCGCGATCGCGCCGAGCCGGTTTGCGGACCAGAAGGCGGCGGCCCGGAGCCGCCTCGACTCGCTTCCCTGACCACCCGACCCCGCCATGCGCACCTTCCCGATCCTTGCCGCCGCCCTGCTGCTGGCCGCTCCGCTGGGCGCCCAGCGCCTCAAGCTCTCGATGAAGCTGCCGGAGCTGGAGGAGCGGGCAAAGGCCGATTCCAACGACGCCGCCGCGCACTACAACGTGGCGCTGGGCTACTGGAGCGCCAAGCGCTACGACGACGCGGAGCGGGAGCTGCGCACCGCGGTGGGGATCGAGCCCCGCTTCGCCCCGGCGCACCTCGCGATCGCCTACCTGCCGTTCGCCCGGCGGCCCAAGCTGTGGGACGAGATCTTCGAGAACGAGGTGCCGGCGGATCAGCTGGAGGCGCTCAAGGCCTCCGACCGGGAGTACCGCCACGCCTTCCTCATCGACCCGATGGTGGACCTGCGGATCCTGGGTGCGGCCGAATGGAAGAAGCCCGACTTCATCGACGCGCAGCGCTACCTCGGCGAGGCCTGGGCGCTGTTCTTCCAGGGCTTCGCCGACTGCCAGGAGGGGAAGTACCAGGACTGCCACGGGCGGTTCGTGACCCTGATCCGGGAGATTGACGGCGACCGCTACGCCGACCGGATTCCCAACTCGGTGCTCTGGTACAAGGGGATCGCCGCGGCGCACCTCGCCCGGTGGGACGACGCCGCCAGCGCCTTCCGGCTGCTGCTCGCCCGCCAGGACCGGGACTCCACCGCCGCCGCCGCGCGGGGGGAGTTCTCCCGGGTGCCGCTCCGGTCCAACGAGTACCGCTACGTGCTTGCGACGATCCTGCAGGAGGAGGGGAAGACCAACGACGCGATCACGCTCTTCCACCAGGTGCTGGAGAGCGATTTCGGCTACTACATGGCCCACGTCCGGCTGGCGAACATCTACGAGGGGGTGAAGGACTACCCGCACGCGGTGGAGGAGCGGATGGCCGCGGTGAACACCAATCCCGACGACGCCAGCCTGCTGCTCGACCTGGGCGTGACACTCGGCAAGGCGGGGATGATGCCGCAGGCGGAGACCCGGCTGCAGGCCGCGGTGGACGCCAACCCGCGCGACACGCGTGCCTGGTTCTGGCTCGGGCTGGCCCAGCTGGGGCAGGGCAAGCGCGACCAGGCCCGCCAATCGCTCGCGACCTTCGTGACGCTGTCCCCGACCCGCTACGCCCCGCAGGTGACAATGGCGAAGCAGCGCCTCGCCCAGCTGCAGTAGGAGGCCCCGTGTCCCGACGCCATACCGCCGCCGGCGTCCTGGCCCTGCTGCTCGGCGGGGCCGCCCCCGCCGCGGCCCAGGGCGCCTACGAGCAGCTGCAGACCTTCTCCAGCCTGCTCAACCAGATCCGCATCAACTACGTGGACTCGGTGGGATACGCCCAGATGGTTCATGCCGCCATCGATGGCGTGCTCGGCTCGCTCGATCCGCACAGCCGCTTCGTGCGGCACGCGGACGGCGAACGGGAGCTGGCGTACGAGTCCGGGCTGCTCGCGGGGCTCGGCATCACCTTCGACGAGGTGGACGGCCAGCTGGCGGTGCTGTCGGTCTATCCTGGCAGTCCCGGCGCGCGCCGGAGCGTCACCCCGGGCGACCGGCTGGTCACCATCAACGACACCACGGTGGCGGGGCTCACTCCGTCGGAGGTGAGCCTGCGGCTGCTGGGCGAGAAGGGGAGCAAGGTCCGGCTGGTGTTCGAGCGGGGCTCGCGGTTCGAGCCGGAGAGCGTCGCCGTGACGCTCAAGTACGACTTCATCAAGCCGCGCTCGGTGGTCGCCAGCTTCATGCTGGACCCGTCCACCGGCTACGTGAAGCTGGCCCAGTTCTTCGCCAAGGCGGGGGACGAGACCGAACACGCGGTGCGCGACCTCCGGAAGCGGGGCGCCCAGCGCCTCATCCTCGACCTGCGCGGCAACCCGGGCGGCGCGGTGATCGGCGCCTCCGACGTGGCCGGGCTGTTCCTGCCCAAGGGGACGCTGGTCTTCCGCACCGTGGGCCGCCGCCGGGTGATGACGGACCAGGTCCAGACCACCCGCGACGGGCCGTTCCGCGACCTCCCGCTCATCACCATGGTGGACGAGGGGAGCGCCAGCGCCTCCGAGGCACTGGTCGGCTCGCTCCAGGACCACGACCGGGCCCTGGTCGTGGGGCAGCGGACCTTCGGCAAGGCGCTGATCATGTACCCGCTGGAGATCCCGCCCCAGGGTGACATGGTGTGGCTGGTGGTGGGCCGGGTGGTGACGCCGAGCGGCCGGGTGATCCAGCGGGCCTACCGGGGTCTGCGGGCGGAGCAGTACTACGACTTTGCCGGAACCGCCGGCGCGGCCGGCGACACGACCACGCTGTACCACACCGATGCCGGTCGCGACGTGCGCGGCGGGGGTGGCATCGCGCCGGATGTGGCCCTGCCGGCCGGGGTGTGCCCGCCGGCCTGGTTCAGCACCGCCGCGGACAGCGGCTGGATCGAGGCGGTGAGCGACAGCGTGGCCGTCCTGCTGCCCAAGGAGCCGTCGGCCGCCGCGGCCTGGTCGGCGGATCCCGCGGCGTGGCGGGCCCGGCTGCTCCCGCCGTTCCTGGCCCGGGCGACCGAGCGGCTCCACGTCTCGATCCTCCCGGACGACGCCATGCAGGGGCGCCTGGCGCGCCTGCTGGCCTGGCGGGTGGCGGAGGTGCGCTGGGGCGAGGATACCGGGCGCGAGCTTCTGCTCCGCAGCGATCCCGAGCTCGCCTCCGCCATGGAGGCGTGGCCTCGGCTGCCCCAGCTGCTCCGGAAGCCGTGACCGGGGCCCGGGCCTACCGCCGGGCCCCCCCAGACACGATCTTCCGCCCATGGCCACCCGAACCCGCTCCGCCCCGAAGACGGCCCGAATGCTCACCAAGGCCGACCTCCTCGACCTCTATCGCCTGATCCTCCTCTCCCGCCGGATTGACGACCGGGAGATCCAGCTCAAGCGGCAGAACAAGATCTTCTTCCAGATCTCCGGCGCCGGGCACGAGGCGGTGCTCGCGGCGGCCTCGAAGGTCTTCAAGCCGGGCTACGACTGGTTCTACACCTACTATCGCGATCGCGCGCTCTGCCTGGGCCTGGGCATGACCGCGACCGAGATGCTGCTCTCCGCCGTGGCCGCCGCCGACGACCCGAACTCGGGCGGGCGGCAGATGCCCTCGCACTTCGGGCACAAGGACCTGAACATCGTCAGCGCCTCGAGCCCCACCGGCACCCAGTTCCTGCAGGCGGTGGGCTGCGCCGAGGCGTGGCTGCGGTACAGCCGGGTGCAGGGGATGGCGGACCTGGTCACCGGGCCGCACGGCGACGAGGTGGTCTTCGTCTCCTCCGGCGATGGCACCACCAGCGAGGGCGAGTTCTGGGAATCGCTGAACAGTGCCTGCAACCTGAAGCTGCCGGTCGTCTACCTGATCGAGGACAACGGCTACGCCATCTCGGTGCCGGTGGAGGTGAACACCGCCGGCGGCTCCATCTCCAAGCTGGTGTCCGGGTTCCCGGGGCTGTACGTGCAGGAGGTGGACGGCTGCGACCCGGTCGCGTCGTTCGAGGCGGTGCAGCGCGCGGTGGACTTCGCCCGGGCGCGGAAGGGCCCGGCCCTGGTGCACGCCCACGTGATCCGGCCCTACAGCCACTCGCTGTCGGACGACGAGGTGCTCTACCGGCCGAGCAGCGAGCGCGACGCCGACGCGGCGCGCGATCCGGTCACCCGGTTCCCGCGGACGCTGGTGGAGCAGGGGGTCGCGACCGAGGCGGAGATCGAGGCCATCAAGGCGCAGGTCGAGGAGGAGCTCCGCATCGCGACCGAGACCGCCCTCGCCGCACCCCAGCCCGCCACCGACACGATCTACCACTACGTCTACTCCCCCGACGTGGACCCGACGTCCGCGGCCTTCGACACCGAGGACGAGCCCCGCTTCACCGGCGACCCGACGACGATGGTGGACCTGCTCAACTCCTGCATGAAGGAGGAGATGGCGCGGGACCCGCGAATCGTGGTCTTCGGCGAGGATGTGGCCGACGCCAGCCGGGACCAGTACCTGGAGCAGGTGAAGGGCAAGGGCGGCGTCTTCAAGGTGACCTGGGGGCTGCAGCGGGCCTTCGGGGCCGACCGGGTGTACAACAGCCCGCTCGCCGAGGCCAACATCATCGGCCGGGCGATCGGCCTGGCGACCCGCGGCCTGAAGCCGGTGGTCGAGATCCAGTTCTTCGACTACATCTGGCCCGCGTACATGCAGCTCCGCAACGAGCTGGCGCTGATGCGCTGGCGGTCCAACAACACCTTCGCGTCGCCGGTGGTGGTCCGGGTCACCTACGGCGGGTACCTCAAGGGCGGCGCGGTGTACCATTCCCAGACCGGCGCCGCGGTGTTCACCGGCGTGCCCGGCATTCGCGTGGTCTGCCCCGCCACCGCCCTCGACGCCAACGGCCTGCTCCGCACCGCGATCCGCTGCGAGGACCCGGTGCTGGTGCTGGAGCACAAGCACCTCTACCGCCAGACCTACAACAAGTCGCCCAACCCGGGTCCCGACTTCCTGATCCCCTTCGGCAAGGCGCGAGTGGCCCGCGAGGGCACCGACCTGACGGTCATCACCTACGGCGCGGTGGTGCAGCGCGCCCTGGTCGCCGCGCGGGAGCTGGAGGAGAGCACCGGCGTCTCGGTCGAGGTCATCGACCTCCGGACACTGTCGCCGGTGGACTGGGAGACGGTGTACGCCTCCACCCGCAAGACCAGCCGGGTGCTCGTCGCCTATGAGGATTCGCTCTCGTGGGGGTACGGCGCGGAGATCGCCGCGCGGATCGCGGGCGAGGCTTTCGAGTGGCTCGATGCCCCGGTGAAGCGCGTGGCCGCCACCGACACCTTCGTGGCGTATGCGCCGGAACTCGAGGACGTGATCCTGCCCCAGGTCTCCCACCTGCGCCGCGCCATGGCGGAACTCGCCGCCTACTGAGCACGGGTTCCCGGCACGCCAGGCGCGGGGTGTCCCTCCAGGGACACCCCGCGCGGCGTTCCGGGCCCCGGCTACTCCGCCGTGACGGGGTCCATCATCCCGACCACGCGGTGCACCCGGTCGGCGGGGAACCCGCCGCGGATCGCGTGCTCCCGCAGCAGCGCCTCCTCCGGCGCCAGGTACACGCAGTAGAGCCGGTCGGCGGTGACGAAGCTCTCCAGCCATTGCACCGACGGGCCCAGCTCCCGGAGCACCCGGCAGGACTTCCGCGCCACCTCCTGCAGGTCGGCGGGCGAGAATCGCCCGATGCCGGGCAGGTCCCGCTCGATCATGTAGCGCGGCATGGTCAGGGCGCCTCGCAGCTGACGGCCGGGTTCCAGTCCATGAACAGGCCGCTCGGATTTTCCTTCCACAGCCAGACATGCAGGAGGTAGAACGGCTTGGGCAGCAGGGTCGGGTTGATGTGGAATACCTGGCCGAAGAGGGCCGGCGGATCGGCGTGGCCGTGCGCGTGCCACTCGTCCACGAACACGATGTACTCCACCGCCGCCAGCCGGCGCTCCCCGCTCCGGAGCGGCTCGTACACCATCAGCTCCGGCCGCAGTGCATCGATGCTGGAATCCGCCACCAGGGCGTCGTTGGCGAAGTGGTACCCCATCCCCCCGAGCACCGAGTCCGCGAAGCAGCCGCCGAAGGCGGCGTAGCCCTTCGCCTCCGCGGCGGCCAGGCGGCGGTAGTCGCCGGTGGTGCGACGGACCGCCTGCACCGCGTCCGGTACCGGGAAGGTGCGGGCCTCCTGCGGGCCGGTCGGGGGCGGATCGATGACCACCTCGGGCTCCGGCGTGGGCTGGTCGCAGGCCGTGAGCAGCGCCACGGCGGCGAGCAACAGGGAAAGTTGGCGGGACATGTGCGTCTCTCCTCCATGGGGACCGGCCCTGCTGGCGCGGACCGGCCCGTCCGGCCCCGCGCAGGCACCGGGGCCCATGGTAGGCGCGGCCGGCCAGCCCGCGGACCAGTCCCCGGTTAGCGCCCGATTAGCGAGGCACACATGGCCCAACTCCGGTTGCTGGGCGGCGCCCAGCTCGATGACGACGGCACCCCGATCCGCGGCCCGGCGGCTCAACGTCATCGCCTGGCGCTTCTGGCGGTGCTGGCCCGCGCATGGCCCGCCGGGGTGCCGCGGGAGCGGCTCCAGGCCCTCCTCTGGCCGGAGCACGACACCGCCTCGGCCCGCCGGCTGCTCAACCTCGCCGTGCACGTGCTGCGGAAGCGGTTCGGGCGCGACGTCCTCCACTCCAGCGGCGACGGGCTCAGCCTGGATCCCGAGGTGCTGCCGGTGGACCTGATCGGCTTCGAGGCCCGGGCGGGCAGCGATCCCGCGGCGGCGGTGGACCTCTGCGCCGGGCCGTTCCTCGACGGGTTCTACCTGCCGGGCGCGGTGGCCTTCGAGCAGTGGGTGGACGCGGAGCGGGGCCGGATACGCGCCCGGCTGGCCGGCGTCCTGCACCAGCTCGCCAGCCAGTACGAGAATGCCTGGCGCTGGCGCGACGCCGTGCCGCTCTGGCGCCGGCTGGCGGAGCTCGAGCCCGGCAACGGGGAGGTCGCCCGCCGGCTCATGCTGGCGCTGGAGGCCAGCGGGGACCGCCCCGGCGCCCTGGCCCAGGCCCGGGAGCACTCGCGCTACCTCGCCGAGGAGTTCGAGACGGTGCCCGACTCGGCGGTGCACCGCCTCGAGGAGGCGCTGCGCATCCGCGCCACCGGACGCGCCCGCCGCGCCGGGCAGGCTGCCGGTGGCGAGGGAACCCTCGGCATCATGCCGTTCATGGCGCTGGCGGGCGGCGCGGACATCGAGGCCATTGCCGATGGGCTGACCGTGGAACTGATGCCGCGGCTGCGTGAGGCCCCGGGCGTCCGGGTGGCCGCGGCCGCCAACGCCTTCGCGCTGAAGGGGCGGGGGCTCTCGGTCACCGAGATCGGGCGCACGCTCGGCGTCGCGACGGTGCTCGAGGGAACCGTGCGCCAGGGGGAGGGGCGGATCCGGGTGACCGCCCACCTGGTGGACGCGCGGAGCGGACTGGTGCTCTGGTCCGGGGTCTTTGACGGGGCGGGGGCGTCCCGCTTCTCGATCGAGGAAGGCCTCGCCGGACGCATCGCCGCGGCGATCGGTCCGGCATTCCTGCGCCTTCCGGCCGGCGAAGGGGAGCGGGACACCGCCGTGGAGCCGGCGGGCGAGGGTACCGAGGATGAGTCTTCCCGGTTGCAGCCTGCACCCCGGGACGGCCGGGCTTAACCGGCGCGGGGCGCCGGCGTCCAACCCGGAGCCGTTCGCCAATCGCCCCCGCTTCAGGAGCCCGACCATGAGACGACTCACCGTGGGCCTGCTCGCCGGCCTGCTGCTGCTGGCCCCCGTCCCCGCGCTGCGCGCGCAACAGCCCGCCCCCGACCGCACGCTGCAGCCCCAGCCCCCCGCGCGCCTTCACGCGCCGCGCCGGGCCGTCGCGCGCCCGCGCCTGCTCCGTCGGAACGCGATGCGCCGGCGGGCCGAATCCCGCCTCGTGCGCCGTGAGGTGCGGCTGCGCCGTTCGGCGCGCCTGCGGGTGATCCGGCGCCAGGAGGTGCGGCGGCTGCGGGCGCGGCGCGAGTGGGGGCGGTCGCTGCGCCGCTGGGAACGCGCGATCTAGCCGGTCACGCCGGGCGTGTCCGCCCCGACCGGGGACACGCCTTCCACCGGGTAGCCCAGCTCCTCCCCCAGCCGCCCGTAGCTGTACCCGGCCATCAGGTCGAACCCCACGTGCACCAGGACCGCCACGACGAGGGAGCCGGAGTACAGCACCAGCCCCTGGAAGCCCAGGGAGACGATCCCGATCGCCGCCATGGTCATCCAGCCCTGCGCCGCGTGTCCCGCCGCGAAGCAGGTCGCCGTCGCCAGCGCGGCGGTGACCATGTCGCCGGTGAGGCGCCACCAGAGCAGGTACATCACGCCGCGGTAGGTGATCTCCTGGCCTGCGCCGGCCGCCACGGCCACCAGCGCCCAGAGCGCGCGCTGGCCCGGTGTCCGCGGCATGAGGTAGTGCGCCCGCGGGTCCCGCCGCGCCACCGCATCCCGCCAGCGCGGCCGGGCGGCGAGCCACATGCCGAGCAGCATCGCCCCGCCGAGGCCGAGTGCCGCGGGCGAGGGCCAGGTCCGCGGCACCAGGTCGATCCCCTCCACCACCGCCACCCGGAGGGAGATCGCCACGGCCACGGCCTGGACCATCAGGTTGGAGCGGAAGTGTGCCAGGCGGGGGCGCGGGGCGATCTTCGGCAGCCCTTGCGCGCTCCGGTTGGCGAGCCACGGCAGCAGCGCCCCGAAGCACACAAGGTGGAACCAGCCCATCGGTCCGATGGTCATGGACAGGTCCGGCATCTGGGAGCGGGTGGGGCGGAGGCCCCGGGTCAGTCGCGGCCGAGCGCCTCGCGGATCTCGCTCGCGGCGACGATCGCGTTGTCCACGTCGCGCGAGAGGGCGCGGGCCTGCTGCGTGGCCATGGTGAGGTCGCCGAGCGCCGAGCCCGCGTCGGCGGAGCGGAGCCGCAGCAGGTCGAAGCGCACGTTCTGCATCGCGAGGGTGCAGCTCTCCAGCTGGCTCGCGATCTGTTCCCGGCGCCCGCCCAGGTCCTCGAGGGTCTTCTTCTGCCGCTCGAGCAGCGCCATGCGGCGGGCCCGCTCGTCGTCGTCCGGCTCCCGCTCCAGCGCGCGGATCCGCTGGTCGATGCGGTCGAGCCCCTCGCGGTCGAGGTTGCTGTCCATCGCGTGCAGCGTGCGGGCCAGGTCGGTGGCGCGCTGGAACAGCCCGTCCACCGTCGCCTGCACGTCGTCGGGGAGCATCTGCCGCTCGGCGGGCGACATCCGGTCGAGCAGCTTGAGGATCGCGGCGCGGTCGGTGTAGGCCTGGTTCACGGCGCCGAGCTGCTGGCCGAACTCCTCGAACCGGGGGGCGGCCAGCTGCCGGGTGAGCTTGCCCTTGGCGCCGGGGACCCGCACCGCGTCCGGCGCCGCCGGGCGGCTCAGCACGTCGCGCCAGGTGTACCCCGCCTGCCACAGCTTGGCGTAGTTGTTCACCAGCCCGAAGCCCATCGCCGCCGCGGGGAAGAGGAACCACGGCTCCCCGATGCCGGTCGCGACGTTGATCATGAACAGGCCGCCGGAGATCGCCGCCCACTTCGCGAACTGGGCCCGGGTCTTCTGCACGATCATCGGCTCGCCGGTGTCAGGCACCGGCAGCGGCGTCTCGTTGCCCTTGCCGCGCCGCTCCATCTGCCGGCTGGCGCGGTCCATGTGCCGGTCCAGCCGGCCGCGCCAGTCGTCGCGCGAGGTCCGGCGCGCCAGCGGCCGCGGTGGGGAGGGCGGGGCGCCGGGGTCGGCGGCGGTGAGCCGGCGGGACGGCCCCGCGGTGCCGCGGGCGGCCGCCTTGGTCATGCCGGTGGGGCGGTAGCCGGTGACCACCCGCGACTCGAGCGACCGGCGCAGTGCGTCGGCGGAGGGCCAGCGGTTCTCCGGGTCCTTCTCGAGGCAGCGGGTGACGGCGAGCGCCAGGTCCTCGGGGCAGTCGGGCCGCTTGGCCGCCACCGGCGGCGCCACCTCGGTGATCTGCTTCATCAGGATGCCGGCGACGGTCGGCGCCGTGAACGGCAGCTCCCCGGTCAGCATCTGGAAGCCCAGGATCCCGAGGCTGTAGAGGTCACTCCGGCCGTCGATCTCCTTCTCGCCGGCCGCCTGCTCCGGGCTCATGTACTGCGGCGTGCCGATGGCCACCCCGGCGCTGGTGAGCGTCGCCCCCGAGCCGGCCGACATCGCCTTGGCGATGCCGAAGTCGGTGACCATCACCCGGCCCCGGGTGCCGTCGAGCAGGATGTTGTCGGGCTTGATGTCGCGGTGGATGACCGAGAGCGCGTGGGCGGCGGAGAGCGCGTCGGCGGTCTCCTTGAGGATCCGGCGCACTTCCTCGACCGGCAGCTTGCCCCGCCGCTTGAGCCGGTGGGCCAGCGACTCCCCGTCCACGTAGCCCATCACGAAGTAGACGAGGCCATTGCCCTCGCCCACGTTGTAGATGGGCACGATGTGCGGGTGGGACAGCCGGGCCGCGGTCTCGGCCTCACGGGTGAAGCGGGCCCGGATCTCCTGCTGGAAGGCCAGCTCCGGGGGCAGCACCTTGATGGCCACGCGGCGCTTCAGTCGCTCGTCGCGGGCCCGATACACCACGCCCATCCCCCCGCGCCCGATCTCGCCCTCGATGGTGAAGGCGTTCCCAAGGGCTTCGCTCAGGCGGGGCGCGAGGGGACTTGTGGGTTCAGTCATCGGGTATCCGGAGAAGCGTCATAGATTTAGCGACCTCGGACGGGGGGGACAAGGCTGTCCCGGATCCCGTGACCCTGCGCCCGACAGAACGGCAGCCGCCGGGCGCCCTCCGGACGAAGTGGCAGGCTCTCGTGTTTCGAATCGGGACACATCCGCCGATGTGCCAACCTCGTCCGCCGGTGCATCTTCCCTCTGGCAAGCGGGGTGCCGGGCGGGCCGCACTCCCGGGTTGGCATGTGAGGTGCACCTTGAGGGTGGACACGCTGGCCCCTCTGCCAATTCGCCAGCCGCACCTGGAGTGGACCTAGATGACCGAACGTTCCGAACGCCTCGTGCTTCCCGTGCTGCCCCTCAGGGAAGTCGTCCTCTTTCCCGGGACCACCGCGCCGATCGGCGCCGGGCGGCCCGGCACCCTGCGCGGCATCGAGGCCGCGCTCAACACCCCCGACCGCCTGATCTTCGCCGTCAGCCAGCGGCAGAACCTGGAGCAGGTGTCGCCGGAGGGGCTGTACACCATCGGCACCATCGCCCGGATCGGGCAGATGCAGCGCGGGCTGGCCGGGATGCAGCTGCTGCTGCACGGCGAGCGTCGCGGCATCGCGATGCACGTGAGCGAGAAGAACGGGTACCTCGAGTGCATCGTGCGCGAGGCGGACGAGCTCGGGCCGCTCGACCCGAACGACCCGGCCTTCGTGGGGCTGCACCGCGAGGCGCGCGCCCGCGCCGCCGAGCTGGGCCAGAAGAGCGGCCTGCCGGAGGAGGTGGTGCAGCAGGTCCTGGCCGGGGTGCACGACCCGGGCAAGTTCGCCGACCTGGTGGCCGGCTACCTCGACATCGCGCCGCCGGAGCGGCAGGCGCTGCTCGAGACCCTCTCGGTGGAGGAGCGCCTCCGCCGGGTGCTGGTCCACATGCAGCGGCAGATCGGCGTGCTCGATGCGCAGGAGGACATCAAGTCGCAGGTGCAGGAGGAGCTGGGCGAGCGGCAGCGGGAGATGTTCCTCCGCGAGCAGCTCAAGCAGATCCGCCGCGAGCTGGGCGAGGACGAGGAGGGGGGCGACCTGGAGGAGCTGCGGGAGAAGCTCGACGCGCTGCCGCTCCCGCCCGAGGCCCGCAAGGAGGTGGACCGCGAGCTCTCCCGGCTGGAACGGATCAGCCGCGAGTCCATGGAGTCGCAGGTCATCCGGACCTTCCTCGACACCGTGGCCGAGCTTCCGTGGAAGGTGCGGAGCGAGGAGTCGCTGGACCTGGTGCGGGCCCAGACCATCCTCGACGAGGACCACTACGCCCTGGGCGACGTGAAGGACCGGGTGCTGGAGTTCCTCGCGGTGCGCCAGCTCAAGCAGGCGGCCGCGGCCCCCGCGGGCGGCCCGGCGCCGGACGCGCCCGCCGATGCCGCCGCCGTCACCGCGGAGACCCCGGCGGCCCCCGAGCCGCCGGGCAACCCGGACGAGAAGGTGTCGAAGGGCCCGATCCTGCTGTTCGTCGGCCCGCCGGGCGTGGGCAAGACCTCGGTGGCCAAGTCCATCGCGCGGGCGATGGGCCGGAAGTACGTGCGGATCTCGCTGGGCGGTGCCCGCGACGAGGCCGACATCCGGGGTCACCGGCGCACTTACGTCGGCGCCATGCCGGGCCGCATCCTCCAGGGGATGAAGCAGGCGGGCACCCGCAACCCGGTGTTCCTGCTGGACGAGGTGGACAAGCTCGGCGTCTCCTTCCAGGGCGACCCGGCGAGCGCCCTGCTCGAGGTGCTGGACCCGGCCCAGAACGACAGCTTCGTGGACCACTACCTCGGCGTGCCGTTCGACCTGAGCGAGGTGCTGTTCATCTGCACCGCGAACTTCCTCCAGAACATCCCGGCGCCGCTGCTGGACCGGATGGAGGTGGTGGACTTCGCGGGCTATACCGAGCGGGAGAAGCTGATGATCGCGCGGAACTACCTGGTGCCGCGCCAGTTGCTGGAGCACGGGCTCACCGCCGGGCAGATCGAGCTGCCCGACGAGGCGGTCAGCGAGGTGATCAGCAGCTACACCCGCGAGGCCGGCGTGCGCCAGCTGGAGCGGGAGATCGGCAAGCTGTGCCGCAAGGTGGCCCGCAAGATCGCGGCGAAGGAGGTGGAGCAGCTGGTCATCACCCGGGAGATGGTCGACGACCTCCTGGGACGGCCGCGGGTGCACCCCGAGCGCGCCGCGCGCGAGGACCAGATCGGCGTGGCCACCGGGATGTACTACACCCCGGTCGGCGGCGACATCATGTTCGTCGAGGCGAGCGTGATGCGGGGGAAGGGCGAGCTGGCGCTGACCGGCCAGCTGGGCGACGTGATGAAGGAATCGGCGCGCGCCGCCCTCACCTACGCCCGCTCCCACGCGGCGGGCCTGCACATCCGCGAGGATGTCTTCGCCGAGCGCGACGTGCACGTACACGTCCCCGCCGGCGCCATCCCCAAGGACGGCCCCTCGGCCGGCGTCACCATGGCCACCGCGCTGGTGTCGGTGCTGTCCGGCCGGCCGGTGCGGAACGACATCGCCATGACCGGCGAGATCACCCTCCGGGGCGAGGTCCTGCCGATCGGCGGCGTGAAGGAGAAGGTGCTGGGCGCGGTGCGGGCGGGCATCACCCGCATCGTGCTGCCCAAGCGCAACGAGCCCGACCTCGAGGACCTGCCGGAGGAGGTCCGCAAGACCATCGAGGTCTACCCGGTCGAGAACCTGGGCCAGGTGCTCGCGCTGGCGCTCCGCGGCGCCACCTTCCGCGAGGGGCGGCTGCTCTTCGGCGACCAGGTGCCGAGCGACGTCGCGCCGCTGCAGGCGTTCCATCACTGACGGTAGGGCGGTACGGCGGTAGAACGAGGAGGGCGGGCGCCGGTGCGCCCGCCCTCTTCAGTATTACCGCCCTACCGCCTTACAAACTCCTCAGGTACAGCCAGATCGCGCGCAGCTCGTCGTCCGTCATCTTCCCGGTGGTGACCCAGGGCATCGCCGGGTTGATGGTGGTCCCATCGGGCCGGACCCCGGTGCGGAGAGCCGTCACGAACTGCTTCTCGGTCCAGCTGGCGGTGGGGCCGCTCGGGGTCAGGTTGGCGGAGGGCGGTGTGCCGGGCGGGCCTTCCTTCAGGCCGCCGGTGAGGTTGTCGCGGTGGCAGTAGACGCAGCCCCCGATCACGGTGAGGTAGGCACCGTACGCGGTGGTTGGCCCGGCGGGCACCGGCGCGGGGAAGGGCGCCGCGTGGTCGATACCGAGTGCGGGGATCATGCGGCCGGGGTGGAGCACCGTCACCATCCGCCCGATGGGTCCGAGCCGGGTCGAGGGCAGCTCGTGATCCACCGGGGGGAGGGCGCGCAGGTAGGCGATCAGCGCCGCCAGGTCGGGCTCGGTCAGGTGCATCGCGAGCATGGAGGGCATGAAGACCAGCAGCGAGGAATCGGGCCGCACCCCGTGGCGGATGGCGCGCACCAGGTCCGCGTCGGACCAGCCGGCGATGCCGCCCGTCCCGGCGGTCAGGTTGGCCGCGGCCAGCTGCCCCATCGGCCCCATGTCCATCACCTGGCCGCCGAAGTCGGCGCCGTGACAGTCGGAACACTTCCCGATGGGACCCGCCAGGTGGGCTCCCCAGGCGAGCGTGGCGGAGTCGGTGGGAACCGTCACCGCTTCCGGCGTGACCGCCAGCCGCCGGGCGAGCAGCCGGGAGCTGCGCCACCAGATGAAGCCGGCGCCGAGGAGCACCAGCAGCACCAGGGCCGCGACCAACCGAAGGATCCACTTCATGCGTGCCTGCCGAGGTTGAGGGGGAACCGCGGATCCTGCCTGCTCGTCATCCTACCGCCC
>CAZYIV010000025.1:0-43470 GCA_964647615.1 uncultured Gemmatimonadaceae bacterium | reverse complement strand
GCCGAGTCGGGGGCGCTGCCCCAGGCCATCGAGCAGTACCGGGCCGCCGTGGCGCTGGGGCCCAATTTCGCGGACATCCGCTACAAGCTGGCCCGCGCGCTGCTCGAGGCCGGCGACGCGCTCTCCGCCCGTGAGGAGCTGGAGGCGGTGGTCCGCGACCGGCCCAACTTCGTGGATGCGCTGGCCTCCCTGGGCCTGGCCCGGTTCCTCTCCGGCGACGCGGCAGGGGCCCAACAGGTCTGGCGGGAATGCCTCGAGGCCCGGCCCAAGAACGCCCGCGTGGAAGCCTACCTGGCGATGCTGGAGCGGGCCTCCGAGTGACCCGCGGGGCGGTGCTCCTGTCTCTCCTCCTGCTCGCGGCCTGCGGCGGTACCGCAGCCGACCATGAGCGGCTGGGCGATGGTGCCTACGCCCAGGGCGAGTACGCCACGGCGCTCGAGGAGTACCGCGCCGCCGCCAACCACGACGAGGGCGCCCGGGTGTGGGCCAAGCTTGCCCTCACCGCGCTCAAGACGGGTGATTACCGCGAGGCCACCGGGGCCTACTCCCACCTGGCCGAGACCGACCCCACCCGCGCCACCGAGGCGGCCCGCGGGCTGGAGCGGGTGGCGGAGGCGGCGGAGCAGGGCCAGGAGGCGCCGGCCCTCCGGGAGACGGTCGAGGCCCTGCGCCGGCTGGAACCGGAGCGGGTGACGGCGCGTCAGACCATCGCGCTGGTCCGTGGCGGCGAACTGGAGCCGGCGGAGGTGGTCGGGATCGGCCCCCGGGCCCTCGCCGCCGCCGGCGATGCGTCACAGGTGGACCAGATGCTCGTCACCTTCGGGGAGGCGCTCCGCGCCACCACGGCCTGCGCCGAGGCCGCGGACGTCTTCCTGGCCGCCTTGCGCCGCTCGCGTGACCTCGGGGTGCGGGGCCGCGCCGGCGACGGGATCGCCGGCTGCGGGCTGCAGCTGGGCCAGGAGGCCCTGCTGGTGGGAGAGCCGCTGGTCGCGGCCCGCTGGTTCCAGCGGGTCACGGACGTCGAAGGCAGTTCCGAGCGCGGCCGGCGGGCGCTCATCGGCCTGGGCGATGCCCGGGTCGCGCAAGGTGATATTCTCGGCGCGGCGATCGCCTATCAGGATGCGATCAACGGTGCCGCCAGTGATTCCATCGTGGCCATGGCGGAGGAACGCCTGACCCGTCTCGGGGCGCCACGCGCGCCCGCGGATTCCCAGTGAGCCTCATGCCCTTGCGCCGCCCCCTCGCCCTCGCCGCACCGCTCCTGCTCCTCGCCGCCTGCGGCGGCGGCCCCCGCACGGTCCGGAGCGCCACCCCGCAGTCGGCCATCGGGCTCTCCCAGGCCGAGGTCCAGGGTCTCTGGTCGAAGGCGATGACACTCTATCGTCATGCCAAGTGGGCCAAGGCCTCGACCGAGTTCGAGCGGATCAGCCTCGAGGTGCCGGCCGGCGATACCCTGGGCATCTCGGCCCACTACTACCTGGGCGAGTGCTACCTGGGGCAGGGCAGCCAGCTGCAGGCGGCGCGCGAGTTCCGGAAGGTCTCGGACGACTACCCCAACACCGCCCTCGCGCCGCTCGCGCTGCTCCGGGCCGGCGATGCCTACGGCGACCTGTGGCGCCGGGTGGAACTGGACGACAGCTACGCCCAGACCGCCAAGGCCACGTATCAGGAGCTGCTGAACCGCTACCCCGACAGCCCGGTGGCCCCCCGCGCCCGGGCGCGGATCGCGGAACTCGAGGACGGCTTCGCGAGGAAGGAATACCTGGCGGCGCGGTACTACCTCCGCCTCAAGGCATACGACTCCGCGATCCTCTACCTCAAGGACATCGCCGCCACCTATCCCAAGGCGACGGTGACCCCCCAGGCCCTGCTGCGCCTGGTGGAGGCGTATCGGATCGTCGGGTACGCGGAGGACCGGCGGGAGACCTGCGGCTACATCCACCGGTTCCACCCCGGCACGCCGGGGCTCGAAGCCGCCTGCCCGGCCGCCCGGGACTCGGCGGCCGCCGGCTCCTGAGCAGCGGTCCGCCGCCTCCCCCCCGGATGATCGGCCTCCTCGGCGGCTCCTTCGATCCCATCCACCACGGCCACCTGCTGGCCGCCCAGGCCGTGCGCGAGGCGCTGGACCTGACCCAGGTCCGGTTTGTCCCGGCGCGGGAACAGCCGTTCAAGCAGGGGCGCCACGCCGCCCCGGCGGCGCTTCGGGCCCGGATGGTGGAGCTGGCCATCGCGGACGAGCCGGCCTTTGCCCTGGAGCCGCTGGAACTGGAGCGCCCCGGGCCCTCCTACACCGTGGATACGCTGCGGGCGCTGCGGGCCCGGGAGCCGGAGGCCCGATTCGCCCTGCTGGTCGGGGCCGACGCCGCCCGGGACCTGCCGGCGTGGCACGAGGCCCCGGCCCTGCCCGAGTTGGCCACCCTGGTGATCTTCGCGCGGCCCGGGGCGGAGGTCCCCGTCCTGCCCTGGCCCAGCCGGACGGTCACGGTCCCGGCGGTCGGGATCTCGGCCACGGAGATCCGGCGGCGGGTCGCCGCCGGACGATCCCTGCGGTACTGGGTGCCTGACCCGGTGGCCCGGTTCATTGTGGCCGAGGGGTTATATTTGATGGATGCTTAAGAATCTCGTCACCAAGGTCTTCGGCAGCCGGTTCGACCGCGAAGTCAAGAAGATCCGGCCCATCGTGGACGCCATCAAGCGGCACGAGGAGGCGCTGAAGGGCTTCACCGACGACCAGCTCAAGGCCCAGACCCCGAAGTTCCGCGGCATCCTGGCCGAGCGGACCGGCGCACTCAAGGCGGAGTGGGACCAGACCCAGCAGGCGCGCCACAACTGCGCTGATCCCGCGGAGCGGGACAAGCTGGACGCCCAGGTGCACGACCTCGAGGTCCGCTACAAGAAGGCCCTCGCCGCCGCGCTGAACGAGCTCCTCCCCGAAGCCTACGCCACCGTCCGTGAGGCCAGCCGCCGGCTGCTGGGTTCCAGGGTCCTGGTCACCGGCCACGAGCTGACCTGGGACATGGTGCCGTACGACGTGCAGCTGATCGGTGGCATTGTGCTGCACCAGGGGCGCATCGCCGAGATGGCCACCGGCGAGGGCAAGACCCTCGTGGCCACCCTGCCGCTGTACCTCAACGCGCTGGCCGGCCGCGGCGCGCACCTGGTCACGGTCAACAACTACCTGGCCCGCCGCGACTCGCAGTGGATGGGCCATCTCTACACCTGGCTCGGGCTGACGGTGGCGTGCCTCGACGACACCGAGCCCTCCTCGCCCGAGCGCCGGGCCGCCTACCTGGCCGACATCACCTACGGCACCAACAACGAGTTCGGCTTCGACTACCTGCGCGACAACATGGTGTTCGCGCTGGAGCAGCGGGTGCAGCGGGAGCACGCCTACGCGATCGTGGACGAGATCGACTCGATCCTGATCGACGAGGCGCGCACGCCGCTGATCATCTCGGGGCCGGTGGGCAACGAGAACGACGACAAGTATGCCCAGTTCAACCGGCAGGTGCTGGAGCTGGTGCGGCGCCAGACCGCCGTGGCCAACAGCCTCATCGCCGAGGCCGAGCCCAAGCTGGCGGACCCGAAGGCCCTCGGCGACGGGGCCAGGCTGCTCTACGTGGCGCAGCTCGGCATGCCCAAGAACCGCAAGCTGCTCAAGCTGCTCAACGAGCCGGGGGTGAAGGCGGCGGTGCAGCGGGTGGAGCTCGACTACATCGCGGACCGCAAGCTGCCCATGCGGCAGCAGACGATGCGGAACCTGGAGGAGTCGCTGTTCTTCGTGCTCGACGAGAAGGGCCACGCGGTGCACCTGACCGACCAGGGCACCACCGCGATGTCCCCCAACGAGCCGGGGCTGTTCGTGGTGCCGGACATCTCGGAGGAGTTCCACGCGATCGACCGGGATCCGTCGCTCTCGCCGCCGGAGCGGGTGCAGAAGCGGCGCGAGCTGGAGGCGGACTACGCCCTCAAGAGCGAGAAGCTCCACATCATCCACAAGCTGCTCCAGGCCCACGCCCTCTACGAGAAGGAAGTGGACTACCTGGTGCAGGACGGGCAGGTGGTGATCGTGGACGAGTTCACCGGCCGGGTGATGACCGGCCGGCGCTGGGCGGACGGGCTGCACCAGGCGGTGGAGGCCAAGGAAGGGGTGCAGGTGAAGGGCGAGACCCAGACCCTCGCCACCATCACCATCCAGAACTACTTCCGGATGTACGACAAGCTGGCCGGCATGACCGGCACCGCCGAGACCGAGGAGCAGGAGTTCTTCACCATCTACGGCCTCGAGGTCTCCGTCATCCCCACCAACCGCCCGATCCAGCGGGTGGACGAGGAGGACCGGATCTACAAGACCCGCCGCGAGAAGTACAACGCCATTGCGGACGAGGTCGAGCGGATCCACGCCGACGGCCTGCCGGTGCTGATCGGCACCGTGACGGTGGAGGTGTCGGAGACGCTCTCGCGCCAGCTCAAGCGGCGGGGGCTCCGGCACGAGGTGCTGAACGCGAAGTACCACCAGCGGGAGGCCGAGATCGTCGCCCAGGCGGGGCAGCGGGGCGCGATCACCATCGCGACCAACATGGCCGGCCGCGGCACCGACATCAAGCTGGGCGGGGAGGTCCCCAAGGCCCAGCCGAGCGACGGGCTGCAGATCATCGGCACCGAGCGCCACGAGTCGCGCCGGATCGACCGCCAGCTGCGCGGCCGCTCCGGCCGCCAGGGCGACCCGGGCCGCTCGCTCTTCTTCCTGTCGCTGGAAGACGACCTGATGCGGCTGTTCGGTACCGACCGCATCGCTGGCTGGATGGACAAGGGCGGGGCGGAGGAGGGCGAGGTCATCTCGCACCGGTGGGTGACCGGCGCCATCGGGCAGGCCCAGAAGCGGGTGGAGCTGCAGAATTTCCAGGCCCGGAAGCGGCTGCTCGAGTACGATGACGTGATGAACCAGCAGCGCGAGGTGGTGTACAACCTGCGGCTGTTCGCGCTCGAGCGGGGCGAGCAGCTCAAGGCCGAAGCCACCCGCATGGTGGACCAGGCGGTGGAGCGCGTGGTGACCATGGCGCTCGCCGACGCCGAGAAGCCCGAGGACTTCGACCGCACGGGGATCCGCGCCGCGCTGCTGCAGCAGTTCCTGATCCAGGCCGACGCCGTCACCGACCCGGCGCAGACCCCGGGCCGGGCGGAGCTGCTGGCCGCCGGGCGCACCGCGGGCCACGAGGCGTTCCAGCGGAAGGTCGACTACCTGCTCGACTTCGGCCGCCAGGTCAACGCGACCGACGTGGACGACCAGGTGCTCTCGACCGTGATGCTCACGGTGCTGGACGAGAAGTGGAAGGACCACCTCTACGACCTGGACCAGCTCCGCAATGCGATCCAGTACCGGGCGTACGGCCAGAAGGACCCGCTGGTGGAGTACAAGCAGGAGGCCTTCTCGATGTTCGAGGACCTCATGCGCGACGTCCACGCCAGCTTCAGCGAGCGGTTCCTGAAGATCCAGATCTCGGCCGAGCCGGCTGCGCCGCCGCCCCCCCCGCGGGCCGTGCCCCAGCGGCCTCACCCCCCCGCGCCGGCGCCCAGCGGTCCGGACGACCTCTTCGCGCCCGACGCGCGGGTCGCGCCGCCGCCGGCGGTGGGTCCCCGCATGCCGGCCCCGCCGCAGGTCACCACCAACCGCGGGCCGCTGGCCGGCGCTCCCAGCGGCAACGGGGTGCCCGAGGTGGGGCGCAATGATCCCTGTCCCTGCGGCTCGGGCAAGAAGTACAAGAAGTGTCACGGCGTGGGCCGCTGAGCCTCCCGCCTCCCGAATCTCCCCACCGCCCGGCCCCGCAAGGAGCCGGGCGGTGTCATGTCCGGGGTGGCGATTCCGGTCCGCGCCGCGTGCGCCGGCCACGCTGCCTGGAGGCGCGGTGGGTATCGTGGCCCCATGACCCAGCCCCCGCCGACTCCGAGTCCCGACCGCCCCCGGGAGCGGCTGTGGCGGCTGGGGGCCCCGGCCCTGGCCACGCCCGAGCTCCTCGCCCTGCTCCTCGGGACGGGCGCGGTGGAGCACGACGCGGGAGCGGTCGCGGTGGAATTGCTGGATCGGGCTGGGGGCTCGCTGCGGAGTCTCGCCGCCCGGCCGCCGGCGGAGCTTACGCGTGCCCGCGGGGTCGGGCCGGCCAAGGGCGCACGCCTGCTGGCCGCCTTCGAGCTGGCGACCCGGCTGGCGGAGGAGCGGCGGCCGACCCTTCCGCGGGTGCGGGAGCCGGGTGATGTCGCGGCGCTGCTCGGGCCCCGGCTCCGGGACCTGGCGGTGGAGGAGTTCCACGTGCTCGTCCTGGACAGCCAGAGCCGGGTGCGGCGGGACGTCCTGGTCTCCCGGGGCCTCCTCAACAGCGCGCTGGTCCACCCCCGGGAGGTCTTCCGGGCGGCCATCGCCGAGGCGGGGGCGGGGATCATCGTGGCCCACAACCACCCGAGCGGGGACCCGACGCCGAGCGCCGAGGACCGGGCGGCGACCCGGCAGCTGGTGGAGGCGGGGCGGCTGCTGGACCTGCCGGTTTACGACCACGTGATCGTGGCGGGGGACCGATTCCTGTCCTTCGTCTCGGCGGGGCTGCTGTAAGGGGCGGGGCGGCGGGCACTTGCGGAACATCCGGCGGAGTGTGGAATTATCATGGAGATGGAGTCTCCACCCGCCGACCCCCGCCCCGGGGGCCCGGGGGGTGGGGTATGCCCCATGGAGCCATGACCGGGACCCTGCCCGAGATCGCCCCAGAGTTCCGCGCCCTGCTCGAGCGCCATGCCGACCGGCTGGACCTCGAGCAGATCGATCGCGCGCTCCGGTTCAGCGCCTCGGCGCACCGGGGGCAGAAGCGGGTGTCGGGCGAGGATTTCATCCAGCACTCGATCGCGGTCGCCCGGACCCTGGTGGAACAGCAGCTGGACACCACGTCGGTGGTGGCGGCGCTGCTGCACGACGTGGTCGAGGACTCGGACATCCGGACCGAGGACATCGCCCGGGAGTTCGGTCCCGAGACCGCCACGATCGTGGACGGGCTCACCAAGATCTCCAGCCTGACCTTCCGCTCCAACGCGGAGCAGCAGGTCGAGAACTACCGCAAGCTGCTGCTGTCCATCGCCCGCGATGCGCGGGTGATCATCATCAAGCTGGCGGACCGGCTGCACAACATGCGCACGCTGGACCCGCTCCCGCCCGAGAAGCGCACCCGGATCGCCACCGAGACCCGCGAGATCTACGCCCCGCTGGCGCACCGCTTCGGCATGGCGGGGATCAAGGCGGAGCTGGAGGACCTGGCCTTCAAGTTCCTCGAGCCGGAGGACTACAAGGCGCTGGTGGTGCAGGTGAATGCCCGCCGGGCGGAGCGGGAGCAGATGATCCAGAAGCTCCAGGTGCCGCTGGAGCACGAGCTCAAGCAGGCGGACATCGGCTGGTACGAGGTGACCGGGCGGCCCAAGCACCTCTGGTCGATCTACCAGAAGATGAAGAAGCGCAACAAGCCGTTCGACGAGATCTACGACCTCATGGCGGTGCGGGTGATCGTCACCTCGGTGCAGGCCTGCTACCACGTGCTCGGGATCATCCACCACAACTGGACCCCGCTGCAGGAGCGGATCAAGGACTACATCGCGAGCCCCAAGTCGAACGCGTACCAGTCGCTGCACACCACCATCTTCGGGCCGGGCGGCCACCTGTTCGAGGTCCAGATCCGCACCCAGGAGATGCACCGGACGGCGGAGTACGGCATTGCCGCGCACTGGCTGTACAAGGCGGACCCGAAGCGGGGCGAGATGGACCAGCACTTCGCCTGGTTCCGCCAGCTGCTGGAGCTGCAGCAGGACACCCACAGCCCCGAGGAATTCCTCGAGTTCCTGAAGGTGGACCTGTACCAGGACGAGATCTTCGTCTTCACCCCGAAGGGCGACGTCAAGCAGCTGCCCAAGGGCGCCACCCCGATCGACTTCGCCTTCCTGGTGCACACCGACGTGGGGCTGCGCTGCCAGGGTGCCAAGGTGAACGGGCGGATCGCGCCGCTCCACCGCGAGCTCAAGAACGGGGACACCGTCGAGGTCTTCACCGGCGCCTCGCCCCGGCCCAGCCGCGACTGGCTGGCCCACGTGAAGACCGCGCGGGCGCGGCACAAGATCAAGGCCTGGATCCGGCACCAGGAGGACCAGGAGGCGCTGGGCCTGGGCGAGGAGCTGCTGTCGCGCGAGTGCAAGCGGCGCCGCCTCACCGTCCCCGAGCCCGCGGCCCTGGATGCGGCCGCCGAGACCCTGGGCGTGGCTGACGGACGCCAGGTGGTGATCGGGCTGGGCCGGGGCGACGTCACGATCGTGCAGGTGCTGCGGGCGGTCTACCCGGACGTCTCTCCCGACGACCTGCAGGAGCAGCGGCCCAGCGTCATCGGGCGGGTGATCGACCGGATCCGGCTCGGCTCCGGGATCCGGATCCATGGCCTCTCCGGCCTCATGGTCCGGTATGCCCAGTGTTGCCAGCCGGTCCCCGGCGACGAGGTCGTGGGCTACGTCACCCAGGGCCGCGGCATCTCGATTCACCGGTCCGACTGCCCCAACCTGCTCGGGCTCTCGGGTGAGGGACGGCGGGTGGAGATCGACTGGCAGGAGGCCAAGGGCGAGGCCTTCGCGGTGCGGCTGGCGCTCACCGGCGACGACCGGCGCGGGCTCTACGCCGATGTCATGCAGGCGATCAGCCAGAGCGGCACCAACGTCAAGGCGGCCGACCTCACCACCCGCGATGGCTCGGTATTCAGCACCATCGTCGTGGAGGTCGAGAGCCGGGCACACCTGGCCCGGGTGATCAAGGCGATCCGGAAGGTGAAGGGCGTGAACGACGTCGAACGGCGCGAAGCGCCGGCGCCGAGCGGCGCCTAGGCGCGAGCCGGTGGGTGGTATCGGCGGGCGGCCCCGGCGGGCCGCCCGTCTGCGTTCAGGGCAGCTCGGCCAGGAAGACCAGGAACTGTTCCGCGATCACCTTGCGCCCCTGGGTGTTCAGGTGGCCGCCGTCATCGGTCCAGGCCGGCGCCAGCGCCGGGATCGCCTTGCCGTCCCGGACCACGCCGGCCCGGGCTCCGTCGGGTCCGGTGGACTCGTAGGCCGCGAGGTCGAACAGGGGCTGCCGCCCGCCGTATTCCGCCCGGAGCAGGTCGTTGTAGGCCGCGCGCCGGGCGTTGAGGTCGTCCTGGGTGGTCTTGCCCATGACCCGCTTGAGCCATGCCTTGGGGCCCGTTTCCCGCGCGGTGAGCGGGGTGGTCACGTGCACGACGACCAGCCCGGGCCGGGAGGCTTCGAGCGCCCCGATCTTGGCCTTGTAGTTGGCGAACACCGCCGCCGGGTCGTTCTCAGGGCCGAAGTCGAGGTAGCAGTACTTCTCCAGCGCCACCGAGGCCCGCTGGCCCACCGGTGTCTCCAGTGCCGCCAGGAAGTCGCTGGTCTTGCGCAGCGGTTCGCCGTTGTCCCCGATCAGCGTCTCCACCAGCATGCCGCCGCTGTCGGGGGCGGAGGCGAGCGGCGTGACCCGGAGACCCGCCACCCGAGGATCGGTGGCCGCCCATTCGCGGATCCCCTGCACCAGGTTGGCCCCGACCGACTGGTGGCCGAACAGCACCACCCGGCCCGCGAGCCGGGCCAGGCTGCTGTCCGGCACGTCGGCGAGGCGACGGAGGGGCGGGGCGGGCGGGAAGCCGGGGGCAGCGCTCATGTCGGTGTCTCCGCACGCCGCGAGGCCGGCCACGCAGAGCAGGGCCATCGTGGCGGCTGGTCGGGACGGCATCGGTCAGGATTCCTTGAGTTCGAGACGCGGCGCGGGAGGCGCCGCGTCGGCCGGCGGCTCGGTGCCGGGCACCGGGGACACCACCTTCGCGGGGTTGCCGAAGAGGATGGAGTTCTCGGGATAGCGGCGGACGCATACCGACCCGTACCCCACGGCGGAGTTCCGGCCGATCCAGCTGCCCGGCAGCAGCCCCACCTCCAGCGAGATCCAGACATTGTCCTCGACGATCACCGGGGCAGTCCGGATCGGCGCGTCGGGGTCGGTGCGGCGGTTGACGTGGGTGCTGTGGAAGTCGGTATCGGTGATGCGGCACTCGGCGATGATGCAATCGGCGCCGATCCGGATCTCCTGGGCGCAGCCGAGCCGGACCCCGTCCATCATGGTGCGGTCGCCCACCACGATCCGGGCCTCAGGGCTGTGGGTCCACGGCGTGACCCGTCCCATGAGGCATACGTCATCGCCGAAGAGCACCTCGCCCGGGCCGCTGAGCACCAGCCGCCCGAACACGCGGAAGTTGCGCCCCGCGCGGAAGCGCAGGCCGCGCAGCCGGTACCAGGCCTTGTACCAGGCGCCGCGCGCCAGTGCGAGGGTGACCTCGAGGGCGTGTCCCGGCTCGCGCACCACGCGGCCGAGCCGTGCCCCGAGGTCGGCGCGGCCGGTCACGCCGCGCGGGTCTCCTGGGTGCGGCGCACCACGTACGCGGCGATGGCGCGCAGGGTGCCGAGGTTGGCCTCGCGGATGTCGGCCTCGGGCACCTGGACGTTGAACCGCTCGTCGAGGAAGCCGATCACCTCCATGACGCCCATGGAGTCGATGATCCGCTTCTCCAGCAGGCGGTCGTCCGGACCCAGCTCGGTCTCCGGCCGCATGTAGAGGAAGTTGTCCACGATGTACTGCCGCACCGCCTCCAGGATTTCCGCTTCCGACATCGACCCCTCCTCCGGGAAATTGCTTCAGGCCGCGCCCTGGCCCTGCAGGCGCGCCTCGTCCAGCACCAGCTCCGGGGTCAGCTGCGCCCCGGGTTGTTCCAGCGCTTCGATGAACGCGCGATGCCATAGCTGGGTGGAGAGGATCCCCACCAGGGCCTGGCCCTCCCGCGCGCCGGTGATGCGCCCCGCCATGCCACGCCGCACCAGGCCCGCCACAGCCGCTGGGGCGAAGGCCCCGGTCCGCTCCAGGGCGGCCGGGCTCAGCGCCTCCGCCACCCATTCGGGCGTGCCCACCGCGAAGAACGCCGAGGCGTCCGGCGCGCGGTAGGGCTGCTTGGGGCGCTCGGCAGCCTCGCGGGGCAGCGTCTTCCGGGCCCAGGCCCGGAGCAGGCGCTTGTCGCGCAGGCCGCGCAGCTTGGCGGTCTCGGGCAGTCGCGCGGCAAACGCGAACAGCCGGTGGTCGAGGAAGGGGTACCGTCCCTCCACCCCGAAGGCGAGGCTCATCCGGTCGCCCTGCGCGGCGAGGAGGTACCCGGCGAGCAGGGTTTCCAGCTCCAGCCAGGCCGCCCGGTTCATCGGCGACCACCCGCCGAAGCCGGCGGGAAGCGTCGCCCGCAACTCGTCGAGCGGGTCGGCCGCCTCGACGGCGGCGCGGAATGCCGGGGCATAGAACGCCCGCACCCCGCCGCTCGCGGCAAACCGGGGCAGGTGCGAGAAGAGCGGATCTTCGGGCGAACCGGCTTCGAGGAACGCCTGCCGCCAGAAGTCGCCGCCACCGGCGACGCCAAGGTAGCCGTACAGCCGCTGGAACAGCCGCGGCCGCACCTGGGACGCCGGCTGCCGCAGGCAGAAGCGCCGGACCAGGACTTCCTTGAACAGGTCATAGCCCAGGAACAGCTCGTCCGCGCCTTCACCGGTCAGCACCACCGTGATCCCGTGTTCCCGGGTGAGCCGCGCCAGGTGGTACAGCGGCACCGGGGCGGTGCGCATGAGCGGGGTCTCGGCGTGCCACACCGCCGCCGGGAAGGCGCTGGTGATCTCCGCCTGCCCGATGGTCAGGGCGGTGTGGTGGGTGCCCAGCGCCCGGGCCACCAGCTCCTGATGCGGCCGCTCGTCGAAGCGCGGGTCCTCGAAGGCGATCGAAAAGGTCCGCAGCCCGCCATGTGCCGCCTCGTTCGCCAGGCGGCAGATCACGCTCGAATCGAGCCCGCCGCTCAGGTACGCGCCTACCGGCACGTCGGCCACCAGCCGGTCACGCACGCTCTGGCGCAGCAGGGCATCCAGCTGCTCCACCGCGTCGGCCGGCGATTCCTCCGCCTCCGGAAAGTCCGGCGCCCAGAAGCGGCCCTGGTGCAGCACCCCCTCGCGCCATTCGAGCCAGCTGCCCGGCTCCAGCTGCCGCACGCCGCGGAACGGGGTGCGCGGCGCCCGCGGCCCCCAGAGGAGAAGCGCCTGGTCGATGCCGACGGGATCGGCCTCCCGCGGCACCATCCCGCTGGCGAGCAGGGCCTTCACCTCGGAGCCGAAATAGAGGTCGCCCCCGACCGGCGCGTAGAACAGCGGCCGGATCCCGAACCGGTCCCGGGCCAGGAACAGCCGCTCGGCGCGGCGGTCGTAGATCGCGAAGGCGAACTGCCCCTCCAGCCGCGGTAGCAGGGCGGGACCCCACGCCTCCCACCCGTGGACCAGCACTTCGGTGTCGCTCGCGGTCCGGAACTGGTGCCCCAGCCCGAGCAGCTCGGCCCGGAGGGTACGGTAGTTGTAGATCTCGCCGTTGAACGCGACCACCACGTCGCCAGTTTCGTTCGTGATCGGCTGGGCGCCGCCGGCCAGGTCGATGATGCTCAGGCGGGTGTGCGCCAGCCCCACCCGCCGGCCGAGGTAGATGCCGAAGCCGTCGGGACCCCGGTGCTGCAGGGTGCTCCCCATGCGCACCAGCGCCTCGCGGGGAACCCCGCGCGGCGCGCCCAGCAGGATCCCGGCGAAGCCGCACATCAGTCCGTGTCCTCCGAGAGGTCCACGTCCTCGACCAGCAGGGAGTGCAGGTGCAGGTACCGGGTGGTGGCGCGCTTCTGCGCCAGGTCTCCCCACGTCCGGGCCACGGCGTCCTGCGGCAGGCCGAGGCGGTCGGCCGCTTCCGCCACCGACCAGCCGGCGTTCCGGGCGTGCAGTACCGCATCCAGGGTGCTGTACGGCAGCCCGAAGAAGAACTCCTCCTGGGTCTGCGGCAGCGAGAAGGTGTCGGTGGTGGGGGTGCGCTGGAGGATCTCCTCCGGCACGCCGAGGACCGCGCCGAGCTGGTACACCTGGGACTTGTAGAGGTGGGCGATCGGCTTCACGTCGGCGAGCCCGTCGCCACCCTTCACGAAGAAGCCCTGGTCGTACTCCAGCCGGTTGGGCGTGCCGATCACCGCGTAGTGCAGCCGGTCCGCGTGGTAGTAGTCCATCACCTTGCGGATGCGCTGCTTGAAGTTGGTGGCCGCGATGATCTCCCGGTATTCGCGCGCCGGCAGCGGGATGCGCCGCGCCGGGCCGCTCGGCGGCTGCACCAGGAGGGCGGGGACGTTGAGGCTGTCGGCCTCGAGCCGGTCGGTCGGGGTCACGATCTTGCAGCCCCAGCCTTCACCGAATTCCGGAACCAGCCGGCGGATGGCCTCATCCCTGCGTCGGTAGCAGCCGAGGGCATCGAGGGTCGGGCCGATCTCCTCGATCACCCAGGGGATCTTGAACGCTTCCGCCACCGCGCGGCCCAGCCGGGTGCTCAGCGGGTCGGATTCATGCTCCGGGAGGAGCAGGCCGAGCACCTTGCCCGGCCCAACCGCCCGGGCGGCGAGCCCGGCGCAGACGGCGGAATCAATGCCGCCGCTGATGGCAACGACAAAACCCCGGCGCCCGAGGGTGCCCCCCAGGGTCTCCCGGAGGGAGGTGGCGATCCGGGCGATTTCCGCCTCCGGATCGGCGATGAGCGGGGCGACGGGGCCGGGCTTGGCAGGTCCGGGCATGGCCATTCCTGTGTCTGGGCCTCATACTGCTACACCTGACGCGGGCGTGCAACACCTGGGAAGGGAAGTCGGGCCCAGGCGCCGAAGGGAGCGAACCAGATGAATAACGCGTTGTCAGGCCGGGTTCTCCCGCAATGAACCTGGCCGAGCTGCTGCGCTCCCGGGCGGACCGGAGCGCCGACCGTACGGCGGTGCTGGCGTCGGGAACCCGGACCACCTGGGGTGGTCTCGCGCGCCGGTCGGCGGCCTGGGCGGCTGCCCTTGGCGCCGCGGGCCTCGAGCCGGGCGCCCGGGTCGCCATCCTCTGCCCCCGGGGGCCCGAGGCCCTCGCCGCCTATTTCGGGGTCCTGGCGGCCGGGGGGGTGGCGGTCCTCCTCGACCTTGCCTTCAAGGCCCCCCAGTTAACGCACATTCTGCGCCACAGTGGTACCCGGGTGGTCCTGATGGACCCGGCGTGCCAGCCTGCGATCCCCGACCCGGCAGGCCTCGGGGTCTCGCGCATCATGTCTCCCGGCCTGGTGCCGGCGGGCCCGCTGCAGCCGCGCCCGTGCGAGCCTGACACGCCCGCCCAGCTCATCTATACCTCAGGCTCCACCGGACTTGCCAAGGGTGTCATCGTCACCCACGGCAATCTCGAGGCCTCGGCCCGCATCGTGACCGCCTACCTGGGGGTAACCGCCTCGGATCGTATCGGAAGCGTGCTGCCGTTCAGCTTCGTGTACGGCCTGAGTCAGGTGTTGATCGCGGTCCAGAGCGGCGCGCCCCTCAGCGTGATCGAGGCGACCATGCCGGCCGACGTGGTGGACGCCTTCGTGCGGGAGCGGATCTCCGTGCTTGCCGCTGTCCCGCTGCTCTGGCACCAGTGGCTCACGGTGCCCCGCTTCCGGGAGGCCCCGCTCCCCGACCTGCGGGTCCTGACCAACGCCGGCGGTGGCGTCTCCGCCGAGACGGCGCTCGCGCTCACCGGGGCCCAGCCCCAGGCACGCCTCTTCCTGATGTACGGACTGACCGAAGCGCTGCGGAGCAGCTACCTGGACCCGGCGGAGGTCACCCGCCGGCCCGGGTCCATCGGGCGCCCCATCGCGGAGACCGAGATCTTCCTGCTGCGCGAGGACGGCAGCGAGTGCGGCGTGGACGAGGTCGGCGAGATTGTGCAGGCAGGGCCCACCGTGACGCTTGGTTACTGGGAGAATCCGGAAGCGACGGCCCGGGCGTTCATCCCCCACCCGCGGGGCGGAACCGGGCGCGCCGTGCGCACGGGAGACCTCGCCCGGCGGGACGCGGAAGGCTATCTCTATTTCGTCGGCCGGCGCGACCGGCAGGTGAAGTCGCTGGGCTACCGGGTGAACCCGGAGGAGCTGGAGCATGCCCTGGCCGACTCCGGGCTCACCCTCGCCCACGCGGTGCGGGCGGTGCCCGATCCGCTGCGCGGATCTGCCCTGATCGCGCATGTGGTGCTCGCCCCGGGCGCGGATGCCGCGGCGATCCGCCGGCACTGTGCCCGCGAGCTGCCCCGGCACCTGCAGCCGACCACGATCGACGTGCGCGACGAGCTTCCGCGCCTGCCCAGCGGGAAGCCGGACTTCGCCCGCCTCGGCGCGGACTGACCCCTCACCCGTCGCGGCCCTCCCGGGGGAACACCTTCGATGGCCAACGCCTGGCTCCTGAAGACCGAACCGACCACCTACGCCTTCGACCAGCTGCTGGCCGACGGGCACACCACCTGGGACGGGGTGCGGAACGCCCTCGCCCTGCAGCACCTCCGCCAGATGAAGAAGGGCGACAAGGTGCTGATCTACCACTCCGGCGCCGTGAAGGCCGTGGTCGGGCAGGCCAAGGTGACCCGGTCCGCCTATCCCGACCCCACGCAGGCCGACGCACGGCTGGTGGTGGTGGACCTCGCCCCCGCGGGCCGGCTTCCCGCGCCCGTCCCGCTGGCGGCGGTGAAGGCCGACCCGGCGCTCGCGGACATGCCGCTGGTCCGGTTCAGCCGCCTGAGCGTGATGCCGGTGACCCCGGCGCAGTGGGACCGGCTGCTGTCGCTCGCCAAGGGGTAGGGCCTTCCCGAACAAAGACCGTAGCCGGTATATTGGGGCCCATGCCGAGCCCCCCGTTCGAGGTCATCGCCCCCTTCCAGCCCGCCGGCGACCAGCCGCGCGCCATCACCGAGCTCACCGCGGGGCTGGTCCGGGGCGACCAGTACCAGACGCTGCTGGGTGTGACCGGCTCGGGCAAGACGATGACCCTGGCGCACGTCATCGCCAACTACGGCAAGCCGACTCTTGTCCTCTCGCACAACAAGACGCTGGCGGCGCAGCTCTACGGTGAGCTGCGGCAGTTCCTCCCGGGGAATGCGGTCGAGTACTTCGTGTCGTACTACGACTACTACCAGCCGGAGGCCTACGTCCCGTCCACCGACGTGTACATCGAGAAGGACGCCTCCATCAACGCCGACATCGAGAGCCTGCGGCTCCGTGCCACCTCCAGCCTGATGGAGCGGGAGGACGTGGTGATCGTCGCGACGGTCAGCGCGATCTACGGCCTCGGCGACCCGGCGGAGTACCGGCGGCTGCTGGTCACGGCACACGTCGGGGAGGAGCAGGGCCGCGACGCGCTGCTGGCCGACCTGGTGCGGATCCAGTACGGCCGGAACGACGTCGCCTTCGAACAAGGCACCTTCCGGGTGCGGGGCGACACGGTGGAGATCTTCCCGGCCTACGCCGAGCAGGCCATCCGGGTGGAGTTCTGGGGCGACCAGGTCGAGCGGATCGCCCGGATCGATCCGCTGACCGGCAAGGTCATCGCCAGCCTGGAGCGGTGCGCCATCTATCCCGCCAAGCACTTCGTCACCCAGCGACCCACCATCGAGCGGGCGGTGAAGACCATTCGGGCGGAGCTGGCGGAGCGGCTGCTGGAGCTGCGGCAGGCCGGGAAGCTGCTGGAGGCGCAGCGGCTGGAGTCGCGCACCACCTTCGACATCGAGATGATGCTCGAGGTCGGGACCTGCGCCGGGATCGAGAACTACAGCCGCCCGATCAGCGGCCGGCAGCCGGGGGAGCGGCCCGCCTGCCTGCTGGACTACTTCCCGCCCGAGTTCCTGGTGGTCGCGGACGAGTCGCACGTGACCCTGCCGCAGATCGGCGGGATGTACAATGGCGATCGCGCGCGGAAGACCACCCTGGTGGAGTATGGCTTCCGGCTCCCGTCGGCCCTCGACAACCGGCCGCTCCGGTTCGAGGAGTTCATGGCCATCGTGCCGCAGATGATCTCGGTCTCCGCCACCCCGGGCGACCTCGAGCTGGGGCTCTCGACCGGCCGGGTGGTGGAGCAGATCATCCGGCCCACCGGCCTGGTGGACCCCACCGTCGAGATCCGGCCGGTGCAGGGCCAGGTGGATGACCTGCTGGGCGAGATCCGGGAACGGGTGCGGGCCCGGGAGCGGGTGCTGGTCACCACGCTGACCAAGCGGATGGCGGAGGACCTCACCGACTACCTGCAGCAGACCGGGGTGCGGGTGCGCTACCTGCACTCCGACATCGACGCGATCGAGCGGATGGAGATCCTCCGTGGGCTCCGGCTGGGGGAGTTCGACGTCCTGGTCGGCATCAACCTGCTGCGCGAGGGCCTCGACCTCCCCGAGGTGTCGCTGGTCGCGATCCTCGACGCCGACCAGGAGGGCTTCCTGCGCTCGGACCGCTCCCTGATCCAGACGGTCGGCCGCGCGGCCCGCAACGTCAACGGCAAGGCCATCCTCTACGCTGACCGCGTGACCGGCTCCATGGACCGTGCGCTCAAGGAGATGGAGCGGCGGCGCACCCGGCAGCTGGCCCACAACGCGGAGCACGGCATCACCCCGCGCTCCATCGTGAAGTCCATGGAGCAGGTGCGGCTCACCACCCGCGTCGCGGACGCCCGCACCGAGAAGCCCGAGAAGAAGAAGGACGAGCGGCTGGTCGAGCTCGACTTCCGCGACCCGGCCAAGCGGGCCCAGACCATCGCCGCACTGGAGCGGCAGATGAAGGAGGCCGCCGCCAACCTCGAGTTCGAGGTCGCGGCGATGCTGCGGGACCAGGTCAACGAGCTCCGGGCCCTCGACGCCCCCGAGGTGGGCCGGGGCGGCGGTGCGGCCACCCGCCGGCGGGCATGATCCGGGTGCTGGACGAGGCCGGGCTGGTCGCGGCCGGTGAGGCACTGGGCGCCGGGCTCGCGCCCGGCAGTGTCCTCACCCTCGAGGGGGAGCTGGGCGCCGGCAAGACGACCTTTGCCCGCGCCATCGCGCGCGGGCTCGGCGTGAGCCGCGGCGCGGCGAGTCCCACCTACGCCCTCGTCCATCGCTACCAGGGCCGGCGCGGGCCGGTGTTCCACCTCGACTGCTACCGGCTCCGAACCCCCGACGAGGCGCAGGACCTCGACTGGGAGGGCCTGCTCGCCGAGGGCGACGTGCTGCTGATCGAATGGCCGGAACGCGCCGGCGCCTGGCTCCCGGCCGGCGCGCGCCGCTTCCGCCTGACGCACCTGCCCGACGCGGAGCGCCGCGGGCTCGAGGAGCTGGCCTGATGTGGCTCGCGCTCGATACCGCGACCGACCGGGCCAGCGTGGCGCTGGGCGGCCCGGGCCTGCCGCCGGTGCGGGGCGGGGTCGTGGGGGCGCGGCGCCACGCGGCGGAGCTCGTCCCGGCCATCGAGCGCTGCCTGGCGGAGGCCGGCACCGGGTATGGCGCGATCGAGGGGATCGTGCTCGCCGACGGGCCCGGCAGCTTCACGGGGCTCCGTGTCGGGGCGAGCGTCGCGAAGGCGCTGTGCCGGGCGCGGCCGGTGCCCCTCTGGGTCGCGCCTTCGCTGCTGGTGTGTGCCGCGGCCGGGCCCGCTGGCGCGGTGGTGCTGGCAGTGAGCAACGCGCTCCGGGGAGACCTCTTCGCGGCCGCGTACCGCTGCACCCCGGCCCGGGTGGAAGTGGTGCTCGCACCGGAGGTCCTCCGGCCCGAGGCGATCCGGGCGCGGGTCGCCGCGCCGGCCGTCATCGTCGGGCCGGCCGCCGCGACGCTCGGCGGCACCCCGACCTGGCCCGAGGCCGGGGTGCTGCTCGACCTCGTCGGGCGGGCGGGCGCACTGAGCCACGTGCCCGACCCGGCCCGCTGGGAGCCGGTCTACGGCCGCCCGGCGGAGGCCCAGGCCCAGTGGGAGCTGAAGCATGGACGACCCCTGGCAGATCCGGCCGGCCCGGCTCGCTGACGCCGCCCCGATCGCTGCCATCGAGCGCCGCTGCTTCAGCGATCCCTGGAGCATCGAGGCCTTCGAGGAGATGATCCGGTTTCCGCTGGCGGTGACGCTGGTGGCGGAGCGCGATCGCGCGGTGGCCGGGTACCTCATCGGGCGGGCGGTCGCCGGCGAGGGCGAGATCATGAACCTGGCCGTCGCCCCGGACCAGCGGCGCGAAGGCCTCGGCACCCGGCTGCTCGAGGCGGGGCTCGCCGCCCTCGCGGCGCGGCGCGCCGAGTCGGTGTACCTCGAGGTGCGGGCCGGGAACACCGCCGCCCGGGAGCTGTACCAGCGGCACGGGTTCGGGCCGGTCGGGCGGCGGGCGGGGTACTACCGGAATCCCGTCGAGGATGCCATCGTCCTCCGCCTCCCGCTCGGTCCCGGCGCGTGATTCGGGGCTGGTCCCGCTAGATTTCGTATAGGCCGCGGCGCGTGGCCCAGCCCATCATGGGTCGGTCCGCGCAGCCCATCCGTCCCCCAGCAGTGGAGGTTCCCGTGAGTCGCAGCCTCAACAAGGTGACCCTGATCGGCAACATCGGTCAGGATCCCGAAGTGCGCAGCACCAGCGGCGGTGGCCGCGTCGCGAACTTCAGCCTCGCCACCAGCCGTCAGTGGAGCGGCCAGGGCGGCGACAAGCAGGAAAAGACCGAGTGGCACCGGATCGTCGCCTGGAACAACAATCGCGGCGGGGGTACCGGGCTGGCGGACGTGGTCGAGAAGTACTGCAAGAAGGGCGACAAGCTCTACGTGGAGGGCCGGATCGAGTACCGCTCCTGGCAGGACAAGGACGGGCAGACCCGGTACACCACCGAGATCATCGCCAACGAGATCATCATGCTGTCCGGCCGCGGGGGCGCCGGCGGCGAGGGGGGCTTCACCCCGGCCCGCGCGGCCGCCGCGGCCCCGGCCAAGAAGGAGGGCAAGGAGCCCGGCAAGGAGTCCTTCGACGACTTCCCGGATGCCCTCGACGGCGAGGACGACGACCTCCCGTTCTAGCCCCACGGCGGGGCGGTCCGAGGCGCCATCCTCCCGATTCCGGGGGATGGCGCCTCTGCGTTTTGGCGCCACCTACCAGGTGGTCAGGGGGGCGTGTGACTTTGGTCACCGACCCAAGCCGATCTCCGGATTGGACTTACCGGCCCATGCCTCACCTAGTCTCTGAGTGGCGCACCGGAGGCCCATGTCATATATTGGCTTATCCCGTCTCCCACCCTTGAGGGTAGCGTGATGTCGATTTCGGCTCGGATGCGCCTTGTGGCGCTCTTCACGGCCTTGGCCCTGCCCTCGGCGGCAGCGGCGCAGGCCCGTCCCGAGACCCATACGGTCCGGCCCGGGGACACCCTGTGGGACCTCGCCCGCCAGTATCTCGGCGATCCCCTCCTCTGGCCCGAGATCTACCGGATGAACACCGACGTGGTGGAGGATCCCCACTGGATCTATCCCAACGAGGTGCTCCGGCTCTCCGCCGGTGGTGCGGAGATCTCGGCGGTGCCGACCCAGGACACCCCGCCGGTGGAGGCCATGCAGCCGCCGGCCGACGCCGCGGCCGATGCCGCTGCCGACGCCAATGCCATGCCGGCCGAGGCCGACGTCGAGCCGCCCGCCGCGCCCGGCCTGGCCGAGCCGCAGGTAGGGGACCTCGCGCAGGACACCACCCCGTACAACCGCGACGACGTGGACCTCACCCCGCTGGTGGGGGAGCGGCAGCGAGCCGGCCTGCTCGGCCCGAGCCTCGAGCTCTCGCTGGAGCGGTACTATCGCCCGATCCGCCGCAGCGAGTTCTACAGCTCCGGCTTCCTGTCCGAGCAGCAGCCGCTGCCGTTCGGCAGCGTCCTCGGGACCACCGCCCCGCTGCAGATCGAGGAGGTGAGCACCCGGACCACCGCGCTGCTGCACGCCCGCATCGGGATCCGCCCGCCGGTCGGCGGGACCTACCAGGTCGGTGATACCCTGCTCATCGCACTGGTGCGGCACACCGTGGAGGGTCACGGCCAGGTGGTGGCCCCGACCGGTCTGGCCCGCGTGGTCGACGTGAGCCGCCCGGAGAACCTGGCGGTGGTGATCGCGGCGTACGCCCCGATCCGCGACCACCAGGTGGTGCTGCCCGCCGAGCGGTTCGTGGATCCCGGCAACGTGCGGCCGGTGCCGATCTCCGACGGCATCAGGGCCCACCTGGTCGGCAGCCGCGACCGCCAGCCGCTCACCGGCCCGCAGGACGTGCTCTTCCTCGACAAGGGGCGGGCCGACGGAGTGGGCCTCGGCGACCTGTTCGAGCTGCACCAGCGGCCCCGGGCCCGTGCCGGCATGGCGACCGTCACCGACGACCTCATGGCCACGGTGCAGGTCGTGCACCTCGGCGAGCATACCGCGACCGTGCGGGTGGTCACGGTGGCCCAGCCCGACATCCCGCTCGGCACCGAGGCCCGCCAGGTCGCCAAGCTGCCTTCCTGAGCGGGTGTTACCCCGCCTATCCTTCCCGGGCCCTGCTCCGCGTGACCGGCCGCGTGCCGGACAGCGGCGGAGCAGGGCCCGGTTGCGTCCTGTTCCTCCGACCCGATGGTGCCCCTGATGCTCCAGGCTGGTAACGCCGTCCCCTCCTCCTCCTGGGAACTGGTGCTCCACGCGAGCCCCGAGACCAAGGTGGTCCTCGCGATCACGCTGGTCTTCTCGGCCCTCTCCTGGTTCGTCATCGTGCTGAAGTGGTGGCAGTTCCGCCGGGGCCGGCGGCAGGCGAGCCGTTTCTTCTCCGAGCTGGAGCGGACCACGCGGCTCAAGGACGCGTACCACGCGGTCATGAAGCTGCCGCCCTCGCCGTTCAATCGTCTGTTCCGCGAGGGGCTCCAGTTCGTCGGGGAGCTGCAACCGGGGAAGGGGCGCGAGGGCGCCGCCGCCGGTGCCACCCTCAGCATGACCCAGCTGGAGGCGCTCAAGATGGTCCTGGCGAAGGAGATCGCCGCCGAGCGCGATGCGATGGCCAAGTACATCTCCTGGCTCGCCACCATCGGATCGGTGGGCCCCCTGCTCGGCCTCCTCGGCACGGTGCTCGGCGTCATGGACGCCTTCATCGGGATCGCCAGCCGGGGGTCGGGCAACATCAGCGCCGTGGCCCCGGGCGTCGCCGAGGCGCTGGTGACGACCGTCGCCGGCCTCGCCGTCGCGATCCCGGCGGTGATTGCCTACAACATCTACGTGAACCGCCTGGGCACCTTCGCCGGCGAGCTCGAGGGCTTCGCCAACGAGCTGATCGGCACCATGGCCCGCGAGGGGATGTTCTAGCATGGCCTGGGGCGTGAGCCGGGGCGGAGGCCTCCGCGGCCATGGCGAGCTGCCGCTCAACGCGGACATCAACGTCACCAGCCTGGTGGACGTGGCGTTCGTCCTGCTCATCATCTTCATGATCGCCGCGCCCATCATGCAGGGCGGGGTGGACGTGCAACTCCCGGAGGCGGAGGCGCGTCCCATCACGGCGCAGGAGGGGATGGTGGTGAGTGTGGACCGCCAGGGTCGGATCTTCATTGACCAGACCCAGGTGAGCTACGCCGACTTCCGGCTGACCTTCCAGGCGCTGGTGAAGAGCCGCCGGCCCAAGTCCGTCTATCTCCGGGCGGACCGGCGCGTCCCATATGGCGACGTGGTGCGGGTCCTCGCGACCATCCGCACTTCCGGGGTGTCCAACGTGGGCCTGGTGGCCGAGGAGGAGCAGGCGCCGTGAGTGGGTGGGGCGGGCGTCCGGGCCAGCCGCCCGGGATCGCCGCGGGGCTGGCCGGGACGCTTGTGGTGCATGCGGCGGCCCTCGGGCTGCTGTGGAGCACCGTCCTGCGGCCGGTGGAGCTCGGGCCCCAGGCCTACGCGGTGGAACTGGTGGCGGCACCCGCGCCCCCGCCGGAAGTGAAGCCCGCCCCGGAGGCGACCCCGCGGCCCCCGGCGCCGGAGCCAGCCCCGAACAAGCCGAACCCGAAGCCCAAGCCGGCGCCGCCCAAGCCGACCCCGCCCAAGCCGGCGCCGCAGACCGAGCCGAACCCGAAGGCCTCCCCGCCGGTCACGCCGCTCCCGGGCGAGACGCCGAGCACCGGCAGCGACGCGGTCACGGTGAACACCCCCGGACTGGTGTTCCCCTTCCCGGAATACCTGCGGAACATCGTGCAGGAGGTCTACCGGCGGTGGGACCGGCCCCGGGGGAACAGCGCCCTGCGGGCGGAGGTGAGCTTCCTCATACTCCGGGACGGCACGGTAAGCGACATTCGTCTGACGCGGTCGTCGGGCAGCTTCTCCTTTGACCTGACGGCCCAGGGCGCCATTGAGGCGGCTGGCAAGAACTTGGCCTTCGGGCGGCTCCCGGATGGGTATCCGGCGGATGTCCTCCCCGTTTCCTTCTACTTCACCCCCCGGACGCAATGATCCCTCGTTCCCTCCGCCGCTGGCTGGGCCCCCTCGCCGCCGTGCTGTGGCTTGCCCCCGGCCTGGCCGCCCAGGACACGATCACCCCTCCGGAGGGGGTTCGGGTGGGCATCGAGTACCGGCCCGGGGTGCGGCCCGCGATCGTGGTGCTGCCCACCCGGGGACTCGACTCGGTCCGCGCCATCGTCGCCCGCGACCTGGACTACAGCGACCGGTTCGAGGTAATCGAGCTGGCCACTGGCGACACCGCGGCGCTGGCGATGAATGCCGGGGGCCGGACCATCAATTACCAGTTGTTCCGCACCCTCGGGGCGGAGTTCGCCGTGGAACTGGTGCCGGACGGGCTGGGGACGACGCTCCGGCTGCACGACGTGACCGCGGGGACCGTGCGCCGGGAGCAGCGCTATGCCTTCCCGGCGCCGTTCGACGTGAACTTCCGGCTGGCGGTCCATCGCGCAGCGGACGAGCTGGTGCGCTGGATCACCGGGACCCCCGGGTATGCTGCGTCACAGGTGCTGTTCGTGGCCGAGCGCAAGTTGTACCGGGTGGACAGCGACGGCCTGGGCTTCACCCAGGTGTCGGGGCCGGGTGAAGAGATCCTCTCGCCGGCGTGGAGCCCGGATGGCCTCCGGATCGCCTACACCCGCTTCGGGGCGGGGGTCGGGCCGGTGGTGGTGCAGCCGGCGGCGGGCGGGGCGCGCAGCGTGGTCCCCGGGACCGGCACGGCGCTCAACATCACTCCGGCCTGGTCGCCCGACGGGCGGCTGGTGGCCTATGCGCGTTCAAGTGAAGAGGGCACGGACATCTTCGTGGCCGATGTTGCCCAGAATTGTTGCGTGCAGCGGTTGACCGTCGGGAGGTACGCGGATAATCTTTCCCCGACGTTCGCCCCCGACGGCCGCCGGATTGCCTTTGTCTCCACCCGTGCGGGATCGCCCCAGATCTATGTGATGGCCGCCGACGGCACCGACCAGGAGCTGTTCGCGCCCTTCGACTACGGGGCGACGGGGCCCTCCAATGCACCGGAGTGGTCGCCCGACGGTGCGAGCGTCGTGTTCCACCGCGATGTGAACCGGGCGCCGCAGATCTTCGTGCTGGACGTGGCCACCCGCCGGGTGCGCCAGCTCTCCTCCGCCGGGCGCAATGAAGATCCGACCTGGGCCCCGGACGGCAAGCACATCGCGTTCGTCTCCGATCGCAGTGGGCGCCGGCAGCTCTGGGTGATCGATGCCGTCACCGGGCGGATCCGGCAGCTCACCTTCCTGGGTCAGGCGCGTCTCCCGGCGTGGTCGCGCCGGCTGGCCGACCCCGGATCCACCACCACGCACTGACCCCCGCCAGGGAGGCCCGATGTTTCTCCGCTCGCTCCGTGTCCCGCTCGTCGTCGCGCTCACCGTCGCCGCTGCCGCCGCGTGTGGTGGCAAGAAGGCCCCGGAGGAGCCGGCGCCGCAGCCGGCCCCGGCCCCGGCTCCGGCCCCGGCGCCCGCCCCGGCTCCGGCCCCCACCCCCACCCCGGCCCCGGCCCCGCAGCCGACCGAGGATCCCGCGGCTGCCGCGGCCCGCACGACCGCCGCGGTCCTGTCCGAGCTGGCGATCGTGGTGCACTTCGATTTCGACCGTTCCGACATCCGTCCCGAGGACCGGACGCTGCTGGACACCAAGGCCGCCATCCTGAACACCAACGGCGGGCTCCGGATCCGCGTCAGCGGCCACGCCGACGAGCGCGGCTCCGACGAGTACAACCTCGCCCTCGGCAACCGCCGCGCGGCCGCGGTGAAGACCTACCTCGGCAACAAGGGCGTTGACGGCAGCCGGATCGAGGTGGTCTCCTACGGTGAGGAGCGCCCGGTGGCCATGGGGCACGACGAGAGCGCCTGGTACGAGAACCGGCGGGCCGAGTTCGAGGCCACCGCAGGCGCCACGAACCTGCGCATGCCCTGATGCCCCGGTTCCGGCTTCCCGTCGTCTGCGTTGCCCTGCTCGCCCTTGGGGGCTGTGCCTCCAAGGGCGACTTGCGCCGGGTAGAGGAGCAGCTGGTGCTCTCCCGGCAGGACAACCAGCGCGCCGACTCGCTCCGCGCCGCCCAGCTCGCGGAGATCATCACCAGCCAGCGCCAGATCGCCGACAGCCTCGCGGGTGTCGGCGGGCGGCTCGCCGCGTTGGGTACCCAGCTGGGCGCCATGAAGGGCGACATCGCCAACGACCTCATCAGCATCGAGCAGCAGCTGGTGCAGGTGCAGGCCCTCACCGGCCAGAGCCAGCAGCGGCTCACCGAGCTGCAGACCCAGCTCGAGGCGCGGAGCGAGCAGCTCAACGCCGCGCCGCAGCTGGTGGCCCCCGCCGACACCACCGGCGCCCCGCCGGCCCCGGCCGCCAATCAGCCCTCCGCGGAGCAGGTCTATGCCACCTCGCTGCAGCAGTTGCGGCGTGGCAGCCCGGCCACGGCGCGGATGGGGTTCCGCGAATTGCTCCGGCTCTATCCCACGCACGCGCGGGTGCCCGACGCCACCTACTTCGTCGGCGAGACCTTCGCCGCCGAGGCACCGGACTCGGCGGCGGTGTACTATGCGAAGGTGGTGCAGGCGTTCCCCCGCTCGCCCCGCGCGGCGAGCTCGTTGTACAAGCTCGGCCTCCTGGCCGAGCGCCGGAAGGACCTCGAGGAGGCGCGGGGCTACTACGCCCGCGTGGTGAAGGACTATGCCGGCTCCGATGAGGCCGCGCTGGCGCGCGACCGGCTGAAGACGCTCGGTCGCTGATCGGCCCCGCGAGGTAACCGATGACCGGCCCCGGCGCCGAGATGCCGTTCCTCGAGCACCTCGAGGAACTCCGGACGCGTCTGGTGCGGGTGCTCCTGGCGCTCGTGATCGGCGCCACGGCGGGCTTCGTCCTGGTGCAGAAGCTGCAGCTGGTCAACCTCCTCGCGGCGCCGATCGCCCCCTACCTGCAGATCACCGGCGGCAAGCTCACCGTCACGAGCCCCACCGAGCCGGTGATGATCGTCCTCAAGCTCTCGATCATCGTCGGCCTGGTGCTCACCTCCCCGGTGATCGTGTACCAGGTCTGGGGCTTCCTCTCGCCGGCGCTCTATCGCAAGGAAAAGCGGGTCATCGTCCCGGCGCTGATCTTCGGCACCCTGATGTTCCTGGCGGGCGCCGCGTTCGGCTACGAGATCCTGCTGCCGCAGTCGCTGCCGATCCTGTTCAGCTTCCAGACCGAGGGGCTGGCGATCCTCATCACCTACGAGCGCTACTTCAGCTTCGTGCTGCAGCTGGTGCTCGCGATGGGGCTCTGTTTCGAGATCCCGCTGGTGCTGATGCTGCTGACCGCGCTCGGGGTGATCACCCCGGGCGGGCTCAACCGCTTCCGCCGCTTCGCGATCGTGCTCGGCGCGGTGGCCGGCGCGGTGCTGTCCCCCGGGACCGACGTCCTCAGCATGATGATGATGACGGTGCCCATCCTGCTGCTCTACGAGATCGGCTTCGCCGGCTCCTGGTTGATCCACCGGCGGCAGCTCCACAACGCCGCGGGGCGCGCGCTGCTGCTGCTCCTCGCCCTCGCCCTCCCCGCCCGGCTCTCGGCGCAGCAGCCGGTCCCGAAGCGCGTCTTCCAGAAGTCTGACAGCCTGACCCGTCCCGGCAAGCTGGCGGCCGACACCGGTGACACCACCCGCGCCCGGCCGGGCCAGGCGCTGGACACCGCCTCGGCCCGCCGGCTCGGCCTGCCCACCGCCCCCAAGCACAGCTTCGCGGAAGAGGACTCGGTCACCAAGGCGCTGCTCAAGCGGGACGGCTACCAGTCCACCCGGTTCCGCTCCGACTCGGCGGTGGTATTCGCCCAGGACCGGCGGATCCTGCTCCGGGGGGAGGCCATGACCAGGCGGGGGGAGACCACCCTCGAGGGCGATTCCATCGCCTACCAGGAGGCGGACTGCCTGATCCGGGCCGTCGGGGCGCCGGCGCTGTTCGACAAGGAGACGGTGCTGGCCGGCTTCGGGGGGATCCGCTACAACACCTGCATCCGCCGCGGGGTGGTGGAGGATGCGCTCACCACCTTCAAGCAGAACGGCAACGACTGGTTCCTGCGTGGCAACCTGGCCCAGGACTCGAGCTCGGCCCGGCTGTACGCCTCCCGGGGCGAGATCACCAGCTGCGACCTGCCCACGCCGCACTACCATTTCCAGGCCAGCGAGGTGAAGTGGATCTCGAAGACCGTCATGGTGGCACGGCCGGCGACCCTCTACATCCGCGACGTGCCGGTCCTGTGGCTGCCGTTCGTGTTCCAGGACGCCCGTACCGGGCGGCGCTCCGGGATCCTGGTGCCGCACTTCGGCCTCAATGACATCGTGCGGCAGAACCCGGGTTACAACCGCCAGATCACGAACATCGGCTACTACTGGGCCCCGAACGACTATTTCGACGTGACCGCCAAGCTGGACTGGTACTCGAACCGCTTCGTGGAGTACGGGTTCGCGGGCCAGTACCGGGTGCTCAACCGCTTCCTGAGCGGGGCGCTGGGCTACACCCGCACCATCGAGAACACCGGGCGCCGGGCCACCAACCTGCGCTGGGACCACCGGCAGAACTTCGACCTGTCCACCTCGCTGAACCTGAACATCAACTACAGCAGCAGCGGCTTCGTGCAGCGCCGCAACTCGATCGACCCGCTGGCCTCGACCCAGCAGATCGTCAGCGCGGCCAACTTCACCAAGCGCTTCGCCTGGGGCTCGATCGCGCTGGGCGGCAACCGGCGGCAGAACCTCTCCGACAAGAGCGTCACCATGCAGCTGCCGTCGCTGTCGGTGAGCCCCAAGCCGATCGACATCGGGGAGAACCTCACCTGGTCCCCGGGGCTGTCCATCACCAACTCGCTCGAGAACAACTTCCCGCTCAGCCCGCGCCTGGTCATCGCCGCGCCGGGCGGCGGGCTCGACACGCTGAGCAACCGGCTGCGGGACTCCCGCACCACCACGGTGAGCCTGAGCACGCCACTCCGCATCGGCGGATTCACCTGGCAGAACAGCCTCGGGCTCAACGATCGGCAGACCAATGGCCGCCAGGTCATCGGCACCCAGAAGGTGCCGGATCCCTCCACCCCCGACCCGACCGACAGCATCGTGGTCAGCCGGGTGACCGTGGGCGACTTCCAGGGCGACCTCGACTGGCAGACCGGGATCAGCCTGCCCACGGTCTTCCGCTCGTCCTGGAAGCTGCAGCCCACCGTCGGCATCACCAACTCGACCTCGGGCGCCTTCCTGGTCCGCAATCGCAACACCGGCGGCAACTGGGTCCGGCAGGGCAAGCGGTTCACCTTCGGGGTCGCGGCGGCGCCGACCTTCTTCCACATCTACCCCGGCTTCGGGCCCATCTCCCGCATCCGGCACAGCATCTCGCCCATCATCCAGTACAGCTACGCCCCCTCGGCGTCCATCAATCGCGCCTATGCCCAGGCGATCGCCGCGCCGGGCCAGGCCCTCCGGCTCCGGAGCGACCCGACCCAGCTGCTCTCGATCGGCCTGTCGCAGAACATCGAGGGGAAGTCCCGCCCGGCCCCGGGGGACACCACCGGCGCCGACAAGGCCCGACGGTTCCGCATCCTCGGCATCCAGACCAGCTCGATCCAGTACGATTTCGAGCAGGCCAAGCAGAAGGGGCGCACCGGCTGGCGGACCCAGTCGCTCTCCAATCAGCTGCAGAGCGACCTCCTGCCCGGCTTCAGCCTGAGCCTGACCCACGACCTGTGGAAGGGGACCGTCGGCACCGATACCGCCAGGTTCGATCCCTTCCTGCAGTCGGTGACCGCCGCGGCCTCGGTCAGCGGCAACACCGTGCGCTCGGTGCTGCGCCTGTTCGGCCTGGCCGGGGCGGGGGACACGGCGCGCAAGGAAGAGCCGACACCGCCCAGCTATGTCGCGGGGCAGAGTCAGTACGGCCGGCCGCCGTCGTTCTACGGCTACAACGCGGACCAGACGATCGGGGTCGCCACCAACCGGCGCTTCCAGGCCACGTTCAACTACAGCCTCTCCCGCTCCCGCCCGGTCTCCGGCGTCGCCAGCGCGGCCAACCCGACGCGGCAGAGCCTCGGGCTCAGCACCAACTTTGCCCCCACGCCGTTCTGGACGCTCTCCTGGTCCACCCAGTACAACATCACCGACAAGAAGTTCGAGGCGCAGGTGGTGCGGCTGGAGCGCGTGCTGCACGAGTGGCGGGCCGCGTTCACGTTCAACAAGAGCCCGAACGGCAACTTCGCCTTCATTTTCTCGGTGTTCCTCTCGGACCTGCCGGACATCAAGTTCGACTACAACCAGACCTCGTTCGACCGCTGACCGCGCGGTGTCCACCGGGGGAGACGGGAGTGTCCGCCCCGGTGGACGCTCGGTCCGGGGCCGCGGATGGAAGTCGTTGTGGATATGGAGGTTACGGAAGGCACCCGGGCTGGCACCGGCCCTGCATGTGGGGCCGGTGTTCCCTCACTGGAGTAGTCCATGCGTTCCGTCTGGCCGGCCGTCCTGCTCCTCGCCGCTGCCTGCAGCGACAGCACTACCATCGTCGGCGGGGGCGGGCTGGTGGCACCGCCGACCAACCTGCGCTACGAGGTGCAGCCGAGCGGCACCCCCGGCGCCCCGACCGGTGTCCTGCTCACCTGGGACTTCGACAACAATCCCGACCTGGCCAGCTGGCACGTGTACTCCCGGGGCTCCACCGGCGAGGCCTACCGGCTCCGTGCCACCACCACCTCCAATTCCTTCCATGACGAGGGGCTGCCGCACCTGCAGTACTACGTGACGGCGGAGGACATTGACGGGGTTGAGACTGCGCCCAGCAACGTGGTGACGGTGGACGAGCGCCTGGCTCTGGAGGCACCCACGACCCTGCACAGCACCACCCTGAACGCGGCGATCGCGCTTGACTGGAGCGACAACCCGTTCCAGAGCGATCCCGCGGGGTTCAAGACCTACCGGGTGTACAGCACTTCCTACGATCTGGACCAGGACCTCTGCGGGACCACCTGGGCGCTCGAGGGGACCACGGTGGCGCCGGAGTTCGTGGCCGGCGCGCTCACCAACGGCGTGTCCCGCTGCTTCGCGGTTTCCGCGGTGAGCGTGGAGGGGTTCGAGAGCCTCTGGTCGCCGCTCCGGGCCGACACGCCGCGGCCGGATGCCCGGAACGTGGTGCTGTACGCCCGGCAGACCCAGGACGCCGGCAGCGGCTTCCGCTTCTGGCGCGACCTGAACGGCAACGGCGCCGCCGAGCCGGCGGAGATCGGCCTGGTGCAGAACGGGTCCTCCACGCTCAACGACTTCTCCGTGGAGCGGGACAGCAGCGGCGCGCTGTTCCTCACCCCGGTGCGGGCCGGGACCGGCGTGGAGCTCTACGGCAACGCCCCGGTGGCCGACCTCACCAGCATTGACTACGCCCCCAACGTGAACTACGGGCGCGCCGGCATCGAGGCCCTGCCCGGGTGGGGCTACGTGTTCGAGACCGACGGCGGCGACGGCTTCAACCGCTATGGTGCGGTCCGGGTGACCCACGTGGGGCAGACGTTCCTGATCCTCGACTGGGCGTTCCAGACCGACTTCGGCAACCCGGAACTCATCCGCCAGGCCACGGCCCGGCGGTAGCGAACGCGGACGCCATGGGGCGGGGGCCGGTGCCGGGAGGCGCCGGCCCCCGCTGCCATTCCGGGCGGTTCTCCCGCCCCGGGGCGGCGGTTAGGTTGTGGCCATGCCTTCCCACATCCTGACGGGCACCACCCTCGCGCCGGCCGACGTGGTCACGCTCGCGCGCGCTCCCGGCGCCACCCTCACCCTGGACCCTGCCGCCCGCGCGCGCCTCGCGACGAGCCGCGCGCTGGTCGAGGCGGCCATCCGCCGTGGCGGGGCGATCTACGGGATCAACACCGGGTTCGGCAAGCTCGCGAACGTCCGGATCCCCGGGGATCAGCTGGACCAGCTCCAGGTAAACCTCATCCGGAGCCACGCCGCGGGCATGGGCGACCCGCTGCCGCGCGATGTGGTCCGGGCCGCGATGCTGCTTCGCGCCAACGTCCTGCTCCGGCCCACCAGCGGCGTGCGGCCGGAGCTGGTGGACGCGCTGGTGGCCCTGCTCAATGCCGGGATTGTGCCGGTGGTGCCGGAGCAGGGAAGCGTCGGGGCGAGCGGTGACCTGGCCCCGCTTGCCCACATCGCCATGGCGCTGATCGGGGAGGGGGAGGTGCTGGGCGAGGACGGCCGGACCCGGCCGGCGGGCCAGGCGCTCGCGGCGGCCGGCCTGGCCCCGTACCGCTTCGGCCCCAAGGAAGGGCTCAGCTTCATCAATGGCACCCAGGCCCAGACCGCCCTGCTGACCCTGCTGGTGCACGACGCGGAGGTGCTGTGGCGCACTGCGGTGGGGACCGCCGCGATGAGCCTGGAGGCGCTGCGGGGAACGCCGACCCCGCTGGACCCGCGGATCCACGAGGCCCGGCCCCACGCCGGCCAGCGGCTGGCGGCGGAGCTGATGCGGCGGCTGCTCGAGGCGAGCGAGATCCGGGAATCGCACCGGGAGAACGACGACCGGGTGCAGGACGCCTACAGCCTGCGCTGCACCCCACAGGTGCTCGGGGCGGTGGCCGACGCGATCCGCTTCGCGCGGGAGACGGCGGCCATCGAGCTCAACGCCTCGACCGACAATCCGCTGGTCTTCGACAACGGCGACGTGCTCTCCGGCGGCAACTTCCACGGCCAGCCGGTGGCCCAGGCACTCGACTTCCTCGGCGTGGCGCTCACCACCCTGCAGGCGATCGCCGAGCGCCGGGTCGAGCGGCTGGTGAACCCCGATCTTTCCCAGGGGCTCCCGGCCTTCCTCACCCGGGACCCGGGGCTTTCCTCCGGCTTCATGATGGTGCAGATCACCGCGGCTTCGCTGGTCGCGGAGTCGCGGGCGCTGGCGATGCCGGCCAGCATCGGGTCGATCCCCACCGATGCCAACCAGGAGGACTTCGTCCCCATGGGCATGGCGGCGGCGCTCAAGACGCGCCGCATCCTGGGCAACGCCCAGAAGGTGGTGGCCACGGAGGCGCTCTGCGCCGCGCAGGGGCTGGATTTCCTGCTGCCGCTCCGGCCGGGGAGCGGGGTGGAGGCGCTGCACCGGCGGGTGCGCGCCCCGGCAGATGGGATCCCCCGGCTCGAGGAGGACCGGCCCCCCGCCCCCGACCTGGCCCGGCTCACGGCGCTGGTGGCGGCCGGGGCGCTGGATCCGTTCCCCGGATTGCCTTGCTAATCCTCCGCGTGGGCCGGTATCTTCCTAAGTGCCGGTATAGCATGGGGCTCCACCCTTTCACCCCCGCGCTGGATGAACTTCGAGAAGCTCAAAGAGACCGCCAGAAAATACGAGCAGAAGGAAGAATGGCGGCGCGCCATCGAGGTGTACCTCCAGGCGATCCGCGAGTTCGAGGCCGGGAACGATCCCGTCCCCGACCTCTCGGTGTACAATCGCATCGGGGACCTCTACCTCAAGGCGAATGAACCCGGTGCCGCGGTCCAGGCGTATGAGCGCGCCGCGGACCTCTACGGCGACCAGGGCTTCTACAACAACGCCATCGCGCTGTGCGGCAAGATCCTGCGGGTGAACCCCGGACGGATCCAGACCTACCTCAAGCTCGCCCAGCTGCACGCCCGCAAGAACGTGGTCATCGAGGCCAAGAAGAACCTGCTCGAGTACCTCGAGCGGATGAACGCGCTCAACCAGCTGGACGAGGCCTTCAAGGCGGTGAAGGACTTCGCGGACCAGTTCCCGGCGAACAAGGACATCCGCCTGATGCTCTCCGAGCTGCTCCGCGCCTCCTCACGCAATGCGGAGGCGCGGGAGCAGCTGGAGAAGCTCGCCAGCGACCTCGAGGCGCGGGGCGACACCATCGGCGCCCGCAAGACGCTGATGCGGCTGCAGGCCATCGACGCCGAGGACCCGGCGGCGGCCGGGGCGGGGAGTGGCGGCGAGGCCGCGCCGGCGCGCCCGGTCACCGGCAAGAACCGCACGGGCGACCTGGTCTTCCTGGATGTGGGCAGCGGAGCCGCACCCGCGGCCCGCCCGAGCGGGCCGCCCTCCCGGAAGACTCGCGCGATTCCCACCCGTCCCACGACCCAGAACCAGAAGAAGGCGCCCGGCGGCGTGCCGCTGCTCGAGGTGCCCGACGCGGGGCCCCCGGCCGAGCCGCCGGCGCCCCCGGCGGAGCCGCTCGAGATCGAGACCTCGAGCCTGGTGGACGCGCCGATCGAGCTGGAGAGCGTCCAGAAGATCAGCGACGAGGCGGTGCTCGAGGCGTCCGCCTCCGCCGAAGTGGCGAAGACCCTGGGCTTCGAGCCGACCAGTACCGACCTCACTCCCGAGGCGACGGTGGCCCCGCTCGAGGGGCTGGAGATGGACCGGGTCGAGCCCGAGGACCTGGCGCTGAACGTGACGATGGAAGGCCTCGAGCTCGAGCGGGCCAGCGAGGCCGATCCCGACGAGGCGCCGGTCACGCCGGTGCACACCGACAGCTTCCTGGTGCCGGACCCGCTCGACACCCAGCCCGAGTTCACCGCCGACCTCGGTCCCGGCCTCGGTGACGGGGGGATCGAGCCGTCGCCGTCGGAACAGGGGCTGCTGCTCTCCGGGATGGACCTGCTCGAGGCCGGCCTGGGCGAGGAGGCGGTGGAGCCGCCCGCCGAGGAAGAGGAGGCCGTGGCCTTCCTCGACGGCGGCGAGATCGAGCCGCCCAGCATCGCGGAGCTCGAGGACCGGGTGCTCGAGGATCCGGACGATCCGGAGGCCCACCGCGTGCTCGGCGAGGCGCTGCTCGGCGCCGGCGAGACCCTGCGGGGGCAGGAGGAGCTGGAACTGGCCCTCGCCGGGTACGAAGGGCGGGAGGACTGGGGCCGTGCCGGCGACCTGGTCCTGGAGCTCATTCGGCTCGACCCCAACGGGGTGCGCTACCACCAGAAGCGGGTGGAGATCGCCTTCCGGAGCGGGGAGCGGTCGCGCCTGATCGACGCCTACGTCGAACTGGCCGACGCGCTGCTCCGGGTCGGGGCCCTCGACAAGGCGCTCGCGGTCTACCGCCGCGTCTCCGAGCACGATCCGGGGAACCAGCGGGCCCTGGCCGCGCTCGATGCGCTGGCGCCGGTGGAGGACGAGCTGCCACCGATCCCGCCCGCGCCGGTCGAGGAGGCCGCGCCGGGCGCCACGGCGCCGGAGCCCGCGGCGGACGAGCCGGCCGCGGCGGAGCTGGACCAGGCCCTGGAGGCCGCCTTCGAGGCGCCGCCGCCCAGGGCCTCCCGCAAGTCGGTGCCGGCGGCCCGGCCGCCCGAGCCGGCCATGGAGGACCTGGGCGGGGACTTCATCGACCTCGGGGCGCTGATCCTCGACGACGACCGGGTGAAGGACTCCCGGATGCGGGTCGAGGACGAGGAGCCCACGGGCGACGAGCAGCAGGACTTCCAGGACATGCTGCAGGCCTTCAAGCGCGGCATCGACGAGAACATCGACGCCGAGGACTACCAGGCGCACTACGACCTGGGCGTGGCGTTCAAGGAGATGGGCCTGCTGGACGAGGCGATTGCCGAGTTCCAGAAGGCGCTCCGCTCGCCGGAGGGCCGCCTCAAGACCTCCGAGGCGCTGGGGACGGCCTTCTTCGAGAAGGGGCAGTTCGCCATCGCGGAGGCGATCCTGCGGCGGGCGGTGGAGAGCCTGGGCGCCACCGACGACGAGCAGATCGGCCTGATCTACTGGCTGGCGCGCGCGCTCGAGGCGCAGGACAAGTTCGACCCGGCGATCACCACCTACGAGCGGGTGCTCGCGGTGGATATCGGCTTCCAGGATGCGAGCGGGCGCATGGCGCGGCTTTCCGCCGGACGGGCGCGGTGACCTCCCCCGCCGCCGGCATCACGCTGGCTTCCTTGCAGTCGGCGCTCCGGCCCCGCCTGGAGCGGGTGCAGCGCGAGCTGCGCCGCATCATCGAGAGCGACTTCGGGCTGATCACCGAGGTGAACGGGCACCTGCTGCAGATGCAGGGCAAGCTGTTCCGCCCGACCCTGCTGCTGCTCTCGGAGGAGGCCAGCGGCGCCAGCGACGAGCGGGCCGAATCGCTGGGGGCGGTGATCGAGCTGATCCACCTCGCCACCCTGGTGCACGACGACTCGGTGGACCACTCGGTACTGCGCCGCGGCATGCCGACGATCAACGCCCTGTTCAGTCACCAGGTGTCGGTCATCATGGGCGACTACCTGTACTCCCGGGCGGTGGTGGAGCTGACCCGGCTGGGCGACCTGGAGCCGCTCCGGGTCATCTCGCGGGTCACCAACGAGATGACCGTGGGCGAGATGCGCCAGCTCATGGCGCTCGAGCCGCTCAGCTTCTCCGAGGCGGAGTACGACCTGCTGATCCGCGCCAAGACCGCGTCGCTCCTCTCCGGCGCGTGCGAGGTCGGGGCGCTCCGCGCCGGGGCCCGCGAGCGCGATGCGCTGCGGCGCTTCGGCGAGGCGATCGGCATGGCCTTCCAGATCGTGGACGATCTCCTCGACTACACCGAGGACGAGGCGGTCACCGGGAAGCCGTCCGGCAACGACCTGCGGGAACACAAGGTCACCTTGCCGCTGATCCACGCGCTCGACCGGCTGTCGCCCGCCGGCCGGCGCGAGGTGCAGGCGCTGATGGCCGCCGCCCAGCCCGATGACCAGAGCATCGCGCGGGTGGTCGGCCTGGTCGCGGAGGCGGGAGGGCTGGACTACGCCCGGCGCCGGGCCCAGCGGCTCGCGGAGCAGGCGGAGGAAGCCCTCGATGCGCTGCCGGCAAGCGCCGCGCGCGACACCCTGCGCGACAGTATCACCTACGTGCTGGACCGGCGGCGCTGATGGCGAGCGGACCGCGGCGGCCGATGTTCCACCTCGGGGTGCTGATCGCCGGGTTCATCCTCGGCGGCTACCTCAACGCCCTGGTCGTCGCGGTGATGCCGGACAGCGTCGCCAGGCAGTTCTTCACGTTCAGTGCCAGTCCGAGCGTCGGCCCCGTGTCGCTCGATCTCCTGGTCTTCAGTTTCACGCTGGGGCCGGTCGCGGTGAACGTGTCGCCGCTGGCGATCCTCGGGGTCCTCGTGGCCTACCTGCTCGCCCGCTCACTCTTCTAGCTGGAGTTCCGCATGTTCGGCAACCTGGGGCTGCCTGAGATCCTCGTGATCCTGGTGATCGTCCTGCTGGTGTTCGGGGCCAAGCGGCTGCCCGAGATCGGGTCCTCGTTCGGCAAGGGGATCCGGGAGTTCAAGAAGAGCATCAACGAGGCCTCCGACGCGGTGACCGGCACCGATGCCGGGGCGCCGACCGGCCGCCAGATCGACAGCCGCACCGGCCCCACGCCGCCCTCGGGCGGCGAGCCGAAGCGCCTGTCGCAGTAGGCCCGGCCACCGGCCGGAAACACACGCGGGGGCCGCCGATGCCGGCGGCCCCCGCGTGTCCGTTTGTCCGGTCCCGCCGCGTGCTCAGGAGCGGGTGCTGCTCGAAGCCTCGGCCTGGGCCTCGGTGCGGAAGATCCGGTCCCGGTTGTCCACCACCTTGACCCGGGTCTTCAGCTCGGCAAGGTAGTTGCGCACCCGGTCCTGCCGGGCGAGCTGCACCTGCCGGGCGCGGAACTCCTCCAGGTCCTTGCCGAACTCCGCCGAATCGGCGGGCTCGCGCTTGATGACCCGCAGCACGTAGAGCCCTTCCTTGGTGTCGATCACCCCGCTGGTCCGGCCCGGCGCGAGCCCGAACGACGCGCCGACCAGCTGCGGGTTGGGGATCGCGGGGTTCACCCGGGTGAAGGGGCCCAGGGTCTGGTGCGGCAGGCGGAGCGCCGTCGCGGCCTGCTCGAGCGTGCTGCCCTCGGAGATCCGCTTGGTCAGGTCGGTGGCGATGGTGCGGGCTACGTCCCACTTCTTGTTGTTCCGGGCCTCGATGAGGGCCGCGTCCTTCACGTCCTCGTAGGGCGGCACCCCTTCCGGCGTCAGGCTGTCGAGCCGGAAGAGGAAGTCGGCGTAGCTCACCTCGACGATCCGGCTGGTCTCCCCCACCTTGGCCTGGAAGGCCCAGACCGCGGCGTCGGGGATCACCTGCAGCCCCACCTGGACCCGGCCGCCCTTCTGCAGCGGGTTGGCCCGGCCGATCCGCAGGCCGAGCACCCGGGCCGCGGTGTCGAGGGCGGCCGGGTCCAGCTTCTCCGCCGCCAGGCTCTCGAGGCTGTCGGTGCGCGCGTCCAGCGCGTCGCGGTGGGCGCCGGCCAGCTCGATCGGGATCAGGATGTGGCTGGCCTGGACCTTGGCCCCGCTGCGCTTGGTCACCTTGATCAGGTGGTAGCCGAAGGCGGAGAGCACCGGCTCCGACACCGTGCCGACCGGCAGGCTGAAGGCCGCCTTCTCGAAGGCCGGGTCCATCTCGCCCTTGCCGAACTCGCCCAGGTCCCCGCCCTTGGCGGCGGACACCGAGTCGGCCGACTCACGCTTGGCGACCTCGGCGAAGGGCGCGCCATCCTGGATCTCGCGGCGGAGGCCCTGCACCCGCTGCAACGCGGCCGCGGTGTCGGAGGCGTCGGTGCTCCTGACGACCTCGACAAAGCTGAGGTAGGCAGTCGCCGGCCGCTTGAAGTCGTCGCGATGCTGGTCGTAGTACTGCCGCGCCTCCGCCTCCGTGATGGTGACGGCCGAGTCGGGCACCACGTTGCGGGGCAGGATCGCCGCCAGCTCGATCGTGACCTTGGCGTGGGAGTCCTCCCACGCCTGCCACAGGGCCGGGTCGGACAGGTACACGTCGCCGGTGATCACCCGCAGCAGCTTGGACTGCCGGATCTGGTCGGCGTACTGCGCCTCCAGCAGCGGGATCACCTGTGCGGCGGTCCCCGACTGGAGCCAGCGCTGGTACTTCTCCATGTCGAACTTGCCGTCGGTCTGGAAGTCCGGCTGGTTCAGGAATTCGGGCGGCGGGTTGTTCTGGATGGCCAGCGCCACCTCGTCGGGGGTGACGGTGATGCCCCGCTTGCGGTATTCCAGCTCCAGGCTCTGCTGCTGGATCAGGTCCTGCCACACCGCGTTGCGCGCCTCCTCGACATCCTCCGCGCCGGCGGACCGGCCGTTCTGCCGCTGCCGGGCATCCAGCTCGCCCTGCACCATCCGCTGGAAGGTCTGGAGCGGGACCTTCACCCCGCCGATCTCGCCTACCGTGGTGCGGGACCCGCCGGTGACCTGACTCCAGTCCACGCTGGTGATCACGAAGACGATCATGAGCACCGCGAAGACGACGGCGGCGACCTTGCCGGCGATGCTCCGGAAGACTTGCATCATAGGGGACTGCCCTGCGTGGTTGGGGGGGGGCCGGGGCGAAAAGAGGGCTAAGTGTAAGCCCGGCAACGCGGAATCTCAAGCCACGGCGGGCCCGGACCCGTTGACAGTCTGTGGCAGGTTACCTAATCTTTATCTAATTCCCACAACGACTTACGCATAGGGCCGGGGATGCCACCCAACAGCGAGATCGACAAGCTCGAACGCCGGTGGAAGGAGAATCCCAAGGGGACGGTCTTCGCCCCCTACGCCGAGGCCCTCCGCAAGAACGGTGAGCCGCTACTGGCGCGGGATGTCCTCCGGCAGGGCCTCGAGCTCCACCCCGACCACATTCCGGGCAACATCGTGCTCGGCCGCTGCTGCCTGGACCTCCGGGAGGACGGTCCGGCCGAGGCGGCATTCACGCACGTCCTGGATCTCGACCCGGAAAACGTCATTGCCCTGAAGGCCCTGGCCGACGTGACCGAACGCCAGGGTCGCCTCATGGAGGCGAGGGGGTGGCTGGCCCGGCTCATGACCGTGGACCCGAGCAATGACGAGGCCCGGGACCAGCTGGAGCGGGTGGATGCCGCGCGTGAAGCCGCCGCCGCGGTCCTGACCGAGCAGGTGACCACCGCGGCGCCGGCCGCCGCCGCGGTCGTGGAGGAAACCACCGCGACGGTCGAGGTGGTGGCCCGCCCCTTCGTGCCGCAGCCCGGCGCCATGGTCGAGACCGGCACCGGGGAAGTCGCCGACGAGAGTGCCGACCTCGATGCGGAGGTGGGCGCCGCCTTCGGTGCCTACGACCCGCCGCCGGCGTCGGAGCCGCGGACTCCGACCCGGGAAATCGAGCCGCCCACCCGCACCCGCGAGATGGAACCGCCGGTCCCCACCCGGGAGATCGAGCCGCTCACCGCCGCGGGTGCCATGCCGGACCTGGACCCGGAGAAGACCGCCCCGCCGATGCGGGCCTTCAGTGCGCCAGCGCCGATGCCCGACCTCGAGCCGGCGGAGTTGGACCTGACCGAGGCCGCGCGGGATTTGGCACCAGAACCGATGGCGGGGATCGAGCCCGACGAGCCGTTCGCTCCTCCGGTGGAGCCGCTGCCGGCCCCCGAGCCCTTCAGCTTCGGCCTCGAGGCGCCGCACGATCTCGAACTCCGCCCATCCGGGATGAGCGAGTTCCAGGCGCCGGATGCCAGCGAGGACCTGCTCGAAATGGCGGCCGGCTCCTCCGAGTTCCAGATGCCGGACGCCTCGCAGGAGCTCGGACTGGCGGGCTCCTCGAGCTCGGAGTACCAGACCCCGAGTGGCGCGGAGGAGTTGCTGCAGCGGCTGTCGCAGTCGACCGAACCGGTGCCGGCGTTCGAGCCGGAACTGGAGCCCGAGCCGGAACCAGAACCGGAACTCGAGCCGGTGATCGACTTCGCCCCGCCGCCTCCGCCCCCGCCGATGCCCGCGGGGCCGGTGACCACCGGGTTCGCGGCGATCTCCCTGATGCCGACGGAGGAGCTCTCCACCTCGCCGATGGCAGACGACGAGGAGCCACCGGTCGAGCCGGCGATGGCGTCGCTGCCCGAGCCGGAGGAGCTTCCCGGGCCGGAACCGGTCGTCGCCGCGATGGCCGAGCCCGACGTCGAGCCGGAGCCGGAACCCGAGGCGTCGGTCGTCGAGGAGGTGGCGACGGTTTCCGTCATCGAGGAACTGGTGGCGGCGGGGGAGGCCCCCGACGCGCCGCCGGCGATGGAGCCCGAGGTCGAGGAGGCCGTCGCCGAGCGCGCCCCGCGGCCCTCCGAGCTCAAGCTGATCTTCCCGGAGGAGGCCGACGCCGAGCCCGAGCCCACCCCGGTGCGACGGATCTCGCAGGAGGTGCAGCAGGCGGCCGAGCCGGCGCCGGTCACCGCGGAGCCGGCGGCGGAGCCCGAGCCGGTGCTCACCGAGAGCATGGCGGAGCTGTACGCCCGGCAGGGGCATGTCGCGGAGGCGCTGAACGTCTACCGGACCCTGCTCGCGCGGCAGCCCAACGACGCCCGGCTCGCGTCGCGGGTGCGGGAGCTGGAGCAGCAGCGCTCCGCCGGGGCCCGGCGGATGTCGTATGTCGCGGTGGACACCGGCGGGGAATCGGTGGAGTCCTTCTTCCGCGGCCTGGCGGACGCCCGGCCCGGCGGCCCCGGGGCCCCGGACGACGGGAGCGGCAAGCCCACTCGCCCGGCGCGCGACCCGCTCTCCCTCAGCGCGATCTTCGGTGAGGAGCCTGCCGCCCAGCCGGCCCCCAAGACGACCGAGCCGACGCCGCGCGCCGGCGGCGGCGGGGACCCCTTCTCGTTCGACCAGTTCTTCGGGGGCCCGGCTCCCGGCCCCTCGACCACGGGGCCGCGCCAGGCGATGCCCTCGGACGAGGACCTGGACCAGTTCCAGCACTGGCTCAAGAGCCTCAAGCGCTGATGCGGATCGCCGTCCTGAACGGCCCCAACCTGAACCTGCTCGGCAGCCGCGAGCCCGAGGTCTACGGCCGCACCACCCTCCCGGAGCTCGAGGCGATGGTGCGGGCCGAGGCCGCCCGGCTGGGCGTCGAGCTGCAGTGGTTCCAGAGCAACCACGAGGGGGCATTCGTGGAGGCGGTGCAGGGACTCCGTGGCAGCGCCGACGGCGCCCTGGTCAACGCCGCCGCGTTCACCCACACCAGCCTCGCGATCCGCGACGCGATGCTGGCGGTGCGGGTCCCGTTCATCGAAGTACACCTGTCGAACATCTTTGCCCGGGAGCCGGAGCGCCGGCACTCGCGGCTGGCCGACCTCGCGGTCGGTATCGTGGCCGGCTTCGGTCCGCGGGGGTACCTGCTCGGACTCGACGCGCTGGTCACGCGGCTCCGTGGCTGACCCGCGCCCCGGACGGCTGGCGGCGCTCCGCGCCCAGCTGGCCGCGGCGGGGCTGGAGCAGCTCCTGGTGCAGGGGTTGCCCAGCATTCGCTACCTGACCGGCTTCTCGGGCTCGGCCGGGCTGCTGCTGGTGCGGCGCGACGATCCCATCCTGGTCACCGACTTCCGCTATGCCGCACAGGCACCGCGGGAGGCTGGCAATGCCGCCCGGGTCGAGGTGGACCCCACCAGCGTCTGGGACCGGCTCAAGAAGGTGCTCGGCGAGCGGCCCGCCGCCGCGACCGGCTTCGAGGCGCACATCGCGACGGTGCGGGATCGCGAACGGCTCGAGGCCCTCGTCCCCGGGCTCACCTGGTTGCCGGCGGGCGAGCTGGTCGAAGGGCTCCGGGCGGTGAAGGACGCCGGCGAGGTCGCCGCCATCCGCCGCGCGGCGGCGCTGGCGCAGGAGGCGCTGGCGGAGACCCTGCCCCAGGTGCGGCCCGGGCTCTCGGAATACGAGGTGGCGGCGCTGCTCGAGGCCGCGCTGCGCCGCCGGGGGAGCGAGTGGCACCCGTTCCCGACGATCGTCGCGTCCGGGCCGCGGGCCGCCCTGCCGCATGCCCGCACCAGCGAACGGGTGCTGGGCGCCGGGGAGTGGCTGTTGCTTGACTTCGGCGCGCAGGTGGACGGATACTGTGCCGACCTGACCCGCACGGTGCTGGTCGGGGGCCGCGCCGACGAGCGGCAGCGCACCGTCTACGACACCGTCCGCCGGGCCCAGCGCCGGGCCCTGGAGCAGGTGCGGGCGGGGCAGTCGGGCCGGGATGCCGACCGGCTGGCGCGCGAGGTGATCGCCCGCCAGGGGTACGGCGAGGCGTTCGGGCATTCGCTGGGACACGGGCTCGGGCTCGAGGTGCACGAGGCGCCCCGGCTCTCGCCCACGGCGGAGGCGCCGCTGCCCGCGGGCGCGGTGGTCACCGTGGAACCCGGCATCTATCTTCCGGGCTGGGGCGGGGTGCGGCTGGAGGACGACGTCCACCTGGCGCCGGCCGGTCCGGAACTCCTGTCAGACAATCACGTGGACCTGTTGGAACTGGTCTAGCGGCCACCTGCAACCTGGCACCTCATGACAACCAAAGACACCCAGGACCTCGCCCGCCTCATCGGGAAGGTGCCGGGCATCAAGTCGGTCGAGCTCAAGGACGTCCGCAAGCTGGCGGAGCTGCTGCACGAGTTCCCCGAGATCGGCTCGATCGAGGTGAAGGGCTTCTTCGACACCGGGGTGGTCATCACCCGGACGGGGAACGGCCCGGCGCTTCCCGCGCCGGTGCACATGGCGATGGCGGCGCCCCCGCCGGCCGCCCCGATGGCGGCGGCGCCCACCGCCCCGGCTGCCCCCGCGGCGGCGGCCCCGGCGGCGGCGAGCGCGCTCAAGGACGGGAAGTCGCCCATGGTCGGCACCTTCTACAAGGCGCCGGAGCCGGGCGCGGAGCCGTACGTGAAGGTGGGGAGCCGCATCGCGGTGGGGCAGACGGTCTGCATCATCGAAGCGATGAAGATCATGAACGAGATCGAGGCCGAGGTCGCCGGCGTGGTGAAGGAAGTGCTGGTGGACGACACCCAGCCGGTGGAGTTCGGCACCGTGCTGTTCCGGGTGGACCCCAATGGCTGAGACCACCGCCCCGGCGGCACTGCAGCCGCCGTTCAACTTCAAGCAGGCCATTTCGCTGATGGTGCAGCGGAACGGCTCCGACCTGCACCTCAAGGTCGGCCGCCCGCCCACCATCCGGGTGAACGGCGAGCTCGCCGGGCTGGAGATGCAGCCGCTGCGGCCGGAGGACCTGAAGCTGCTGGCGGAGCAGATCATGACCCCGCGGCAGGTGAAGGAGTTCGCCGAGAAGAAGGAGGCGGACTTCGCCATCGGCGTGCCGGGGGTGG